>JAFGVI010000026.1 GCA_016938065.1 Deltaproteobacteria bacterium | reverse complement strand
CAACTCACAGATGGGGCTTATCGGTACCTGTAATTTCATCGGCTATATGCTGGCGGTGGCACTCGCCGGATTTACCTCCAAACGTCTGGGTGCGCGCCGGACTATTGCTTTCGGTCTCTTTCTGGTTGCTTTAACCATGGTCGCCATCAGCTGGGCTGAGACTGTTTTTGCTGTCCAGGCCCTCTATTTTCTGACCGGTATCGGCAGCGGGATTGCCAATGTTCCGATGATGGGTCTGGTTTCACACTGGTTTCTGAAAAGTATGCGGGGCAAGGCCGCGGGCATCATGCTCTCGGGCAATGGTCTGGCGATTGTTTTTGCCGGTTTTTTCGTGCCTTTCATTAATCACGCTCTCGGGGCGCAAGGCTGGCGTTCGGCATGGCTGATTATGGGGGTGATGACGGCCGGGTTTGCGGTCATGGCTTTTGCTCTTCTGCGCAACGAGCCCGAGGAAAAAAATCTTTTGCCTCTGGGTAAGGCTAAAATTCAAACCCCTGCCGGCGGGGTTGGGGTGCCGACCGCAGGCCAGGCCAAAAAACATCGCGGCACCCTGATTCATCTCGGTCTGATTTACGCGATCTTCGGCAGTACATATGTCGTCTATGCAACCTTTATTGTGGTCTCGATGGTCAAAGAGCGCGGTTTCGGGGAAGGGGTCGCCGGTAGTTTCTGGGCGGCGGTCGGTTTTTTGGGGATATTTTCAGGCCCGCTTTTCGGTTGGATATCAGATCATCTCGGGCGTAAACGGGGGATTATCATCGCCTACTCACTTTTTACGGTTGCATACGCTCTGGTGGCGACCGGCCTGCCCAATGTGTTTCTCTATCTTTCCGTCTTTATCTTCGGGGTTTCGGTCTGGAGTCTGCCGACGATCATGTCGGCGGCGGTGGGTGATTATATGGGCCCGGCCGAGGCGGCAAAATCTTTTGCTTTCATAACCCTCTTTTTCGGCGGCGGCCAGATTATCGGACCGGCTCTGGCCGGTTATCTGGCCGATCTGACCGGCTCCTTCAATACCGCCTTCGGCCTCTGTGCCGTATTAACCGCAACCGGGGTTTTGCTGACGCTTTTCTTGCGTGCACCGGAAGAGTTAAAGTAGCTCAGAAAAAAATAAATGATGGTTGGGTTTACGCTTCATCTATCATCGCCGTGTCATACTTCTGTTTGAATCTGTCTGCCGGATTAATAAAAAAGAGCCGTCGATTTTTGAGATGATAAATCCCAAAACCGACGGCTCTTTTTTTCAGTAAATTAATTAATCAGTTGTTTGCTTATTCACCCTTCATCATCGCCGCAATATCATTTTCGACGGTGTCGATCGCTTTGATATTGAAGTTTTCGACCAGAACTTTCGCCACGGCCGGGGAGAGGAAGGCGGGCAGGGTTGGTCCTAAACGGATGCCTTTGACGCCGAGAAAGAGAAGGGCCAGGAGGACGGCCACGGCTTTCTGCTCATACCAGCCGATATCATAAGAGATCGGCAACTCGTTGATATCTTTAAGGCCGAAGACCTCTTTCAGTTTCAGGGCGATTACGGCCAAGGAGTAGGAGTCGTTACACTGGCCTGCATCAAGTATTCTGGGAATGCCGCAGATATCGCCCAAAGCAAGTTTATTATAGCGATATTTGGCGCAGCCGGCGGTTAAAATTACGGTATCCTGCGGCAGCTTTTCGGCGACTTCAGTAAAGTAGGCTCTTGATTTCTGGCGGCCGTCGCAACCGGCCATGACGACAAAACGTTTAATGGCGCCCGACTTGACCGCAGCAACCACTTTGTCGGCCAGAGCCAGAACCTGATTATGGGCAAAGCCGCCGACGATTTTACCGGTTTCGATCTCGGTCGGAGCAGCACACTTTTTTGCCCGCTCGATAATGGCGGAAAAATCTTTAGTGCCGCCGGCGGGACGGTCGGCGATATGAGCGGCGCCGACATAGCCGACTACCCCTGTGGTAAAGAGACGATCCAGATAGGTGTTCTCTTTCTTTAAGGGCACCAGGCAGTTGGTGGTCAGGAGGATGGGGCCGTTGAAAGATTCAAACTCCGTATTCTGATGCCACCAGGAACCGCCGTAGTTGCCGACGAGATGGTCATATTTTTTAAAGGCCGGATAGTAGTTGCAGGGCAGCATCTCGCCGTGGGTATAGACGTCGACGCCGGTGCCTTGGGTCTGTTTAAGAAGCTCTTCCATATCCTTTAAGTCATGGCCGCTGATGAGGATGCCGGGATTGTTGCGCACCCCGAGATTGACCTCGGAAAGTTCCGGATTACCATAGGTCGTGGTATTGGCTTTATCGAGCAGGGCCATAGTGGTGACTGAGGTCTCACCGGTTTTCATAACCAGAGCGACCATCTCATCCACCGAAAGATTTTTCGTGGTTGAGGCCAGGGCCTCCATGATGAAGGCGTAGATAGCCTCATCTTCAAAACCTAAAATGGCGGCGTGGTCGGCGTAAGCGGCAACCCCTTTGAGGCCGATAATCAAAAGCTCGCGCAGAGAGCGGACATCTTCGTTTTCGGTGGCGAGGACGCCAACGCTTTTGGCCTTTTCAGCAAAGACGGTCGTATCAGCAGAAAACCAGGTGGCGGCATCCGGCAGCGCCCCGGTAAAGTCCTGACCATTTTCAGCTTTGTAGGCTGAGATGAATTTATCGCGTAACTGGTTACGCCGTTGTAAAGCTTCCTTGATGAAGTCACACAGGCTCTGATCATCCCAGTTGACATTGGTGATCGTGGTAAAGAGGGCCTTGGCCGTAAAGAGGGAGGTCTCTTTATCGATGATATTAAACTCTTTCAATTTCTCACCGTAAACGGCGATACCTTTCAAGGTATGAATTAAAAGATCCTGCAGATTCGCGGTCTCTTCCGGCTTGCCGCAGACACCCTTAATGGTGCAACCCTGATTTTTTGCGGTCTCCTGACATTGAAAACAGAACATAACTGATCTCCTCTTTTAAGGTTGAGTTTTCCGGGTTAAGGCTATCTAATTTGTCAATCTTGATTACTTTAATCTCTATTTAGAGGAAAGCCGGCCTTTTATCTTTGACCTAAGTCAAGAGAACGTTTTTTTGTAACTATTCAGCTTAATGAAAAAATTGCAGGGGACTGAATTTTTTTCACAATCAACACCGGGAGACAGGTTAAATTTTCTCTATTGCCTACCTGGTGGGATTCCCAGACTGAGGCACTGTGTGAAAATTATTCTGTCCTCGGATGCCATTTAACTGCTTAAAAAACTTTTAACTGCTGCAAAAAATGGTAGGCGACGATGCCGACGGTGGTCGAAAGATTGAGGCTTCTGACTTTGCCCCACATGGGAACGGTACAGCTGGGGTAGGTTTCGAGGATGGTCTGCGGCAGACCCCGGGTTTCGGGGCCGAAAATGAGTCCGAAACCGGGCGCGATTGCGGTTACTGTATTATAATTTTTTTGCGCTTTGGCGCTTAAGGCAATAAGTGGGGCCGGGGAGGGGGTAATCTTTTGCCAGAAATCGACAAAAGCCGCAAAAGTTTCATGTTCTCTGACATCAACCTCGGACCAGTAGTCGAGACCGGCTCTTTTAAGATTGCGGTCATCGGTTTTGAAGCCCAAAGGATGAATCAGGTGCAGGGGCAGTTCGGCTGCGGCGCAGAGCCTTGAGATATTACCGGTGTTGGCTGGAATCTCGGGCTCAAAAAGAATAATATGCAGGGCGGGATCGGTTATTCTTTTCTGCGAACGGCTGATTGATTCACTCATTATGTTTCGAGTTCCTGCTGCAGAGCTTCGATCTCCTGGTTGAGTTTTTCCCATTTACGATAAGCCCAAGCCAGTTTCTCTTCGCACTCTTTTTTAGCGGCCGCCTGTTTTTTGATTAATTCAGGCGCGGTCTGGGAATAGTACTCCGGCTGCGAGAAGAGCAGGTTGAAATTTTCATTCTCCTTTTCCAGCACCTCGCAGAGAGCTTCGGCTTCAGCGCTCTCTTTTTTTAAAGGTCTGAGCCGGTTGTTGATCTTTTTGCGCTGGGTTTTATCCTGAATCTGCGGTCTGACGGTTGCTTGAGGCATGCTGTCGTTTTGGCGCCTAGTGCTGTTTGGAAGCGGGCGGTTTTCCGCAGGTTCCTCTTTTTCTTCTTTAACCTCCCGCATGCGGGTTATTTTCTGTTTCGCCGGCACTGCGCCACTCAAATGGTCGTGGCCTAAGTGTTCAAGATATTCTTCATAAGTGCCGGGGAAGAGATCAAAACCATCACTTTTCAACTCCAGGACTCGGGTGGCGAGCCGATTGACGAGGTAGCGGTTGTGGCTGACAAAGATAATGGTTCCGTCAAACTTGACCAGGGCATTGATAAAGGTTTCAATCGACTCCAGATCAAGATGGTTGGTTGGTTCATCAAGAACCATGACATTGCCTTTTTTTAACACCAGCTTGGCGATGATGAGCCGGGCGGCCTCACCGCCGGAGAGAGCGGCGGTAGTTTTATGCACATCATCTCCGGAAAAGAGAAGATTGCCGAGCTGGCCGCGGATTGTGCCGATACTCTCACCCGGGCCGTAGCTGTAGAGATATTCATACGGGGTGGAATTTTTGGGAATCAGCTCCCGATGATCCTGGGAAAAATATTCGGGATAGGTTTCATAGCCCCAGGTTGTCGTACCCTGATCGGCCTCAAGTTCTCCCATAATGATCTTTAAAAGGGTTGATTTGCCGATGCCGTTGGGACCGATAACCGCCAGCCGCTCACCCTTGTTGACGGTAAAAGAGACTTCGTGCAGAACTCTCTTGTTCCCGTAGGCTTTGCTCACACCGTTAACCTCAAGCACGGTTTTGCCCGAAGGTCGACAGCAGGTAAAAGAGATGCGGGGGTGGGCCCGGGAGGAGTAGAGGGGCTTGACCAGATCTTTTTCCATGCGGACAATCTGCTTCATCTTGCTCTGGGCCTGGCGGGCTTTGCTGGCTTTGCCTTTAAAACGGGTGACAAAGGTCTGGAGCTCACCCATCTTTTTTTCGGCTTTGTCGGATTCCTGCCGCCGCTGCAGATCCTCAAGCTCACGGGCCTTCAGGTAGTAATCGTAGTTGCCGGGGTAGATTTTGATGGTCTGATAGTCGATGTCGGCAATATGGGTGGAGACCCGGTTGATGAAATCTCGATCGTGAGAGACCACAATCAGGGTGCCTTTATAGTCAACCAGATAATCCTCCAGCCAACGCACCGACATGATATCAAGGTGGTTGGTCGGTTCATCCAGAAGCAGGACTTCAGGCTGACTGAAGAGACACTGAGCCAGCAGCACCCTGAGTTTGTAGCCGCCGGAGAGAACCTGCATCGGCTGGTTATGGTATATGGTGGCAATGCCCAGGCCTTCCAGCATCTGGGCGATCCGGCTTTCGGCCTGATAGCCGTCGTAATGATGAATGATCTCTTCAAGTTCAATAATCCGTTCCGGTGAGGGCTCCGGCTGAGCCAGAACCAGCTCCTTTTCGGCAAAGGCCGTAAAGAGCTCCGGCAGACCCTGCATGACGACATCGGTTAACAGCTCATTTTCAAAGGCAAAGTGATCCTGATTCAGGGTTCCGACCTTGATTTTGGCCGGCAGACTGACAGACCCCTTGTCGGCGCTTTCCAGGCCGCAGAGGATTCTCAGAAAGGTCGATTTCCCGGCTCCGTTGGGACCGACGATGCCGTAGCGGTTGCCGGGGTCAAACTGCAGACTGACATCGGAAAAAAGGTTCTGGCCGCCATAACTTTTACTGAGATTGGTAACTGTAATCATGATTGTCCGCTTATGCTTTCAAGAAAAACACGAAACCGACGAACAGCAGCTTCGTCGGTTTCGTGTTTGAGAAATCCGATAAATTTAACAGTTATGCAAGACCTTTAACAAATTCCGCTAAACGGTCAAGACCTTTGATGATGTTTTCCATTGAGGTGGCATAAGAGAGACGCAGATAGCCGGGGGCGCCAAAAGCTTCACCCGGTACTGCGGCAATCTTGGCCTCGTCAAGCAGCAGATCGCAGAGGGTCAGATCTGAATCAATCTTTCGCCCTTTGCAGGTTTTTCCCAGCAAACCTTTGATGCTGGGAAAAGCGTAAAAGGCTCCTTGCGGATTAAAACAGGTGATGCCGGGAATGGTATTTAAAGTTTTGACGATATAATCACGACGTTCGGTAAAATCGACCAGGACATTTTTGACATAATCCTGGGGACCGTTGTAAGCTTCAACGGCGGCAACCTGCGAAATCGAGGTCGGGTTCGAGGTGCTCTGGCTCTGAATCTTGGTCATTGCCGCGATTAAAGGCGCCGGTCCCGCTGTAAAACCGATGCGCCAGCCGGTCATCGAGTAGGTTTTGGAGACCCCGTTGAGAATAATGCAATGCTCTTTCACTTCCGGACTGATCTCGGCGGGACTGCGCTGAACAAAACCGTCATAGATGATGTGCTCATAGATCTCGTCACTGATCAGCAGGATATTGTTTCTGACCACCACTTCAGCCAGAGCCTGAAGCTCCTCCCAGGTGTAGGCCGCACCCGTCGGATTGGAGGGTGAATTGATCACGACGGCGCGGGTTTTTTTCGTAATGGCCGCCTGCAGACGTTCCGGGGAAAGTTTAAACGCTTCAGCCTCGGAGGTTTCCAGCACTACCGGCACGCCATCCGCAAGGGAGACCATCGGCGGATAGGAGACCCAGTAGGGGGCTTGAATAATAACTTCGTCGCCGGGATCAAGCAGGGCCTGGGCAAGATTGTAAAAGGAGTGTTTGCCGCCGCAGGAGACGATGATTTCATTCTCCTGATAATCAAGATTGTTCTCCCGTTTCAACTTGGCCGCAATCGCCTGTTTGAGTTTGGGGATGCCGGGGACCGGGGTATAGTTGGTAAAACCATCGCGAATCGCCTTGATTCCGGCCTCTTTAATGTTCTCCGGGGTGTCGAAATCGGGCTCTCCGGCACCGAAATTAACCACATCAACGCCGGCATCCTGCAGAGCCTTGGCTTTGGCGGTAATCGCCAGGGTCGGGGAGGGTTTGATCTCTTTTACACGGGTCGATAGCGTCAGCATGATTTTTTTTCTCCGGCAAGTTCTTGTTTGTCAGTTGTTTGCGGTTCGCAATAAAAAAATAACAATGCCTCTTTAATTATCATAGCTCATGCTCGACTGCAATATTAAAAAACTGAATAAAAAAGATCGAATGATTTGCTTGATTAAGATGACCAAATTGATTATTACCATCTCCCTGCGTCTGGAACTTTTGCCGTCGCTATTTTACAGAACAGGTTTTGTCGAACAAGCAAGATGAGGTCGTTGATGTCCAGATTGATTATTACCGATATTACAACGCCGGAATTTGCAGCCGGACTCAAGCAGAGCCGGACAATTTTTCTGCCTTTCGGTTCAACCGAAGAGCATGGCGAACATCTGCCGCTCGATACCGACACGATGCAGGTTTACGCTTCGGTCAAGGCGGCGGCGGCGATTTACCCGACGTTTGTGGCGCCGCCGGTGCATTACGGCATCTGCCGCAGCACCTCGGAGCATCCGGGAACTGTCGGCCTCTCACCGGCGACCTTCCGGGCCCTGGTGCGTGATCTGGTCAAGGGTTATTACAAGCAGGGTCTGCGTAATTTCATCCTGATCTCGGGCCATGCCGGAAAAACCCATATCGGGGCTCTGATTGAGGTCGGGGAGGAGGTGCTGGCAGATTTTTCCGATATTCGCCTGGCAGTTATCAATGAGTATGATTTCTGCTGTCGCGCCGCCGGTGAACTTGTTGAGGTTGCGGGTGATTCCCATGCCGGTGAGGTTGAGACCTCACGGATTGCCCACCTTTTCCCGGCATTAGTGAAAGGGACGTCACCCCGTGAATTTCCCGATTTCCCTGAATATATCCTGGTGCGCAATAAAACGGCCTACTGGCGCGGCGGGGTCTGGGGCGATCCGGCCTTTGCCAGTAAAGCAAAAGGTGAAAAACTCTGTCAACTGACGGCGCAAGCCCTGGCCGATTTCGTTCGGAGGTTTGAAGATTTTGTCGAACGCTAACCCTCTCCAGCTTGTCGATTCACACTGTCATTTAAACCTTGATGTTTTTGCCGATGATCTTACGGCTGTGATAGATCGGGCCCAGGCGGCCGGGGTCGAAAAGATGATCGTCATCGGCACTGAATTGGCCGATTCCATCCGGGCTCTGGAACTGGCCCACCAATATCCGGGTCTTTATGCGACCATCGGGATTCATCCGCACGACAGTAAGAATGCGGATGAAACCGGCTATGCCCGGCTTAAAGCGTTAGCTGACGATCCAAAGGTTGTGGCCTATGGCGAGATCGGTCTCGATTTTTACCGCGACCACTCCTCCAAAGCCGTGCAGCGCCGCGAGTTCGCCCGGCAGCTACAGATTGCCGGGGAACTGCAGCTGCCGGTAGTCATTCATGACCGAGAGGCTCACCAGGAGGTCTATGACATTATTCGTTCCGAAAAGGGCTACCGGCATGGCGGGGTGATCCACTGTTTCTCCGCCGACTACAATTGGGCGCGACGTTTTGTCGATCTGGGTTTTGCCATCTCCCTGCCGGGAACCATCACCTTTCCCAAAAGCCATGTGCAGAAAGAGGTGGCTGCAAAGTTGAATCTTGACGACTTACTGATCGAGACCGATGCTCCTTTTCTGAGCCCGGTTCCGTATCGCGGCAAACGTAACGAACCGGCCCATGTCAGCTTTGTCGCCCAAGAAATTGCCCGCTTGCGCAAAACGGATCCGGTGGCAGTGGCGGCCGCAACCAGCGCTAACAGTTGCCGCGTCTTTGCAATGGCTGTCAGCTAAAAGATTACGGTGGGGGAGTGACGGTTAACGAGCTCGTGGAAAAGGCAGTCGCCGATGATCTCGGTATTCTCCTGATTTAGGTACTGATGTTTAATTCCGCCATGCTCGTCAAATCACTGTCTTGGCGGTTTGCAGAAGCGTTTTTTACCTTCCATATCTTTGAGCTTTGTCGAACCAGCTCTGCCACGTTACTGTTTAATTGATGGCTCGCAGATTAAAGAGGTTGTCAACAATGTCATACTCAATGGGGAAAACGACGAAATTTAGCGAGACGTTCCGGAAAATCACCTGAGCACCCTCAAACTGAAAACTGGCTGAATATTTACACATTATAAACCATTTGCCCCAACCGGATGAACCGGTTCAGGAATGAATTAAGTATGAATAAGATTTTTTTTAAACTGTTTAAAAGATCGGACAGGTTTTTTTCTCGGACTCTTTTCCTGGCGGCTGGTTTGGCGTCTCTGCTGCTGGCGGCATCGGTTATGGCCGGGCAGGTATCGGAAAACCAGGTTTCGGGTGAGGCTCAAGTGGTACCGACGGTAAAAAATGAAGAGCTTAAAAAGGCGGAGAATCTTGATGTCGCATCTGTCCTGGCAAGCATTCGTCGACAATATCTGCAGGAGATGGCTTTCAGCGGGCGCTTTACTCAGAAAACAACCTACAGCGACAGCCATGAAACGACTTTGAGCATGGGGTTGATC
The DNA here is from genome assembly GCA_016938065.1 of Deltaproteobacteria bacterium. Classification (GTDB taxonomy): domain Bacteria; phylum Desulfobacterota; class Anaeroferrophillalia; order Anaeroferrophillales; family Tharpellaceae; genus Tharpella. The sequence continues at coordinate 69,518 of JAFGVI010000026.1, read as the reverse complement.
TGGATTCAAGGCCCGGATAAGATGCGTTGGGAGTACCAACTGCCGGAAAAACAACTGTTAGTGTCGGACGGCCAGACCCTCTGGTACTATACTCCCGACTTGAACCAGGTAATGACCGGCTCGGTCAAGGATATCAAAGAGGCGCGGATTATCATTAATCTACTCTCTGAGCTTCAGCTTCAAGCGGAGAAATTTAAGCTTGCCGTCACTAAAGTTGATGACCGCATTGTCGTTGAACTCGCTCCTTTGGCGAATGATCCGGCGCCCCCCTTTCAAAAGCTTGAAATGATCTTTTCAGCGGCCTCTTATATGCTGGCTGAAACCCGGATGGTTGATCTTTTTGCCAATGAAATTGTGATTACTTACAAATGGCAGAGCGGCCCCGATAAGGCTCTGCCGCGCTCTTTTTTTACGTTTATTCCTCCGGCCGGCTGCGACATGATGCCGCTGGGACAATAAGGTATTCAAGCGTCAGTGATTAACCGGTTGACTTTTGCCGGTTTAGTTGCTTAATTAGTACCTTACATCTGTAAGGCAATAAAAATTTTAGTTGAACGTCAAGGAGAAGAGATGCCCTGGGAATATAATGGCGACGAAAATGAAGGCCGGAAACCCGCAGCCGACATTGATGACATCATAAAAAAAGTTTTTAATCGGGCCGAAAAAGGGGTTTCGGGTGGTTTGCCCGGTGGCCCCCTGCTGTTGGTGGTGATCCTGCTGGTCGGCTGGCTGGCAACCGGATTCTATATCGTTGGTCCCGATGAACTCGGGGTTGTCAAACGTTTTGGCGAAGCTATTTATACGACGGAATCGGGTCCACACTGGCATCTGCCGAAACCGATAGAATCGGTCTTAAAACCCAAAGTCACACAGGTTAAACGTCTGGAGATCGGTTTTCGGACCATCTCAGCCGGTCCTCCGGCCCGCTATCAGATGGTGCCCGGTGAGTCAATGATGCTGACCGGTGACGAAAATATTGTTAACGCCCAATTCATTGTCCAGTACCGCATCAGTGATCCGATTGCTTACCTGTTCAATGTTAATAACCAGACCGAAACTGTGCGGGTTGCGACCGAAGCGGCGATGCGCGAGGTGATCGGGAAAAATGATATCGATATTGTTCTGACCACCGGTAAAAACAAGGTGCAGCAGGATTGTGAAAAGCGCCTGCAGGAGGTGCTTGACGGCTATAAAGCGGGGGTCCAGATCGTCGCCGTCCAGCTTCAGGACGTCCATCCTCCTAAAGAGGTTATCCAGTCTTTTCAGGATGTTGCCAGTGCCAAGGAAAACAAGATCCGCCTGATTAACGAAGCGCAGGGCTACAGTAATGATATTCTGCCCAAAGCCAAAGGTAATGCAGAAGAGATGACCAACCAGGCCCTGGCTTACAAAGCCGAACTGGTCAACCAGGCCACCGGTGAAGCCGATCGTTTTCTGGCCAACCTGGCCGCCTACAAGGTGGCTCCGAAAATCACGCGAAAACGGATGCAGCTGGAGATGATGGAAAACGTTTTAAGCGATATTGACAAAATTATTGTCGATCCCAAGGTGAGCCGTTCCCTGCTGCCTTTACTGCCGATCGAAACCGGTGCACAAAGCCTTAAACGCAGTGCAAGTGAATCGGCCCTGACCGGGTCGCAACCTCAGGTCGGGAGGGCTGGACAATGAAGTTTGCCAAGTTTGGATTAATTATTCTGGTGGCGGTTGCGATCTTTATTTACAACGGGCTGTTTATTGTTGACCAGACCCAGCAGGCGATGATTCTGCAGTTGGGTAAACCGATCAAGGTGGTCAAGGAGCCGGGACTTAATTTTAAGATACCCTTTCTTCAGCAGGTAAGTTTTTTCGATCGCCGACTGCTGCATTACGATGCGGCACCGGCCGAGATCATCACCAGTGACAAGAAAAATCTGGTGATCGACAATTATTCAAAATGGCGAATTGTTGATCCCCTTAAATTTTTCCAGTCGGTCCGCACCGAAGCCGGAGCTCAGTCACGGCTTGATGATATTATCTATTCTCAGCTCCGGGTTGAGTTGGGCCGGGAGACCCTGGTTGATATCGTCTCCAAGGTGCGCGAAGAGATCATGCATAAGGTGACCGTACAGAGTAATGAGGCGGCAGAGGCCTATGGCATTGAAGTAATTGATGTGCGGATCAAAGCGGCTGATCTCCCGCGTGAGAACGAAAAACATGTTTTTACTCGGATGCAGGCGGAACGGCAAAGGCAGGCCAAACGTTACCGTTCGGAAGGGGAAGAGGAGGCTATCAAAACCCGTTCCCAGGCGGATAAGGAAAGGACAATTATTCTTTCCGAAGCCTACAAAAAATCTGAGCAGATCAAAGGTGAAGGGGAACAGGCCGCGATTAAAATTTCGGCTGATGCCTATGGTCAGGACCCTGATTTTTATGAGTTCTATCGCTCTCTGCAGGCCTATGGCAAATCGCTGGCCAAGCGGGCGACGGTGGTGATGGATCGTGATGGCGAGTTTCTGCGCCATTTCAAATAAATTTCGCTGTAATGGCTTATCTTCATAAATAAAAAACTGTGCAGATCTATAATAATTTTCGTGAACAGTGCTTTCCGCCGCAAAGTCAGGTGGTTGCGATCGGTAATTTTGACGGTGTCCATCTCGGACACCGTTCTCTTTTGGCCCGGGCAACGTCCCGGGCCAAGGCGCTTGACCTTAAGTCGGCGGCCTTGACTTTTTCTCCTCATCCCTTAAAACTTCTCTTTCCCGACCGTCGGATTTTTCTGATTACTTCTTATGAACGTAAAGCCGACCTGATTGCCGGCTGTGGTATTGACAATCTGGTTGTGGCTCCTTTTGACCTTCGCTTTGCCAATCTTACCGCTGATGGATTTGTTGACCATGTTCTGGTGCGTCATCTGGGGGCGGCTGTGGTCGTCGTTGGCGACAACTACAACTTTGGCCGTAACCGGGAAGGTTCACTGGTGAGACTGCAGGAACTGGGAGAGGTTCATGGTTTTCAGGTCGAAGTCGCTCCTCCCTGTCGTATCGATGGAGAGCTGGTCAGCAGTACCAAAATCCGCGAAGCGATCATGCGCGGGGACATTGAACAGGCTTCGCGGTTTCTCGGTCGTCCCTGTGCGATCAGCGGTCGGGTCGTCCGGGGAAAAGGGCGCGGTCGGGGACTCGGTTTTCCCACGGCTAATCTGGTTTCAGAGGTGGAACTTTATCCCTGTGAAGGGGTCTATGCCGTCTGGGTTGAACATGCCGAGAAACGTTATATGGGGGTTGTCAATATCGGTTACAATCCGACTTTTGCGGATACGGGACTGACGGTTGAAGTCCATATTCTCGATTTTGATGCGGATCTCTATGGAGAGAATTTGAAGCTTACATTTGTTAAACTTTTGCGTAAAGAAAAAGCCTGTTCATCAATTGCCGAGTTGCATGCGCTGATTGCAGCCGACGTCAAGGCTGCAAGGCAGATACTGGAGAGATAACAAGCCTCAGGCGCGGCCTTTTGCAAGCTCTCTTTTCCCCTTGCAAAGTGAGCCTTCATGTGGTAACTAGGCCGCGTTCAAATTCACACGTTTTTCTGTTTTGATTTGAGGGCTGATCGGAAATCTAAATCTGATGCGGCATGGTCCTGAATCAAAAGGCCGCTACTGTGGTGCCGGGTGGTCCGGTTGGTATCGGTTAGAAGGAAAGACGGAAGCAAAACCAACGTCTTTTATGTTAAGGAGAAACAAGATGGCAATGGTAACAATGCGACAACTGCTGGAGTCCGGGGTTCATTTCGGGCATCAGACCAAACGCTGGAATCCCAAAATGAAAAAATATATCTTTGGGGCTCGTAACGGCATCTACATTATTGATCTGCAGCAGACTATCAAGCTTTACCGGACGGCTTATAAAACTATCGTCGACACCGTCGCTGCTGGTGGAGATGTTCTTTTTGTCGGTACGAAAAAACAGGCGCAGGAAAGTATCAGGGAAGCGGCCGTCAACAGCGGCATGTACTGGGTCAATAATCGTTGGCTTGGCGGTATGATGACAAATTTTGATACGATCAAAAAAAGTATCAACCGGCTGCGCAAGCTTGAGACCATGAAAGAGGACGGCACCTACGATCTGCTGCCGAAAAAAGAAGTTCTCCAGCTTGAAAAAAAGAGAGAAAAACTTGAGAAAAACCTTGGCGGGGTCAAACATATGAAGAAGGCTCCGGCCTGTATCTTTGTCATTGACACCAAACGCGAAGCCATTGCGGTAGCCGAAGCGAAAAAGCTGGGGATTCCGGTGGTTGCCATTGTTGACACCAACTGCGATCCTGATTCAATCGACTATGTCGTTCCCGGTAATGATGATGCTATTCGCGCGATCAAACTTTTCTGCACAAGTATTTCCGAAGCCTGCATCGAAGGACGGGCTCTGCGTGAGGAGAGGCAGCTGGGGCGTGATGAGGAAGAGGTTGAAGTCGTCGTTGATGAAGGCAGAATGCCGATTGTCGAGAGAGTCGGTGAAATCGAGGCCGCTGCAGTTGAAGCCGAGGTTTAATTCGGGCCAACTGTTTTTTTCATCAGGGAGCGGACAGGCATGAGCACATGAACCTGTTTGCGAGATCGCGGTGTTAATAAAAATTTACAAAGAAACTGTTCAATGGAGAATATATAATGGCTCAGATTTCAGCGGCGATGGTCAAGGAGCTTCGTGAGAAGACCGGTGCCGGAATTATGGATTGTAAGGGCGCTTTAAAAGAAAAGAACGGCAATCTTGACGAGGCCCTGGTTTATTTGCGGGAAAAAGGGCTGGCTTCCGCCGCGAAAAAGGGTGGTCGCATCACTTCGGAAGGGGTAGTGGCTTCATACATCCATGCCGGCGGAAAAATCGGGGTTCTGGTTGAAGTTAACTGTGAAACCGATTTTGTCGCCAGAACCGAGGCTTTCGTAGACTTTGTCAAAGATATTGCCATGCATATTGCGGCGGCGGCCCCGATTGCTCTGGCCCGTGAAGATGTGGCAGCTGATGTGCTTGAAACCGAGCGCGGCATTTTCCGCACTCAGGCTCTGGACAGCGGCAAGCCTGAAAAAATTATCGACAAGATTATTGAAGGTAAGATTGAAAAATTCTACAAGGATAACTGCTTACTGGAGCAGCCCTTTGTTAAGGACACCGATATTTCAATTGAGGACTGCATCAAGCAGATGATTGCGAAGACCGGTGAAAATATCAGCATCCGGCGCTATACGAGATTTGTTATGGGTGAAGGTCTGGAAAAGAGAAGTTGCGATCTGGCCCAGGAAGTGGCCAACCAGCTTAATAAATAGTGTCGACTCACGTAGATAACCTTCCGTTGGCGGAAGCGCCTGCAGATGTCGCTCCCGTATCAGCTTTAGCTTATCAGAGGGTGCTGCTGAAACTCTCCGGCGAGGCCCTGATGGGGAGCGGTGAGTATGGGATTGATCCTTTGGCGATTTCAGGTTTTGCCGCAGAGATAGTTGAGATCCATCAGCTGGGACTGGAGACGGCAATCGTTATCGGGGGAGGGAATATCTTTCGCGGCATTACCGCCTCGGCCAAAGGCATGGATCGCTCGACGGCAGACCATATGGGCATGCTGGCGACAGTTATCAACGGCCTGGCTCTGCAGGATGCGATTGAGCGGCATGGCGTAAAGGTCAGGGTGATGACGGCTATTTCAATGCATGAAGTTGCCGAACCCTATATTCGCCGGCGGGCGGTGCGTCATCTCGAAAAAGGGCGGATTGTCATTTTTGTTGCCGGAACCGGCAATCCTTTTTTTTCAACCGATACTGCGGCGGCCCTAAGGGCGATGGAGATACAGGCCGATATCATTCTTAAAGCCACTAAGGTTGACGGCATCTATGATAGTGACCCGGTAACGCATCCTCAAGCCCGGCGTTTTGATAAGCTCAGTTATCTCGATGTCTTGCAGAAAGGACTGAAGGTAATGGATGCGGCGGCAATCTCGGTCTGTATGGATAATAAACTGCCGATACTGGTTTTTAATCTGACTGAGTCCGGCAATATCAAACGCGCTGTATGCGGCGAAAACATCGGCACCCGTGTAGGCAATTAACATTTTGCGGCACCGTCAAAAGAGGAGTTAAAAATGAGCCTGGAGATGGTTACTGAAGTTACAGATGAATGTAAAGCCGGAATGCAGAAGACGGTGGAGGCATTAAGGCGCGAATTGGGTCGGGTACGAACCGGTCGGGCTTCGCTTTCCCTGCTTGACGGCATCAAGATCGACTATTTCGGCACGCCAACCCCTTTAAATCAGGTGGCTTCGCTGGCAATCCCGGAAAGCCGTATGATCTCGATTCAACCCTGGGATCATTCCGTCATACCGCTTATTGAGAAAGCCATCAATAAGTCAGATCTTGGAATCAATCCGAGCAATGACGGAAAACAGATCCGTCTGGCTATTCCCCGGCCGACTGAAGAGCGCCGTAAAGAGCTTGTGAAGGTGGTCAAGAAAATTGGTGAAACCAGTAAGATATCATTACGTTCAAACCGGCGTGACGCCATTGAAATGCTCAAATCTCTGGAAAAAGATAAAGATATAACTGAGGATGAAAACAAGAAAGGTCAGGCTGAAATTCAGAGACTGACTGACGAATATGTTAAACAGGTCGATGATGTAATTGTTGAAAAAGAGAAAGAAGTCATGTCTATTTAGAAGTAATGGTTTAAGTTTATCTTAGCGGTCTCCTTTTCAAGGCGGCCAAATAAAAACCTGCTCTTTAAGCAATATAAAAATCTACTTAAAGTGCGGAACTTTAAAATGGAGGAAAGAATGTACGTAATTACTGATGAATGTGTTGCATGTGGTACTTGTGCCGAAGAGTGTCCGGAAGATGCCATCAGCGAAGCTGGCGATATCTATGTAATCGACCAGGACAAATGTGTTGAGTGTGGCGCCTGTGTTGAAGTCTGTCCGACAGATGCTATTGAAGAGAAGTAAATAGCAGGCGGCGGGGCGGTAATTTAATTCAGGCCGGTTTTCCCGGTTTTCGAATCGGTTTTCTGCACCATCGTTCAATATCGACAAAAAAAGGCTGCCATAACGGCAGCCTTTTTTTGTTCAGTTTACCTGATATGACAATCCTGCGGCTTAACATTTAAGTTGACTTTTCCTTTGTCTGAACGTAAATATCGACACCGTTGCAACGGCGCAGCGCAAAACATATTTTAAAGGTTGAAATGTTTGGTATCGGACTTACAGAAGTAATCATTATCCTGATTGTCGCCCTGCTGGTCGTCGGCCCCAAGAAACTTCCCGAACTGGCTAAAACTCTGGGACGCGGAATGGCCGAATTCAGACGGGCGGCAGACGATTTCAAAACCAGTATCTATCAGGATGAAGAGACCGTAAAAAGCGACCGCGAACGAGGTGAAGAGCAGCGCAAAATCAGCAAAATCGAGTATCCGGAAGATCCGCCGATTACAGTGACTGTCAGTCGGCCCGGTGAGGGTGCTGATTCCAAGCCGGAGGCGCTTGCTGAAAACAGCGAAAACGGAAAAGTAGAAGCCGGGTCATGAGTTCGAGTGAAACTGACATGCCTGGGAAAAAAGATAAGGCGCAAGATGAAGATCGGGAGATGCACCTTTCCGATCACCTCGAGGAGTTGCGTAAACGTCTGATTATCTCTTTTATAGCCATTGCCCTCTTTACGGTGGTCGCCTATTTCTACTCGGCGGAGCTCTTCCGCCTGCTTATGAATCCTCTGCTGGAGGTTATGCCGGCTGACAGCGGCTTGATTTTTACCAGCCTGACGGAAACCTTTTTTACCTATCTTAAAATTTCACTGATGGCCGGTTTTTTCGCAGCATCACCTGTCGTCATTTATCAGGTCTGGCGCTTTTCGGCTCCGGGACTCTACGCCCATGAAAAACGCTATGTTCTGCCCTTTGTTTTTTTTGCTAGTATCTTTTTTATCGGCGGCGCCCTGTTTGGCTATTTTGTTGTCTTTCCTTTTGGCTTTAAATTCTTTATGGGGTTTGCCACTGATTTCATTACGCCGATGCCGACTGTCAAAGAGTATTTTTCTTTTTCAGTACGTCTCTTGTTTGCTTTCGGGATTGTCTTTGAACTTCCGGTTGTAACTGCTTTTCTCGCCATTCTCGGACTGGTCAAAGCCAAAACCTTAGCTGCAAAACGTAAGTATGCGATTCTCGGCTCTTTTGTGGTGGCAGCGATTTTAACACCGCCTGACGTCGCCAGCCAGCTGATGATGGCGGTGCCGATCATAATGCTCTACGAAGTCAGTATCGTTGTCGCCAAGGTCTGTGGCAAAAAGCAAACGGAGCCGGTATAGAGGGTTGATTTTTCAGGGATGGATATTCTTCAGCTATATGATGGTTTGCCCAAAGCCCGCCAGTTGCATCAGGTTCTGGCGGCCTTAAGCCAGGGTGAACTGGCGATCATTCCGACCGATACCAACTATGCCGCGGTCTGCTCGTTGGCCAGTAAGAAAGGCATCAGTAATCTTTATGCTTTGAAAACCGGCCGGCATGAAAAGAAGATCACGCTTTTGTGCGCTGATTTAAAAGATATCAGTCTCTATGCGAATGTCAGCAATCCGTCGTATCGCATGATGAAGAATCTGCTTCCCGGGCCCTATACCTTTATCCTCTCAGCTTCCCGTCTGGTACCTAAAATGGTGCTCACCAAACGCCGAACCGTCGGTGTGAGAATTCCGCAACATCCGGCTTGCCTGCGGATCACCGCAGAACTCGGCACGGCTTTACTGGCGGTCAGCGTTAAAGATTTTTCAAATCAGGGTGATTCAGTCTTGTCTCTGAAGAATATCTTTCAAAATGAGGTCAGCTATCTTTTTGATGCCGGCAGTATCGACTCAGAATCATCAACGATTATCGATTTAACCGGAGATGAGTATGAGGTTGTACGCCAGGGAAAAGGAAAAATCTGAAATAAACGTGAAAAGGTTGACGGAAGACGGGATGATTTGCTAAGAGGAACTTGTCTCTTCAATATTTATCAAGGATATATCGATTATGAGCAGAGTTATTAAAGTGCTGGTGGGGCTGGTTGTAGTTTTAGGCGGGGCAGGTTTGATTGCCGCAAGCTACTATTTCGCCCCGGTTATTGATGCCGATCAGCGTGGTGTCGTGATGACTGGTAAAACTGAAGCGGGGGCTAATTTAACCGTTCTGGCCCCCGGAAAACATTATTGGTTCATCTCTGGTTATAACCCGATCACGACAACCCTGGCCCGGATCGCGGTCAGTGAAAAAGAACTGACTTTATCTGATCCCGACAGTGGTGAAAATTCAGGTTTGAAGCTAACGACTAAAGAGGGTGATACGGTTAGCGCTGATTTTACGACCTGGTATCGTATTATTCCTGCGCAGGCGGGTCTGTGTCTGGCCAGTGTCGGGGGTGGCGATATTGATAAACTGGTAACAGAAATCACGACAACGACGATTAAGGAACGGGCTGCATACTACGCCGCCGAAACTTTTCTGGACGGTCAGGTACAGACTGAATATCTTGAGTCTGTAAAAAAAGAGGTCAATCAGCAGCTGGCTGAACGGGGTCTTGAGCTGACTGTTTTTAAAATCAATAAATTTAATTTTTCGGATGCCTTACTGAAGAAGGTAGAAGAGATTAAAAAAGCGGAAGCAGCTATTGCGGTCAATAAAGTCAGAGTGAAAGCGGCGATCGTCGCCGCCCAGGAGGCGGAAGAGGCGGCTAAAGGTCGGAAACTGGCTGCTTTGCAGGAGGCTGAGGCACGTAAAGAGAGCGTCATTATGGCGTCGGAAGCGCAAATAACTGCAGCAAAAAATTGGGTTACGGCGGAGACTATTAAAGCTGAGGTGATGCTGGTGCGCAGTAAGGCAAAAGCTGAAGCGATGCAGATTGAAGCTACGGCAAAAGTTTTCTCCGGGCCCGAAGGCGAACGTTTTTTGCGTTATCGCATAGCTGATTCCGTGGCTGAAGCCTGGGCGCAACAGAATGAGAACTGCGGCGGAAGTGCTGGACTGGATGCGATAGCCGCGGGGATTAACTCTCTTTCAAGCTCATCAGGCCCGCAGTAGCGTGCAGAACATGGGAGGGCAGTCGTTAGGATAAAAGAAAAACGACCACTCGACGATGATCGATGCCTGCAGATAGGAAAAAGCATAAAATAATCGGGGAGACAAGGCGCAGGCCCTGTCTCCCTTTTTCATTCTCTGGCCTGCAGGTCGGCCAGGATCTGATCCAGACTCTCATCGTCTTCCATATCAAGCTCCAGTTCAATCAGATCTTTATCATTAAGTTCCGAGCCTGAACTGGGAAGATTCATTTCCTCAAGATTACTCGCCGAAAATTCAAAAGGGATATCTTCCTGCAGGATATTTTCTTTTCGGGGTGCGACAATTTCCGCGATCTCATCGACTTCGAACAATTCGAATTTTGATTTATTCTTTTCCTGATTTTCCGGGGCTTTGGCGCTCTTGCTGTCGGCATTGAAATCTGGGGTCAATTCTAAACCATCAAGTTCGGCTATGCTTTCTCCCAGTTCTATATTCGGTAAATCGTCAATGCCGGATTTCCTGTTGGGGCGGGGTTGTATACTCTCCATATTGCCCAGTAAACCAAGTCCGGAAACAGCAGCCTCGCCGTTTTTTGCTGAGGCTGGCTCTACGGCAGAGGTTAAAGCGGAAGATTTGGTCAAAAGCGTCGACGTATCAGGAGGAGAAACCGTAGCCGGATTGGAAGGGTGGCTGGATTTTTGCGTCAGAGCTGTTTTTTTTGCAGGTTCATCTTTCAGTCCGGCAAAAAGGGTTGGTTCACCCATCTTGAGATTTAGAGCCTGTCGGCTTTCATCGAGACTTTCCCCGCATTTTTTGCACTGCCGCAAATAGTCAAAACTGGTATACCCGCATTTAGGACACTTCATAAAAAACTCCTGGTCAAGTCGCGTAAAACAAAAAAATTGGTGAGTGTTCAACAAAGATTACGTTTAATAAACTGCACGAGAGTAAGAGCTGTGACAACTGCGGTTTCAAGACGTAAAATCCGTTTTCCCAGGCTGCTGGCCATATAGCCCTTCCGAGTCAGACAGTCGATCTCCTCCTCGCTTAAACCACCTTCCGGCCCCAGCAGCAGCGCGGTAGCCGCCTCTTTGTTGAGGTGACACACGGTATCTGCAAAATGTTGAGATGCTTGAGGGTGAAAAACTATTTTATCGATAGAAGAATCTGCAGGGTTAATCCCATCAAGATCAATAAGCTTTGTCGGCTGGTCTATGACCGGCAGATATGGGCCGCCGGACTGCTTGAGGCTGGCAACTGCAATATTTCGCCAATGCTGATGACGGGATTCCTGTTTCTCCAGTGAATCAATGCGCACGATTGTTCTGGCGGTCAGTAGAGGGGTTATGCGGGAGACACCCAGTTCAACTGCTTTCTGAATAATTGCATCGATTTTAGCTGCTTTCGGCAGGGCGACCAGAAGTTGTAGGGGCAATGGCTGAGGAAATCCTGTATATTCAGTGATCTCAACCGCTAATGTTTTTTTCTGGTTGTCAATCTTGCTGATCTTCCCCTGATAGGCTCCGCCCCGACCGTCAAGAAAATTTATCTGATCCCCGGGACGCTGTCGCAAGACTTTTACCTGATGCAGAAACTCATCATCGACAAAAATGGCCTGTTTTCCATCTGTTAATTCGGTATAAGCAAAATTTGACATAAGTAATCAGTAAGCTATTTTCATGCCAGGCACCGGTCCGGGAAAGCTGATCGATGAGCTATTTGATGCGGGCAAAAAGATCAAATTCATGGCAGTCATGAATTTCGACATCGACCAGTGTGCCGGGAGCGGCATCGCCTTCTGTGATATAGGTCACTCCGTCGATCTCCGGAGCCTGGAAGGCAGTTCTTCCCTGCAGAAGAAGATCGCTCTCCTGGCTGAGACCCTCAATCAGGACTTCTCTGGTTCTGCCGATTTCAGCCTGCAGACGTTTTTCCGTCAGGCCCTGCTGAATTTCCAGTATAGCCTGTAAACGCTCCTCTTTCAACGCCTCGGGAATCTGCTTGGAAAACTGGGCCGCCCGGCTGCCTTCCTCGGGCCAGTAAGCAAAAACACCAAGGTAGTCAAAAAAACCTTCATTGATAAAATTCTGCAGTTTTTTGAAATCGTCATCACTCTCACCGGGAAAGCCGACAATGACGGTGCTGCGTAAAAAAAGATCAGGAATCCTGTTTTTCATGGTTTCCAGGGTATAGCGTATATCCTCAGCCCGCGCATGGCGTCCCATGGCTGTTAATATTGGATCGCTGATATGTTGAATCGGAATATCGATATAGTTGCAGAGCTGCTTTTCGCGGGCGAGCAAATCAATCAATGCCGGAGTTATTCGGTGAGGGTAGGCATAGAGCAGTCTGAGACGGCCGAGAAAAGGTATTTCAAGTAAATTTTTGAGCAGCTCCGTAAGTTGAGGTTTTCCGGGAAGGTCATTGCCGTAGGCGGTAATATCCTGAGCCACCAGATTGATTTCGCAGACACCGTCGGCTATCATCCGGCGGGCCTGGGTTAAAAGAGTCGCAAGCGGCACACTCTGCTGCGGTCCTTTGATGAATGGTATCATGCAGTAAGAGCAACAATTGTTGCAGCCTTCGGAAATTTTAAGATAACTGTAGGCGTTAGGCGGCGTAATGTGCTGCGGCACGGAGTGCAGATAACTGTAGTCGGGTTGGGTGATAAGGCCGGCCCGATGAGCAGAAGTGGGGGAGGGGGAAAAATTTTTTATCGCATCGGGTATTTTATGGAAATCGGCAGTTCCGAACAGAAGGTCGATTTCAGGTATCTCCTGAGCCAGCGAAACCCCGTATCTTTGTGGCAGACAACCGCAGACGACCAGGAGTCGGCAAAGCCCGCTATCCTTGAATGCGGCAAGTTGCAAAATCGTGTTGACGGCTTCTTCGACCGCTGGTTGAATAAAAGCACAGGTGTTGACAATGATTACTTCCGCAGCTTCCGGTTCTGTGACAAGAGGAAAGCCCGCTTTCAAGAGGAGGTAGACAAGTTTTTCGGCATCAACCTCATTTTTCGGACAACCAAGATTAATAACTGCGGTTTTGAACATTGGCAACCCAAGGGCATCTATGTATCGTTAATGTTATCTATTTCCCTCTTTTTATTTGATTATTATGGTGCTGTCAACCTCTAACGCGGGCGGTGTCGGATAACGCTTGTCGCCGCCGATAAAATTTTAAAGCCTGGCGCTTCTCAAAGCTTGCACTAAACTAATCCGATGTGATAAAGAAAAACGTTTAAAACATCAGCCCGGCAGTGTAAACCGCCTGAAAATTGTAACTTATTAAACGGAGTTGAAGGACTATGTGCCAATCAAATGCTTATCTTATCGATCAGGCTGGCGGTGAAAAACTTCTTATGGAAGATGTTTCGCTGATTACCCCTTTAGAGGAAGGCGGGGTGGAGCTGGTTGGGCTCTTTGGAGATCGTCTGACAGTTCAAGCGACAATCAAGGAGATGGACCTGCTTAAACACCGGATTGTTATGGCGGCACTCTAAAAATTATAAATCTATCGTGTACAAGGATCAAACAATGGCGAACATCTCAGTCAATCTAAGTAAAAATCGAAAACAAATTCCGGCCTCTGACGCTCTCGGTTTCGGGGTGCATTTTACCGATCATATGCTGGTTATGGATTACAATCTGGAGCAGGGCTGGCACGATATCCGTATTGAGCCTTATGGTCCGGTTCAATTCGAGCCTTCAATGATGGCTCTGCATTACGGTCAGGCGATCTTTGAAGGGATGAAAGCTTTTCGAGCCGCGGATGGCAATATCAATCTTTTTCGCGCCCGTGACCATTTCCGGCGTTTTAATAACTCGGCCAGAAGGGTCTGTATTCCGGAAATTGATGTGGAAGAGTTGCTTGCCGGGTTGAAAAAACTGCTTGAAATCGACAATGCCTGGGTTCCTTCAGCGCTGGGTACGGCCCTTTATATTCGGCCGTTTATTTTCGCGACAGATCAGTTTCTGGGAGTTCGTCCTTCTCACACCTATAAACTGATGATCATCCTCTCTCCGGTAGGAGCCTACTATGCTGAAGGATTCAATCCAGTAAAAATTATGGTGGAAGATCAGTTTGTCCGGGCCGTGCGCGGCGGTATCGGTGAGATCAAAACTCCCGGCAACTATGCCGCCAGCCTGCTGGCGGCCGTAAGGGCCAAAGAAAAGGGTTTTACGCAAGTACTCTGGCTTGATGCTCACGAACTCAAGTGGCTGGAAGAGGTCGGCACGATGAATATCATGGTGAAGATTGACGATCAAGTCATCACGCCTCCGCTGAACGGCAGCATTCTGCCCGGCGTGACCCGTGATTCAACCATCAAGATTCTAGAACAGTGGCATATTCCTGTGCTGGAAAAACAGATCAGCATCGACGAAGTCATGCAGGCCGGCAAAAACGGCCGTTTACAGGAGATGTTCGGTACAGGTACCGCAGCGGTCATTTCACCGGTCGGCTCCATCCATTACAAAGAGGACAGCGCCGTTATCAACCATGGCGTAGTCGGAGAACTTTCGCAGAAACTCTTCAACGAAATAACCGGCATTCAATACGGAACCAGGGCTGATACCAATAACTGGATTGATACCATTAAAGTTTCCGGATAAAGCAAAATCGCTGAGTCGGAAATTTAAATTTTCAGTCGCTGGCAAGTCTGATTGTAAAGCACCGAGATTCTGGAGACAAAGTTTTTTATTTTTGGCTTTCTCTCCGGGTTTCGGTGCTTTAATTACTGGAGAGAACCTTAACTTGCAGAAACCTGCAAGCATGGTCGTAAACCGCATTGTTATAATTATCAAACATGAGAGGGTAGCGTTTTTTCAAGATGGGATTAGTCATACAGAAATATGGTGGTACTTCGGTTGGATCGATAGAGAGAATCATGAATGTGGCGCGGCGAGCGGTGGCCACCAGAAAAGAGGATAATCAGGTTGTGGTGGTTTTGTCAGCGATGTCCGGTGAGACCGACCGCCTGATCAATCTGGCTAATGAGATCGATCCTGAACATAATCGTCGTGAGCATGACGTTCTGCTCTCTTCCGGAGAGCAGGTTTCGGTTGCCCTGATGGCGATGGCGATCGAAACCCTGGGAGAAAAAGCGATCTCCTATCTGGGCTCGCAGGTTTGTATCCGTACCGACAACGATTTCAGCCGCGCGCGCATTATCGATATTGATGGCGACCGCATTAAAAAATCTTTACAGCAGGGGCAGATCGTGGTGGTTGCCGGTTTTCAGGGGGTGGATGAGAACGGCAACATCACCACCCTGGGTCGCGGCGGTTCAGACACCAGCGCGGTTGCCATTGCCGCAGCGCTGCAGGCGGATGTCTGCGAAATTTATACTGATGTCGACGGCATCTATACGACCGATCCCAATATCTGTGATCAGGCCCGTAAACTGGATAAAATATCTTATGATGAAATGCTTGAGCTGGCCAGTCTCGGAGCCAAAGTTTTACAGATTCGTTCAGTAGAATTTGCCAAAAAGCACGGCATCCCCATCCATGTTCGTTCGAGTTTTACCACTACTCAGGGAACCATTGTCTGCAAGGAGGAAGAAGGTATGGAAAAAGCCATCGTTTCCGGTGTCGCCTATAACAAAAATGAGGCTAAAATTACAATTTGCGGCATTCCGGATCGTCCCGGTATTGCCGCTTCAATTTTTACGGCAATTGCGGCTCAAGGCATTGTTGTCGATATGATCATTCAGAATATCTCAGCTGAAGGCTTGACTGATCTGACCTTCACTGTACCTAAACTTGATTACGATCACGCTCTGGCGTCACTGCGCGAGGTTAATCGGGAAATCGGGGCACGTGAGATCAATGGTGATAAAAATATTGCCAAGGTTTCAATTGTCGGTATCGGCATGCGGACCCATGCCAATGTTGCCGGGCGTATGTTTGCTGCTCTGGCTCGGGAAAATATAAATATCATGATGATCAGTACATCTGAGATCAAAGTCTCCTGTGTTATTGCTGAAAAATATACGGAATTGGCGGTAAGGGTTCTGCATCAGGAGTTTGATCTGGCTGAAGAGAGCAAAAACGAGAGCTGATGGTTTGCAGGGCGGATGACTGACTAATTTTTGCGGTGCCTAATGATAAAAATATATGATACAACGTTAAGGGATGGAACTCAGGCTGAGGATATCTCACTGCTGGCTGATGATAAGGTCAGAATCGCTCGCCGTCTGGATGACTTCGGTATTCACTACATCGAAGGCGGGTGGCCGGGATCAAACCCCAAGGATTTCAGCTTCTTCAACAAAATTAAAGAAGTTAAGCTCAAAAATGCCCGAGTTACGGCCTTCGGCAGTACGCGAAAACTGGAAAATCAGGCTGAATATGATCTCAATCTTAAAGCGATTGTTGAATCCGGCGTGCAGGTGGCAACCATCTTCGGCAAGGCCTGGGATTTTCATGTTCTTAATGCTCTGCATATTACATTAGCGGAAAATCTGTTAGTTATTGAAGATTCCCTGGCTTTTCTAAAGCAATACATGGCTGAGGTCTTTTATGACGCGGAACATTTTTTCGACGGTTTTAAAAATAACCGCGAATATGCTCTGGCAACCCTGAAAGCGGCACAACAGGGCGGAGCTCACTGCCTGGTTCTCTGCGATACCAACGGCGGCACCCTGCCCGATGAAATTACGGCCATCATCGATACGGTCCGTCAGGTACTGGGGAAGGATGTCCCTTTAGGCATTCATGTTCACAACGATTCCGAGACGGCGGTTGCCAGTTCTCTGCTGGCGGTCCGTCACGGCGTTACTCAGGTGCAGGGAACCATTAACGGTTTTGGTGAACGTTGCGGCAATGCCAATCTGACTTCAATCATACCCAATCTCCAGATCAAGATGGGTTACAATATTATTAACCCGGAAAAATTGTCTCAGCTTGCTTCATTATCCCGTTATGTTGATGAGATTGCCAATAAACGGCACAGTCGACACATGCCTTTCGTCGGTCGCAGCGCTTTTGCTCATAAGGGCGGCATTCATGTCAGTGCGGTGCAGAAAGATCCCCAGACCTATGAGCACATTGATCCGGAAGCGGTCGGCAATAAACGACGGGTTCTGGTTTCCGATCTCTCCGGTCGCAGCAATATCGTCTATAAAGCCAGAGAGTATGATCTTGATCTGGGCAGCCAGGAAGATACGGAAGAGATCTTGCGCAGGATCAAAGATCTTGAGGAGAAAGGTTTCCAGTTCGAGGGGGCGGAAGCTTCCTTTGAACTGCTGGTCAAAAAGACAACCGGCAGTTATAAGCCGATCTTCACTTTTATGGGTTTTCGCGTCATGGTCAATAAATTCAGGCATGACCGTCCTCCTCTGACCGAGGCTACGGTCATGATTGAAGTCGGCGGCGTTATCGAACATACCGCCTCAGTCGGGGAAGGTCCGGTTGACGCCCTGAATCGCGCTTTGCGCAAAGCCCTGGAAAAATTTTATCCGGAGCTGAAAAAAGTCAAACTGGAGGATTATAAAGTCAGAATCCTTTCATCGGACAAAGGCACCAGTTCAGTTACCCGGGTTTTGATTGAATCGAAAGATGATCAGGGCAACAAATGGGGAACGGTAGGGGTGTCGACCAATATTATCGAGGCGAGCTGGCAGGCTTTGGTTGACGGGATTGAATATAAATATATGCGTAAAGGGAGCGATGATGCAATATCACACAGCCATCCTGACTATCAGTGATCGTGGCTCCCGCGGGGAGCGTCAGGATGTAAGTGGACCGGCTTTGCGCAAGCGCCTGCAGGAGACGGCCAACTTTGTTGTTGTCGCTGAAAAAGTTGTCAGTGACGAACCGGAGGAGATTAAAAAAGAACTTGCTGAGTGGTGTGACAGCGGCACGGTCTCACTGATTCTGACTACCGGCGGCACCGGTTTCTCGCCTCGGGATCTGGCTCCGGAGGCTACCATGGCGGTAGTTGAGCGTCCGGCTCCAGGTTTTGCTGAAGCGATGCGTTCTGCAAGTCTGCAGATCACTCCGCATGCCATGATTTCAAGGGCGGTTGCCGGCATTCGCGGAACGACCCTGATTGTCAATTTCCCCGGCAGTCCTAAAGCTGCAAGCGAGTGCCTGGAAGTAATCCTGCCGGCACTGCCGCATGCGTTGGAGAAGCTGGCCGGAGATCCCACAGATTGTGGTTCATAAGGTTTTATCAGACATTGAGGAAGAGCTTGTTAACCTTCACTAAAGCGACTATAAAAGATCTTCCTCAGATATTGACGATAGAGCAGGTCTCATTTAGCTCTCCCTGGAGTGAAGCAAGCCTCGCGGCGACACTTTGCGATCCCTTGACACTTACTCTTGTTGGTAGATTTCCCGGCCGGACTGAGGTTGGCGCGTACAGCTGCTGTAAAATATTTGCGCCGGAAGCTGAACTTTTAAAGGTTGCGGTTTCTCCGCAATTACGGCGGCGAGGGATGGCATGGACTCTGCTGAGGGAAAGTCTGCAGGGGTTGCGACAGGCTATGGTGACCACCGTTCACCTTGAGGTCTCTGAAAAGAACCTCAAGGCTATAGCTCTGTACGAAAAAATGGGATTTATACTTAGCGGTCGTCGTCCGGGATACTACGATAACAATACCAACGCCGCCTTGCTCTTGCAGATTAATCTGTAAATGCCGGGGGGCAATCCAAAGCGATCCTATCAGGCGCTAATCTTCCCGGTGACAGGATGTACAGGGGGTTGTCGGACCCGTCGGTTTGTTCTCTTTTTCCAGTTCTCGGTGGCAGCGTTTACATAAAGCCCGATGGGATACCCTGATTATATTGGGCGTTCCTCCTTTATCATTACCGGCATGACAATCTCCGCACTCTTTGATGTCTCGCGACATCTCCCAGCTTCCATGACAATTATCACATTTCTGATCCAGATGCTGAGTGTGACGGAAAATCGGATGACAGGAAGCACATTTTTCGATTTCGCCGGCACCGTCCCAGGTATGGTGACATAGTTCGCACTTGTACTGATCGTGCTTGGAGTGAATGAAAATGGAAGGTTTACGATCGGTAGTCGGGTCAGCTTTGGTAACATGGATCAACCCGGAAGGGGCATCCAGAGCAAAAGATGTCAGGGATCCCAGCAGGAAAAAAATTGTCAGAACCAGTGTGCTTAATCTCATCTCCATCCTCCATAGACAGCTGTTTGATTTTCGGCGTTGGGAATAATAGCACTTTGGCTTTTAAATGTCCAATTATTTGCTCAGCCGCATCTGACTTCGCCGATTTTCTTCTTGCATCATTAATGAATATCTACATATAAGGTGAAGAAACGGTTAAGGTGAAGAAACGGTCTCAAGATGAAATAAACCCATGTAACGGGTTGTCGCTCTTCAAGCTGATAAATATTAATGAATAAGGTTCAACATGGATAAAAAAACTGAGAGCAGAAGGCAGTTTCCCCGGGTCGGAATAAAAGCGCAGGTTGAGTTTTTTGTTGATGCTGATATCGTTACCGCCGAAACTATCGATATCTCCGATGGTGGTTTGCGCATCACCACGCAGGTGCCGGTCAAAGCTACGCTCAGGTTAACTGAAAAAAATGGCAGGATTAGTGAATATCAGGCTGAAATGATATGGGCCAGACGCAATCCTGATGAACAGATGACATTTGGCCTGAAATTTATTGATGGCGGGGATAAGGTGCTGGACATTGTTTCTTTTTAATGCGGAAATAATCGATAAACAGAAACTGTCTCAGGGTATCTTTCGTCTGCGACTTAAATCAGGCAAAGATTTCTGCCGTGCGGCAAAACCGGGCCGCTTTGTCATGCTGGGTATAGACAATAGCCTTTTTGATCCTCTGCTGCGCAGACCGTTCGGCCTTTGTCGCTGGCATGAAGAGTGGTTTGAGGTGGTCATTAAAAACGTGGGTAGAGGAAGTGCACAACTGTGTCAACTCGAAAAAGGCGGTTCGGTGGCCGTGCACGGGCCGTTAGGTAACGGCTATCCACAGCAGAAGACGGAAGAAGGTGAGGTGAGCCCTCTCTTTTTGGTCGCCGGTGGTATGGGTATCGCCTCGATTGCCTCGTACATCTTCTCGGCTCTTGATTCGAATCAGTCTCTGACTGAAACCTTCCTCTTTTATGGAGCGGCCAGTTATGCCGAATTGATTCTGCTGAATGAACTTACGGCCGCTGTTGCTCTCGGCCTGCGGATCAAAACGATTACCGACGATGGCAGTTGCGGTCGCCATGGTCTGGTGACTCAGATACTGGCTGCAGAACTGCTCAATAATTCCCAGGCGCGCATTTTCGCCTGCGGACCGGAAGCAATGCTGAAAAGCGTGCAAAAAATTTTACAAACGGGTGGTAATGAAGGTTATCTGAGTCTTGAAAATCGCATGGCCTGCGGTTTCGGGGTCTGCCTCGGGTGTGTGCAGACCGTCTTTGCTGAAACCGGTGCGGGTGGTGTTGAAACAGCAAAAGTCTGCACTCAGGGTCCGGTTTTCCCGGCCCGGAAGGTGATTTTCTGATGGTAGATCTAACGGTTGAGATAGCTCCGGGACTGATTCTGAAAAATCCGGTTCTGACCGCTTCCGGTACTTTTGGATATGGTCGCGAGTATGCCCCCTATTTTGATATAGCGAAACTGGGGGGGATTATCACTAAAGGCTTGTCCCTGGAACCGAAAACCGGCAATCCGGGGATCAGAATCACTGAGACTGCCTGCGGG
This sequence comes from Deltaproteobacteria bacterium, assembly GCA_016938065.1. Classification (GTDB taxonomy): domain Bacteria; phylum Desulfobacterota; class Anaeroferrophillalia; order Anaeroferrophillales; family Tharpellaceae; genus Tharpella. The sequence goes on along the minus strand of JAFGVI010000026.1, from coordinate 48,787 downwards.
ATGCTCAATGCGATCGGCCTGGAAAATATCGGCATAGAACAGTTTCTATCGATGGAACTCCCGCTTTTGCGAAAACTCGGAGCCGTGGTTATTGTCAATATCTTCGGCCAAGAGCAAGCTGATTATGCTGCCTTGGCGGCGCGGCTGGATGGGGTTGAAGGAATTTCCGCTCTTGAAATCAACATCTCCTGTCCTAATGTCAAAGCCGGAGGTATTCAGTTCGGCACTGATCCTGCGGCCGCCGCCAAACTGGTGGCCGCGGTGCGTCAAGCAACCTCGCTGCCCCTGATCACTAAACTTTCTCCCAATGTCAGCGACATTGTTGCAATCGCACAGGCGGTGGTAGAGGCCGGCAGCGATGCTTTGTCATTGATCAATACCCTGATGGGTATGGCGATTGATCTTGACCGAAAAAAACCGATTCTGGGAAATACAACCGGCGGGCTCTCCGGTCCGGCTATTAAACCGGTAGCCCTGCGTATGGTCTATCAGGTAGCAAGTGCGGTATCGGTACCGGTTATCGGTATCGGCGGCATCGTTAATCAGCGTGACGCCTTAGAGTTTCTGCTGGCCGGAGCTACCGCTGTTGAAATAGGTACGGCCAGTTTCATCAATCCGCAGAGTGCGGCTTTGATCGTCGCCGGTATTGAGAACTACCTCGACCGTCAGGGCTGTAAAAGAGTGGTTGATTTCATCGGTTCGCTGGAAAAAAATCCGGCCTGAAACACTTATTGCGGAGAGTTGTATGACCAATAATGATTTATTGCGCCGGATTCGCTATATCTTCGATTTCAAGGACGCTAAGATGGTTGCAGTCTTTGCTCTTACCGGGCAGCAGATAAGCCGGGAACAGATAAGTAACTGGTTGAGAAAAGATGATGATCCGGCCTTTGAAAAGTGCAGCGACACGGATCTTTCCTTTTTTCTGAACGGTCTGATCAGTGATTTGCGGGGGAAACAAGAGGGGGTGTCGGTTGCTCCTGAATCAGAGCTGAACAATAATATAATTTTCAGAAAATTAAAAATTGCCCTGGATCTGAAAGCTGATGACATTGTTGAAATCATGAGGCAGTCTAAAGTTAATATCAGCAAACATGAGCTCAGTGCATTCTTCCGCAAGCCCGGGCATAGACATTATCGCGACTGTCTGGATCAGATCCTGCGCAATTTTCTTAATGGGCTGCAGCTTAAATATCGAGGTCTGCCCTAGTATTTTTCTGCAGAGATCGACGGCGGATGCTCGTAGTCAAAAACTTTTGCGATGTGCTTCGTAACGATTAAGAAAAGCCACAATATCATTTTTACTGGCTTTGTGAGGAAACTTAAACTCAACGGCTAAACAATAACGCTTTTCTCTGTTTGGGTCATCAGCACCTGGCTCTTCCCGTATCACTCGAGCCATGAAGTCTCCTGGAGGCATTCCTTCGGGCAGGGTTTCTTCACAGTTGGCAGACTGGAACTCAGCCAGAATCAGGGTGCCGGGCTGAAGCAGAGGGCAGCTTGTCGCAAAATACATTCCTCCCCCCCCTAAATTGAGAGTACGGCCGAGATAGGGTCCGATAACTTCTTTATCCCTGATTATCGAAAAAGAGAAAGGAAGCTGAATATTGCAGCGATAAAAGCCACGTAAATTATCTTCGAAATTCATAGGCGAAATTCATAGGGAAGCCCAGGTTAAAATAAGTTCCCGTGACTTTATGCTAACGAACTGCAATAGAGTCCCAGGTTGCACAGCGCGGACATTGCCAGGCCATTTCATCAACTTGAAAACCACATTTCCGGCAACGATAGGCTTTCTCGAAGCGCAGTTGGGTGGAAAAAAAATTGCTGACGAGTGAGTCGTAAAGTTTATGCTCTGTTTCAGAGGAAGAACGCAACTTCTGCAACAAGTGTCTGACCAGGGAAAAAACTTCCGCATCACCGCTTTTTTCACGCATGACCCGTTCCAGACGCTGGCCGGCATCGTGCAGACGACCTGCCTTGATCAGCCAGCCGATATAGGCAAGGTTGAACTTTTTCTTCGAGCCATACTCTTCCAAATGGCGCATGAAGAACTCAGCTTCAACTGTATCTCTGAGGTTTTCAGATAGAGTGGAAAAACGGCTGGTAACAAGCCCGACAAAGTCAGGATTCAGGGTGAAGGCTTTTTCCCAGGCCGCCAGGGTCTCAGGTATCTGGTTGTCACTCTGTAAAAAATCTCCATAATGAAGCCAGGCATCAATGCAATTATCATCAAGCGCTAAGGCTTCAAGAAAAAACTTAAGTGCCTTTTTCCTGTCTCCCGAAATTTCAGCCGCTTTGCCGACCTCGGTGGTTAAATGGGCAATGAGATTGATTTTGTTTTCAGAAGAGGGATCGGCTTTATGAAGTGCGAGAGCTTTTTCCCACTCCCGCAGGCTTATGTAAAGTGATGACAGTTCCTTGCGGGCTCCGGGATTTTCTGGATCCCGGGCCAAAATTTCTTCAAAAGCCCGACAGGCCCGGTCAAATAATCCAGCCCGTTTGTAATCCAGACCAATCTCGAAGAATGTTTGTCGACGCACGTCGTCAGGCAGGTTGGGTCGCAGCAGAATATCGCGATGTACGCGAATGGCCCGTTCCATTTCACCGGAGTTTCGAAAAAGCTGTCCTAAAGCCAGATAGATTTCCGCCGTGGTGGTGTCAATCCGAGCGACTTTAACAAACTCCGCTACAGCCTTGTCGGTTTCATTGGCGATAACATAAGAAAGTCCTTTGAAATAGGTGCGCAGAAGAGCCGACTTTTCAGTCAACTCTTCTGCCGCCTTGACGACCTGAGGAATTTTATTAATTTTTGATTTCGGAAAACAGTAGCAGCGAAAGGCGAACAGCCTTTTCAGTCCCCAAAAAAGAAAAATCAAACACAGCAGAGAGAGCAGAGCTACAGATAGCAGAGTGGATAAAGGCATGCAGGATTTTACTAACTTACTTTAAATTAATGACCGACTGAAGTGGTTTAATTTAGGCTTCACTGGCCGGAGAAGCTACAGCCGCAGCATCAGCCGTAACGCCGTTGTCGGTTAGCGGCTGATTACGAAATTTTGCCAGCTCACTTTCAAGCTCACTGATACTCTTTTTCTGTTTCTTCAGCAGGCGGCGATTTTTAAAAATGATTATAATATCAAACGCGGCAACCATTATGACACCGAGAAAAAGTGCGCAAAAAATCACGATATAAAGAGGCGGTGATTTATGCAGAACATACTCTCCGACCCCATATTTCAAGTCTACGGCTACAGATAAAGCCGCACTGTTTTGAAAAATAAAAACCAGGGCCAGCAGCAGGAAAATCAGAATTAGAGCAATTTTAAGGTAGCGCATCAGAACAATCCTCTCTACAAAACAAAAAAGTTAATCAAGTGCTGAAAAAAGGCTTCAGCATTTCATATGATGAATCAAGATGTTGCGGCATTACCATGGTGTCAGCGATCACCGGCATAAAATTGTGATCCCCGGACCAGCGGGGAACTATATGAAAATGCAGATGGGCCGCTATCCCGGCTCCGGCCGCGGCTCCCATATTCAGACCGGTGTTGATGCCGGCCGGGTGTAGCGCTTCCTGCAACTTTTTCATTGACCTTTTGAGCAGCAGCATCAAATCGATATAAGGTTCCTGTTCCAGCTCATCGAGGTCGGCAACATGGACAGAGGGCACCACCAGAAGATGACAGCTGCTGTATGGATAACGATTCAAGAGGACATAACTAAACTGCGTACGCTGCAGTATCAGGTTTGTGCGGTCATCTTTTTCTTCAGGCAGCCGGCAGAAGAGGCAGGCTGCATCTTCCTCGATATTTTTATGCAGAATATAGTTGATTCTCCAGGGAGCCCAGAGCGCCGATTGCGACATTTTCCATTAACCCCACGCTTTTACCGAAAGGTAAAAGGTGTTCATGCTCAACAGAGTTGCATGTGAAATTACAGCACTTGTAAAAATGTTAATTAACGATTATCATGTTTATTGTCTCTTTGCCACAATTTTCTTGTTGGTGATCGATAAAAATAATTGCGAGGGAGAAAAATGATTACATTTGATAAGGATCTGGAAAAAGATGCGGTTCTCGAGGTTGCTCGTCTGATGGCTGCGGCGGCAAGGACAGCTCCGAAAGGAAAGGGGGCTGACACGATTGTGACCATCCTGTTGACGGCGGATGAAAAAGACCGGGTTGCCAAAAGGATGGAAAAGATAGCTGTGGATGAAGATATACCTTTTTTTCAGCGTGACGCCAACAATATCTATCAGGTCCCGGCGGTTCTGGTCGTTGGTACTAAATTCCAGCCTCTTGGCATACCTCACTGTGGAGATTGCGGCTACAGCGATTGCCAGGCCTGCCGGCGGGAGGGGGAGGGGCGCTGCAACTTTAATATTATTGATCTGGGAATTGCCATGGGCAGTGCCGCCTCGGTTGCCGCTTTACATCATATCGACAACCGCATCATGTTCTCCTGCGGCAAAGCGGTCCTTGAGTTGGGCATGATGCCGGCGGATGTGAAGATCGCCTATGCGATACCGCTCTCAATAACCAGCAAGAGCCCTTTCTATGACCGTTAGTCGTCGCCTTGCCGGATTGAGCGCAGAGCTACAAGGTTGAGACGGATTTCTGTTTTACCCTGCCAGACATTTTCTTCTGGCGTGAAGGCCAGATCGACATTTGCGCCGCCTTCCGGGCAATCACCGGAAAAATTGAAAGCGATGCCCGGTAAGCGGCAATTTTTTTCATCGCTGAAGATAAATTTCATATGGCGACGGCCATTTTGACCGATGGTCGTAGATTTGACCAGTTGCATTGCATGCATGGCAAAGACAGGCTCCGGGTTGCCCTGACCCAGGGGTTGCAGAATTTCCAGCTCTTCAAGTAATTTCTGGTTGACTGCAGCCGGATTGAGAGTGTCGTCTATATGCAGGTCAGGCATGGTTTCCTGCATGGGCTCATAGTTGTTCATGTAATTTTCGATGTGCATGCGTAAATCTGCGATATTTTCTTCAGCAACTGTCAAGCCTACGGCCTGTTCATGGCCGCCGAAACGAATCAGATGGGTTTGGCAGTGTTCCAGCACCGCAACCAGATTCAACCCCTCGATGCTGCGGCCGGAGCCGCGGCCGATGCCGTTCTCCAGGGCGATCAGAATGGTCGGTTTACCGTAACTTTCAGCTATTCGGGATGAGACAATACCAACGACTCCGGGGTGCCAGTTCTCAGCAGCCAGAACAATAGTTTTGGCCCTGATAAGCTCTTCATCCCGGCCAATCATCTCTTCGACATCGTTCTTGATTGCTTTCTCGATCTCACGTCGACGTTCGTTACACTCCTCAAGATACTGGGCCTGTCTGACGGCCACCGCTTGATCTTTAGTCAGAAAAAGTTCAACTGCAGTCGCGGCGTTGGCGATACGGCCGACAGCATTGACGCGCGGTGCCAGCCGAAAGGCCAGATCACGGGCTTTAATGGTCTGACCCTGCTGAAAATGGCAGGAATTAATTAACGCGCGCAGACCGCGACGATAGGATCTGTTAATTTCAACCAGACCAAAACTGACAAAAATTCGGTTTACACCAGTTAACGGCATCACATCGGCAACCGTGCCTAAAGCCACCAGGTCAAGGTATTGAAGCAGGTTTACATCCTTAGTCAAACCGGCCTGGCGCAGACTTTTGCGCAAGGCCATCATCAGATTGAAGGCTACCCCGACTCCGGCCAGCACCTTGTCGGGATATTGACAATCTTTAAGGTGGGGATTGATTATGGCATATGCCGGAGGTGTTTTTTCCGGAATCTGATGATGGTCGGTCAGGATAATATCAAGTCCGAGAGCATTGGCAGCGACAACTTCTTCGTAGTCAGAAATTCCGCAGTCAACGGTTATGGCCAGATTAGCACCTGATAACTTTGCTTTTTTGACCGCCTCAAGGTTAAGGCCGTAACCATCGGTAAGTCGTGACGGAATGGAGTAGTCGACAATAAAACCGGTGCGTCTTAAGTAATCTACCAAAATTGCGGTAGCCGAGATGCCATCCATATCATAATCGCCGAAAACAAAAACTTTTTCCTGACGACGAAAAGCGAGAATCAGGCGATCTACGGCCTTTTCCATACCTGACAGGAGAAAAGGGTTGGGGAGGTTATGCAGCGACGGATAAAGGAAGTCACGAGCGCTCTGTGTATCTTTAAAGCCACGGTTGATCAGAATTGAAGCGAGCAGTGCAGAGATTCCGAGTTCATCGCAAAAATTTCTGTGCAGTTCGGGTGGCGCTTCCTGCATCTTCCACATTCGGAAATAATTATTATTAACAGTCATATTATTCAAATTGTCTTTTTCTGGCTGGTGATAATGAATCCGGAAAAAAGTATTGCCGAACCGCCTAGCCAGGTCGACCAGACTGGAGCTTCATGCATCAGCAGGAGGCCGAGTAAAACCGCTGACAAAGGCTCAATATAGCCGATAACCGCCACATGCTGGGCTTTAATATGTTTTAAACCGGAGAGATAGAGCATTGGGGCCAAGGCACAATGCGTTACACCTATGCCAGCCAGCAGAAACCAAGCTGACTGTGGTAAAAATAAGGGAGGGCTTAAAATATAAAAAGGGAATAATAAGACAACAATGAAGAATCCCTGCCAGAAAGCTAGAGATAAAGGGGTAAGATATGCGGTTAAACGTTTAGCAAAGATAAGCGTAAAGGCATAGGCCAGGCCGGAAGCAACCCCATAAAAAGATCCTTTCAGATCAGCGGCCGAAAAATTGGTAAGCCAGTCCTGAGCAAGAATCAGCGCGAGGCCCGATAATGCCATGAAAAGCGGAAGCAGAAGACGTTTCTCAAACCTTTCCGCAATCAGAAATGGAGCCATCAAGGCAACAAAAAGAGGTGCCGTATAGTGTGAAAAAACCGCAATCGCAATAGAAGTCTGATTGAACGCAGCAAAGTAAAAGTAATTATTGATGAGCAGGCTGAGAGCCAGAAGAACAAGATAGGGGTAATTCCGGCGAGCTCCGGAAAGATTATCGCGCAGTGTTCTCGGATTCCTGCCGGCTAAAACCAGGATCGTGGGCAGGGAAAAAAGAGTTGTCAGAAAAACAATATGGTGGGGTGCGAGCTGAAGTCTTTTTACTAGGACCCCCCATGTACTCCACAGAAGAAGTGCGCCTGCAACTTTACAGTAGTTTTTCAGAAAACTCACGTCAGGAGCTATATTTTGCTTTAATTTTTTTCTCAACCAGTGGATGAACAAGATCTGAGACGTCTCCTCCTAAAGAGGCGAGTTCTTTAACAATTCTAGAACTGACATAGGTATAGAGGGCACTGGAAGTCATGAAAAAAGTTTCGATGCCGGGGGCCAGCTTACGATTCATCAGAGCCATCTGAAATTCATATTCAAAGTCGGAAACCGCCCTGAGGCCACGAATAATGACATGGGCTTCCCTTTTAATGAGATAGTCGATCAGGAGCCCACTGAAGGTCTCAACCTTGACCTGTAGATTATGAGAAAAAACCTGCTCGATCATCTTGATTCTTTCTTCAACTGTAAAAAGCGGGGTCTTTTCCTGGTTACAGGCAACGGCAACCACAACCTCATCAAAAACAACCGCACTCCTTTCAATCAGATCAATATGACCAACCGTAACGGGGTCGAAAGAACCGGGAAAAACGGCAACCGTCTTTTCATGCGAGATTTCTTTTTTAAACAGTGTCAAAAGACTCTCCGTTGTAGATCTTAAATAAAAATAAACAGGCGTAGACACAAGTTAAATGAAAATCATAGCTCTTTTCTAAAAAAGGTAAGCATAGTCAGACCATATTTTTTCTGTTTCCACATCGTCATGCCTTTTGACGGGGGCAGATCAATTTTCGCCCTGTGTTCAAGGACGGCAGTGGCGTCGGGAGCAAAAAGTCGCGCGGTAAAAGCGTCATCCATAGTCTTTATCCCGATTTCGGGATCAGTGTAAGGCGGATCTAAAAAAATCAGATCAAATATTTTCCCGGAAGAAGCGAGATATGATAATGCCTGTGAAACACCCATGTGCAGCAATTGAGCCGAACTGTCAGCCCCGAGCAAACTGAAATTAGTTTTAATAAGAGAACAGCTGTCAACATCCGAATCAACACAGATGACCTGTCGTGCGCCGCGACTTAATGACTCCAGAGCCATAATGCCGCTGCCGGAAAAGAGGTCGAGAATTCTTTTGTTATGGCAAAAACCCGGTCCCAATATCGAAAACAGAGCTTCACGAACCATCGCCTTGGTAGGCCGAACGGCCTTATTCCTGACAGTGTTTAATTTCCTGCCCTTAAATGTGCCGCCGGTTATGCGCATAGATCGAAGTCATAAAACTCATAAGGCAAGAAGATGGTAATACTCTTCCTGCCTTATAGGGTTGAACCAAATAAGAATAGATAAAGACCTAGCTGCGAATACCTTTTTTCGAAGCTTTCAACGGGTTGATCTTCTTCTTGATCTGTTCAACGTCACGTTTGATGTGTGTCGCCATGGTACAGGTTCCATTGAGCCAACGGCTCGCCGGATCGGGGTAGGAGAGACAATAACTTTTTTCATCTACTACGGTTACCCGGGCGCATCCTTCACATTTGTCGATTATCGGTTTACAGCTGCCATCAGCAAAAGAACAGCCGTTAGCCTTCATCAAAAAACATTCACTTCCTTTTCTTATGGTCTGGCAAATCATGTGTAAATATCCTCCATGGAGTATTATAAATTTGCGCGACTCATTACTGGATGGAACGAAAATTGTCAAGTTAAAAAGGGATTTAATCGCAAAGTCGCGACTGAGGCAAAGGTTGAAGTAAAAGATTAAAGGTGAAAAGATAAATCAGATAAATCTCTCAATTGCTGCAAGTATATCAACACGGTCGACAAGGTTGGTGGCAAAATCGAGGTGCTCCGTGTCGATAATAATAACTTCCGAAAGATTGTAGTCGGCAATCCAGTTAACATACAGGCGATTGAGGCGTTTTAAATACGAATTGGTAATCTGTCGATTTAAAGGGGAAGAACGTTCCTGTAGGCGTTTTCTGGACGCTCCGACAGAGGAGTGAAGATAGATAAGCAGATCAGGGGGCGGCAGGGTTCTGGTCAGAGTAAGGAAAAAATCATAGTAGACTTTGAAGTCGGTTTCGCTCATCTCACCGGACTGATAAAGGTTGCGAGCGAAAATTTCAGCATCCTCATAAATTGTTCGATTCTGGATAACTGAATGGAAGGTAGATGAGTGCTTTTCAAAGTTTTTAAATTTTTCGGTTAAGATAAAGATTTGTGAATGAAAAGACCAGCGCGGCATATCGCTGTAGAAATTATTGAGATATGGATTGTCGCAGGAGGCCTTGAACGGCACCAGAGGATAAGTGGCGCAAAGGAAGTCGATAAGACGGGATTTGCCAGATCCTATATTGCCGGCTACTGCAATGTTTTTCTTCATGCGCAAAAAAAAGACCTGCTGAATATTATTAACTTAACTGATGCGAACGAGCCCGCAAGATCGAACAAAGCGTAACAGCTTTACGGTAAAGATGTCCAGAAATAATTTCATTGATAGCTGTATGAATGAAGGTAGCTTGCGAATTGAGCCTGTGAGCAAAAGTAACCTGTGCAAGGCGTTCGGTATGTATGGAGGTGTGCAAGGGCGAACCAGGTCTTTTCGTCCACCGATTAAAGTTAACATAATACATCTTATCAGAAGTTATGAAGGTAGAAAGTGGGGCACGAATAAAAATCTCGAAAAGTATTTAAAAAAGTCTTTAAAAATTTTTATCGTTGATTTATTAAGGTACAGCTGAAGTTCTTTCATACATACCACATATGTTCCTCAAAGTCTGGTCCTGGAACGGTAAGATGCAGATATCCGCCGGAAGGTATGGTTTGCACCTCCTCCCCATGCTGTTTTATGGTTACGGCAAAGTTAAGATCATTACCCGCTACAAGTTCAAGGAAGGCAAAGCTGATACCGAGTTCAAGTATTGTATCGACGGCGAAACAGATTTCACCATCCAGACAGCTTTCATCCAGCCGTAGGCGCTCTGTATCGGCAAACCGGTTGTAAGTAATGGTTAAACGTTGGGTTTCAGGCATATAACAGATTTGACAGACAACCTTCTTCTGCGGCCCTTTAACAATGCTGATATCGATAAGATAGTCATTGTCGATTAAGAATTTTCGCTCAATGTCGATTCGCAGAAAAAACTTTTCCAGACTGAATCCGTAAAAAATTTCTTTGACCAGATATTCAGATCGGTGCATGGCTCCACCCAGCTGGGCTACGTCATAAAGAGCTGCTGCTCTCCATTCGTAATAACTGCTGATGTCACCATCTATTTTAGGATTGATAAAGGAGATGATCTCTGTCTTGGGATGCAGTTTTTTGTCAATCTGGATGATTGGTCGACTGAGATTTTCCGGCACTGCTTCATCCAGGAAAAGGTAAACACTTATCAGATGCTGTCGGAACAGTTCATCAAAGTCGGCATCATTTTCTGAACTGTGATCGTCTCCGTACCACCAGCACCAGTCACTTCCTTCTGCGATATAGATATGTTCCCAGGCGTTATTGATTTTTTCCTTTAAACTGGTATCTGCTTTTATCTTTTCTTTGTGCTGCTGCTCAAAAAGAACCAGGGTTCGTCGCGCTTGTCCCAGATAATCCCACGCCAGATTGTCTTCCTGGTGGCCGATCCAGATCCTGAAGTTGCGATTAATCCACGAACCGGGATAAATCCGCTTGATCTGAGGGGCTGGTTCCCGGCGTCGGGAAAGATAATCAGCGATGGTCACAGCTTCCAGTTCGGAGCTGTCATTCAGGCGACCATAAAGTTCCCGCAGAAATGGAGCGCCATCTCCGGGATAATGTTCCCAGGCATTCTCTCCATCCAGAATTATGGCTACGGCTCTCTCACCTACTTGGTTGCCCATAGCTTTTTTGATCTCCAGCAGGCGCTGGATAAAGTCGTCGGCCGCCTGATTTTCATTCCAACGCGAGTAGACAAAACCGATAAGATCAGAGAGCAGGTGGTCGCGAAAAATTACATCGACTCCCCCATTTCCTTCTTCAATCCGGTGGGAGCGATACCACGAGGCTGGATCGTTTACTACATCAAACTGGTTGCGCTGGGGTTCGCGGCCGATTGAATTAGCCAGAATCCCTTCATCGGTAGCAATCCATTGAATACCTGCATGATAAAAGTAAGGAATGATTTCCTGGCAGACTGACCCTTCCGATGGCCACATTCCGACCGGCCGATGACCAAAATATTGTTCATGACGTTCCATGGCTCTGTTGATCTGGGTTGCGACATCTTCGGGGTGGGAGAAGCGCAGGCTTGGTAAGGGGTCGTGCGGCTGGGAGATTGACGCAAGATTGCTGTCGTAAAGCAACGGCAGAATCGGATGATAATAGGGAGTTGTTGAAAGTTCTATTCTGCCGGCTTCATGCCGACTTCTATAGGCGGGAATGATCTTGCTGAGAATCTGCTGCTGCAGCAGGATGAGCGCCTGCTTGTCATCTTCCGTAAAATTGCGCCCTCGCCGGATCAGTCCGAGCAGAAACGGATATTGCGTTCGGAAAACCGGGTCGAACCAGACCAGATTGTACCAGACCTGAAGATCGAGAAAGTCTTGTTGTGAAAAATAACGCTGCACTTCAAGCATAGCCTGGGCTGATGGATGAAACCCGCGCATTTTGAGGAGCTCCCAGTAACGTGGATAGGGTTTTACCATGTTATCCCAATGGGCGTGAAAAAATGAACCGAGCAGACTGACCCGATCTTCGACAGTCAGCAGGTCGGCTTTTTTCAAGGTAAGCTCCAAGGCCTGATCGCTTAAGCTGCCGTCAACATAACCCTGCAGCTGATCCAGAAGCGAAGGGACAAGATTAAAATTTTGTCGAACCTTGGGAAAATCGTCCAGAATGGTTACCATGTCCAGATAATCTTTAATGCCGTGCAGGCGTACCCAGGGCATCATTGCATGCTGGGCTTTGGCATCCCGATAATCCGGCTGATGCATATGCCAGAGAAAAATTACTTGCAGAGGTTCAGATCCCATCTTTATCGTCCTGCCCCTTTTCCGCCAGCCGGCGGAGATTATCGAGCTCAGGCTTCTGCAGCCAGCGCCATGAACCTTTTTTAACGCCCGCAAGGGTGAGAAACGCCAGTCTGGTTCGTTGCAGAGATATTACTGAAAAACCCAGAGCCGCCATCATCCGTCGCACCTGTCGGTTACGTCCCTCGCCGATCACCATGGAGAGCTCACTTTGTCGACTGTGGCTCTGTTTAATCCATGCCCGTAAAGGTTGAGCCGGTCCATCTTCAAGTTCAACTCCCCTCTTTAAGGCAGTCAGATCATTGATGCCAAAATAACCAGCTACGGTTATCAGATACTCTTTTTCAAATTTAAAGCGGGGATGCATTAACTGATAAGCCAGTTCTCCATCGTTGGTGCAGAGCAGTAATCCTGAAGTGTTAATGTCCAGCCGGCCAACCGGATAAAAGCGTTCCTTGAGGTCGGCGTACAGATCTTTCACCAGAGGACGGTTCTGAGGATCTTCCATCGTGCTTACATAACCGACCGGTTTATGCAGCAGCAGGGTTTTTCTGGACGATTCCGCCTTCAGGGAGACAATCTTTCCATCAACCTTAACCTGATCGGCTTGCGGATTTATTTTAACCCCTTGCTCATTAATGATATTTCCGTTAACGCTGACCCGTCCTTCGGAAATCATAATTTCTGCCCGCCGTCTTGAGGTTACGCCGCAGTCGGCGATATATTTCTGCAAGCGGATTAAATCTGTATCAGGTTCCACGTTTTCCTGCTTTGCTCAAGATCAGCTTAATTTGACTGCCGCCCGTACTTTAAGCATCGTCTCCCGGGTTATGGCCAGGGCTTTTTCCGTGCCATCGGCAATGATGTCGTCGAGCAATTGGGGATGATTCTGATAGTAGCTCTGTCTCTCGTGAACCGGGGCCAGACCCCTTATCAGGTTGCGCAAGAGAATCTTTTTACAGTCAACGCAGCCGATTTCAGCCCTGGGACAGGCGGAACAGATTTCAGCAATCTCTTCCGGCTGCGAATAGAGCGGATGCAGAGGGAAGAGATTACACTTTTCTGGATCTCCCGGATCTTTACGCCGGGCCCTCTGCACATCAGTCACCATCGAAGCGACTTTATTTTTCAGCGTTTCTTCGTCGTCAGAAAGGTGAATGGCATTATTGTAGCTTTTGCTCATCTTGCGGCCATCGAGACCGGTTACTTTGGAGAGCTCGGTCAGAATCGGTTCCGGTATCGGAAAGGTATCGCCATAAAGATAGTTGAAACGGCGTGTAATTTCCCGGGTCAATTCGACATGGGGCAGTTGATCTACACCGATGGGCACCAGGTTTGCCATATAGATGATAATATCGGCTGCCTGGAGAACCGGATAGCCGAGAAAGCCGTACGTTGCCTGTTCCTCCCCCTGCCCTACGACCTGCGAGTCTTTGTAGGTGGGGTTGCGCAAAAGCCAGGGCAGAGGGGTAATCATCGAAAGGAGAAGATGGAGTTCGGCGTGTTCTTTGATCTGCGACTGTATAAAAAGGGTCGCCTTCTCCGGGTCGATGCCGACACTCAACCAATCAATAAAAATGTCTCTGGTACTCTCTTTCACTATAGCCGGATTCTGGTACTCACTGGTCAGGGCATGCCAGTCAGCGGCAAAAAAGTAACAATCATAATCATCCTGGAGTTTGAGCCAGTTGGTGAGCACACCGTGGTAGTGTCCGAGATGAAGTTTACCCGTTGTTCGCATGCCCGAAACAACCCTCTTCTTTTTTGCTGCCATAAATACCTCATGTATAGCTTCAACTGTTGTCCGTTGAAAGTTGTGATTAAAAAGATATTACTCCGTAAAGCAGGAAGCTGGTCAAGCCCGAAAGCAGGGGCCAGAGAAAAAGACTCAAGCTGTCGCTTAAAACCAGAATAAGGAGAAGAATTGTGCCGTAAGAATCAATTTTAGCGAGATAGCCAGCGGGTCGCTCGGGCAGAATACCGGCCAGAATGCGGCCGCCATCCAGGGGAGGAATCGGTATCAGATTTATAAGACCGAGAGAGAGGTTGACCACCACGCCAGCTACAGCCATTTTCTGGCAAGGCAGCAGGAGCCATTCTCCCATCACGGCCGAACCCGCTCTGAAAAGATGATACAGTAAAGCGCAAAACAGAGCCAGAAGAAAATTAGCCAGGGGTCCGGCCAGCGCAATCCACATCAGATCACGACGGGGAGAGTTGAGGTTGCCGGGATTGATCGAAATCGGCCGGGCCCAGCCAAAAGCTTGCGTGACAAAGAAAACCATGGTTCCAATCGGATCAAGATGTACGACGGGGTTTAATGTCAGTCGACCCATGTTCCGCGGTGTAGGATCTCCCAGACGATCAGCCATCAATCCGTGAGCGTACTCGTGAAACGTCAAGCCGAAGAGAATCGGCGCCGCGTAAATTACAATTTTTTGGACAATTATCTCCATATTCACGGCCTTTATAACAACAAAGATTTCTTCCGTCAATCTTGGTGCACTTTCGCCTGAAATTTTACTCAAAAAAGGCCCCGCCAGTATTAAGGGTCCAGGTTGAGAAATCTTTCATGGGGTAATCAGGCTTGCGGAATAAAGCAGGCATCTCTTATTTTGGCAGTCAGATTGTCAGCCATCAACTCCAGTTCTTTTCTGATTTCGGCGTCCGGGGCTCCGTGACCGACGACCTGGGGTGGAATAATCTGGGACTTCATATCTTCCAGGTAGCTGTTGATTTTTGGTGTTATATTGACATTCCAGCTGTTCTGGTTAAAGGTTGCAACCGGATAACCGTTCTTTTTCTTGCCTTTGAAAAGCATCAGAAAATATTCAAGCCGCGGATAGATATTGGCATCATAGGTCGGGGCCCCGAAAACAATGCCGCCGGCATTGAGCATCTCCCCTAAAACCTGTCCCGGTTCCGCTAGGGCGGCATCAAAATATTTTACTTCGAGCCCGTTTTTCTCAAGGCGATGCTTGACGATGGCTCCCATTTCATGCGTGTTGCCCCACATTGAGCCGACAATCATGACGACTTTGTCACTTTTGTCATTTTTGGCCCACTCCTGATAGCGGCTGATAATTGACATCGGGTTACCGCGATAGACCGGCCCATGAGAGGGGCAGAGGATGTTGATGCCCATACCTCCCTTAAGCCATTTGTCGATTGCTTTGACGACATGGCCCAGATAGGAGGCGACGATTGTTCCTAAATAACGTTTTGCCTCGGGCCAGTAGGTTTGCAGATCTATCTCATCATCAAAGAGGCCTTTTTCCGGGGCCCCGTAACCACCGAAGGCATCACAGGGGAAAAGGACTTTGTCCTCTTCCAGGTAGGTAAACATGGTATCCGGCCAATGGAGCCAGGGATAACTGAGAAAACGTAAGGTCCGACCGCCGAGATCAATGCTGTCGCCATCATTAACCGCGTCAACCCGCTCCCCTTCCCCGTAAAACTGTTTAAGAAAGCTCTTACCTTTGGCTGTGGCCAGCACTTTGGCCTGCGGACAGCGTTTGTAGATGATCGGAATAATACCGGAGTGATCCGGTTCCAGATGATTATGAATTATGTAGTCAATTTCGGACAAAGGAATAATCTCATCAATTTTTCTGATGAAAGGCTCAGCAAAACCGTCACGGGAAAGTTCAATCAGAGCCGTTTTGTTTTTGCCCTGAACTAGGTAGGCGTTATATCTCATACCGTCCGGAAGTGCCCACATGCCTTCAAAAAGAGGATTAAGGTGATCGTTGACGCCTACCCACCAGACTCCGTTGATGATTTTTACCGCTTTTGCTGTATCGCTTATCATAGCTGTCATCTATTCCTCCCCTTTCGGCGCTGCCGGAAAAACTTTTACCTTTGAATATTCAGGATAATTTTTTGTGCAACAATATCCTCAAGCAGTCTGCAAAAATACAACTTTGACTATAGTACAAATAAAAGAAGATAAAGTCAATACAGTTTAAAGTTTCCGGCCGTGATAAAGATTTTAAGTCGGTAAATCATCAAAACTTACGGCCGGCTTCCAAATCAAGAAAGAGCGCTCCTTTACGCACCCGGGTAAGATAGGTCACCATTCCCTGAGAGTCGGCTTCAAGGGCCGTCAGGTCGTAAACCTTTTTTTTCTCAGCGTCACTCAGAGAGCGGTAAAATTCAAGATGCCAGATCAGATGTTCAACCGTATGCGCCAGCGTTTCATGGCGTTTCCACAGTGGATGCAGATAGGTGATCTCCGGTGAGTAGCCCAGAGCATTGAGATAGTTGAAAATAGTCGTTATATCCATAGCATCCCACTGATATGCTTCATCATAGATCATCTTAAAACAGTTCTGGAAAAGCGGATTATCGCGAACCCCGGCCCAGTAGATCAAAACCAGATTGCGCCGGCTCATTTTCAGCAGACGATCGACGCTTTCAAGCTCATTCAAAATGGGACTCATTGAGACAAAAACTGTATCATACTGCTGCTGCGGCTGAAAATCATAAAAATCATGACAGATGACTGTCAGGTTATCAACCTGCTCTTTTTTTTGCCGCAACCTCACCTGTTCAATCATCTTGCTTGAAACATCGACAGCCGTGACATGACGGCAGCTTCTGGCAAAATCGAAACAATGGGTGCCCGGGCCGCAGGCAATATCAATAATTTCCTGATCGGGATTCAGCATGCCCCGCTGGATTAAGCCTGTTTTAATCCACTGCTGTTCGGCAACGAATGATTCATCCTCTTCAAAAGTGTGGTAATGTTCAGCCATCTGATCCCATTTTTTGCCGGTTGCAATATTTTTGCGGGGCAGAGAGCGTTTGCGTGACAAGACATAATCACGCCAGAATTGAGGGGTCAGTTCAAGATTAGGGTTCAAGCTGGTTACCTCCATGAGTACGGTGAAATTGAATTTTCTTGAATGGAATGGTCGATTATGTTAGTGACGGGCTGCTGGTTAATAGAAGATAACGGCAGAGGCCTGCCCACTCGAAGAAATCTCATATATGCTTTTACAGGAGTTATGACAAGATGAAAAATGATTATCGCTTTTTACGCGCCTGCCGACGTCAGGATGTAGATTGTACTCCGGTCTGGATGATGCGCCAGGCGGGCCGTTATCTGCCCGAATATCGGGCTCTACGGGAAAAACACTCTTTCTGGGAGATGTGCAAAACCCCGGAATTGGCGGTTGAGGTTACCCTGCAACCCTTACGGCGTATGGAAATTGATGCTGCTATTCTCTTTTCTGATATTCTTGTGCCTGTTGAAGCCATGGGTTCGGCCATCGAATTTCATGAGGGCCGTGGTCCGGTGGTCGACAGGCCCATCCGATCAGCTCAAGATCTTGAGAGTCTGCATGTCATAGAGGCGGCAGAAGCCGTACCTTTTGTGATGGACGCGATTCGCATCTTGCGCCGTGAGCTCGAAGGTAAAGTGCCGTTGATCGGTTTCTCCGGTGCGCCTTTCACCCTGGCCAGCTATCTGGTTGAAGGCGGAGGCTCCAAACAGTACCAGCATGTCAAAACCCTGATGTATGCCAATCCTGAAGTCTACCATAAGCTGATGGCGATGATTACGGATACAGTTATCTCCTACCTGAAGGCCCAGATAGAGGCCGGGGCTCAGGTTGTTCAGCTCTTTGACAGCTGGGTGGGCTGTCTTGGACCGCTTGATTACGAAGAGTATGTTTTTCCCTATAACCGTAAAATCTTTGCCGCTCTTGATATCTACGATGTTCCCAAAATCCATTTTGCCAATCAGGCCTCGACCCTGTTGCCTCAGGTGGTTGCCGCCGGCGGCGACATCATTGGTCTTGACTGGCGGCAGGATCTTAAAAAAGCCTGGGAAAGCATCGGATATGATCGCGGGGTGCAGGGAAATTTTGAACCGGTTGCCCTCTTCGCCCCCATTCCCGAAATCAGAAAACGGGTAAAAAGAATCCTTGCTCAGGCTGAAAACCGTAACGGCCATATCTTCAATCTCGGTCACGGTATTTTACCGACCACCCCGATTGATCATGCCAGAGCGATGATTGATGCGGTGCATGAATTTTCAGTACGCTGAAATAAACTATAATTGCAACTATGAGCTTATTCATTAGATTTGCGACGTAAGAGCGGAATTTTTCACTTATGAAATATATCAGTACCCGGGGCGGGATCGACCCTGTATCGTTCAATCAGGCGGTAATGATGGGGCTGGCCAGCGATGGCGGCCTGCTTTTGCCGGAGAGCATTCCCGTTTTCTCAACCTCTGAGATCGCGGCCTTAACCGATCTCTCCTACACCGAATTGGCCATGGCCATCTTTTCTCGATTTATTGGGGATGATATTCCAGCGCCAACCTTGTCTGCACTGATCGAAGCCAGCTATGCCACCTTTTCCCATAAAAAAGTTGTGCCTCTGCAAAAAGTCGACGATATCTACATTCATGAGCTTTTTCACGGACCGACGTTTGCCTTCAAAGATGTTGCCCTGCAGTTTCTGGGCAATCTCTTTGAATACCTGCTGCTTCGTGAAAAAAGCAAACTGAACATTATCGGCGCCACTTCCGGCGATACCGGCAGTGCCGCAATCCATGGGGTTCGGGGCAAGGAAAATATCAATATTTTTATTCTCTATCCCCACGGCAAGGTCAGTCCGGTTCAGGAAAAACAGATGACCTCAGTGCTGGATGATAACGTTTTCAATCTGGCAATCAAGGGAAATTTCGATGATGGTCAGCGGATTGTCAAAGAACTTTTTGCCGATCTCGAATTCAAACACAGTTTTCATCTGGGGGCAGTCAACTCCATCAACTGGGCCCGGATCATGGCCCAGATTGTCTACTATTTCAGTGCCTTCAGTCAACTGCCGCCGGAGGCGCGCAAAGATTTCACGGTTGTCGTGCCTACCGGTAATTTCGGCAATATTTTTGCCGGCTGGATGGCAAAGAAGATGGGTTTGCCGATTAAAAAACTGCTCCTTGCCACCAATGCCAATGATATCTTGCACCGTTTTATCAGAAGCGGTATCTATCAGCGAGCAACCGTCACGCCAACCCTGAGTCCGTCAATGGATATTCAGCTGGCCAGTAATTTTGAGCGCTATCTCTACTATCTTAATGACTGTAATGCGGCAAAACTCAAAGAGATGATGGCAGAATTTACAACTTCAGGAGAAATCAAGGTAAGCGCGGCTCTTTCCGCTGAAACAGCCAGGGATTTTTCCAGTTGTCGCGTAGACGATCAAGCCATTCTGTCAACTATTAAAGATACCTGGGATAAAACCGGTTACACTCTGGATCCGCATAGCGCAACCGGAGTCCGGGCCGCCCGGGAGCTTCAGCGGCGCAATTCGGTCACCTCCTCCATTGTCTGTCTGGCAACAGCCCATCCGGCGAAGTTTCCCGACGCCGTCAAAGAGGCCATCGGCGTGTTTCCGGCGGCGCCGCCGGAAATTGCCGCACTGGCGGAACTCCCCTGCCGTTTTGAGCTTGTCGAAGCGCAAACAACTGCAGTCAAGAATTATGTCACCGAAAAGTTATCCGAGCGATGAATAATTGGTGAAAGTGACGGTTTATCAACCCTTTAAACCAGAGGTCCGGCATGCTTGAGATTTTTTCAGACGGCTTGTTCCGGTCCGGTTTACATTTTTCCCGATCGCAGAATTGCGATTGCCAGCCAGGTGCCCAGGCCTCCAGCCAGAATATAGCCGATAATTCCCAGTAATGGATAACCGAATATCTTAAAGCCGTTATCGGCCGACATGATCAGGGAGGAGGCGATAATGATTGCTGATACCACCATCGTAAAAGAGATGCGGTTGGCAATTCGGTCGAGATTCTTGCTGAAAAGGTCGAGGCCTAAATGCTCGAATTCAAAACGAAGATGACCGCGACTTAATTTTTTTAGAATGTCGCGGGTCGCACCCGGAATAACTTCAAGCAGGGATGAAAGCTCGCGCAACTGTGATCGGACAATTTTTTGCAGATGTTCCGCAGAAAACCTTTTTTCCGCCAGTTTTTCGACCAGAGGTGCGGCGTGAGTGACAAAATCAAAATCGGGATCAAGTTGGCGGGCGGTTGTCTCGACTGAAAGCAAAACCCGCAGTAAAAGCATAAAATCCGGCAAAAAGCGAATCTGATGAAAGCTGACAATCCGCATAAAATCCTTCACCAGATTATGCAGGCGAAGATTTTTTAGAGAAACCCCGACATAACGATCCAGCAGATCAAAGAGATCAGCCCTTAATTCTCTCAAATTTATCTTCTCTTCATCCACGACTCCGATTCTGAACATAACTCGCAGCAGACCCTGAACATCCTGTTTTAACAGAGATATGAGTAGATCGAGCAAGGCGCTGGCCAACTCATCGTCAAGGCGGCCGACAAGCCCGAAATCTATGGGGGCGATAACATTTCCGGGGAGGACAAAGAGGTTTCCAGGATGAGGGTCACCATGAAAAAGACCGAATTCCAGAATTTGGCGCAGAACAAAGTCGGCGCCATTGGCCGCCAGAACAAGCGGATCGAAGGCACTCTCCCCGCTTAGGTCCAATTCATCAACTTTGATACCGTCAATCCATTCAAGGGTTAAAACCTTGCTGCTGCTCTGCTGCCAGTAGACCGTGGGAATGTGTACGGTGGGATCATCGGCAAAGTTTTTGGCGAAACGATCAATATTGCGTCCTTCAACCTGAAAATCAAGTTCGAGACGAATATTTTTGGCAAATTCCCGGACCAGGAGAAGCGGTTGATAGGGCTCAAGCTCGCTTATATGTTTCGTGGCCAGTTGGGCCAGGGTGAACATAATGTCAATGTCGGTGGCGATCATTTCTTCGATTTCCGGTCGCTGCACTTTAACGGCAACATCGCTTCCGTCTCGAAGCCGGGCTCGATGCACTTGTGAAATTGAAGCCGCGGCAACCGGTTCCCGGGAAAACTCCTTAAAAACTTCTGTCAGCGGAGAGCCGATTGAAGTTTTGATTTGTTCTTCTGCTTCGGCAAAAGAGAATCCCGGGACCTTGTCCTGAAGTTTGCGCAGTTCGAGCAGAATATCCGGAGAGACCAGGTCGGGTCTGGTTGAGAGGAGCTGTCCCAGTTTGACAAAGGTCGGGCCCAGTTCTTCAAGGGCCAGCCGCAGGCGCTCAGCCTTGGAGAAACGAATCAGATCGTCACGCTTGATGTGCTGCAGAGTGATCAGACTTTTACCCAGCGCCAGATAGTAGTCAAGATCAAGTTGCTCTAAAAGACCGCCGAAACCGTATTTGATAAAAACCGAGACAATCTGACGATAGCGTCTGATATTGCGATAGGTTCGATCAATGTGAAAGATATCCATAACGATTGTTCTCAGAAAAAGAGAGTTGAGCCGCGGCAAAATAGTTTACATAGGTTATTTTCTTGACGGCAGGCTCATAACTAACTATAAAGACGGCATAATATTTTCAGCCTAACAATTTAACAAAGAGGCGGCAAAATAGCAATATTATTGCCCCGCACCAGAGTTTACCTTAGACATGGAACGTTTTTATCTCACCGTTGCGCGGGTTGCCAAAAAAACCCTGCACCATATGGTTGAACATCGGATACCGATGTTGCCGGATATCTATTCGCGTCACTTTTACCGTTTTCTCTCCTCTACAGATAAAGAGTCACAGGAAATCATTGAAGAACAGCGGCAGGGTGATTTTAAAGAGGCAAGTAACCACCAGGATCAGAGCCTGAGAATCATGAAAGAGTTATCGACGATGATCGATAAACTTGATCAGGTTACCGGTAACCACTGTGCTCAACTCGATAATCATCTGTTGAATCTTAAAGCATACGGAAACATCACTGACCTTGCTCAATTGAAGCGGGAAATTGCAGAGGAACTGGGCATTGTCATCGATAACAACAAGGCGATTCACAGTAATATTATTGATGCTCAGGAAACTGTTAAACGTCTGCAGAAAAAAATGGAAGAAGTTGCCGATATGGCAACTATCGATGAGCTGACCGGCCTTTGTAATCGCCGGGCCCTTTTCAGCCGGCTTTCAGAGGAACATTCCCGGGCCAAACGCTATAATCAGACCTTCAGTCTGCTGTTGATCGACATTGATGATTTCAAAAATGTCAACGACGAATATGGCCATCAGGTCGGCGACGGCATTCTCAAGGGACTCGGCTCTTTTTTACGTCAGAATCTGCGTGATTCAGATTTTCCGGCGCGTTTCGGCGGTGAGGAGTTTATTTGCCTGCTGCCTTCAATCGATATTGATCAAGCGGTTCAAGCCGGCAATAAAATAATCAAGATGCTGGCGCAAAGTACCTTGACCAGCAGAAAAACCGGAGTTACGCTGCAGATTACCGTCAGCATCGGTGTTGCAAATTTTGCCGCCGATGATGATGTCGACTCACTCATAAAGCGAGCCGACGATGCGCTCTATCTGGCGAAACGGCGCGGCAAAAACCAGGTTGTTACTGAACGGGAACTATGACAATTTTATCGTCTGAATATTTTTCCCGTTCCCGTTAGATCGCTGGTTGACTGTCCAGGTAATCCTGCATGCCGCGCATCGTATTGCCGAGAAAATAGCGTTCCCGCGCATAAATTTCCGGGGGTAACTCTTTAATCCGGCGATAGTTTGCATCGCGCTGCAAAAGCCATTCAAAAAGCTTCTCTTCAATCCCGCTATCAGTAGCTGCCCTGTCAGGGGCTGAGCTGACTTTCCTGACCCCTTCGACCCAGAGATTAAGCTGATTACGCCCGATCTTGAGATATTCCAGAGCCGGTTCCACCAGACCGTAGTGGGCGATAACCAGATAGCGGGGAGCCAGAGCAATCATCCGATCAATTGAATCAAGTGCAACCTCAAGCATGAATTTAGGCGGCGTTGCCGGGCGCATATAAATACCGCTGAGTGCCGGACTGCGCACGCCGACAACCTCGCCGGCAAAGAGCAGATCGGCAAACAGAAAACAGAGATGATGCTGAGCATGTCCGGGGGTCATAAAAACGCGAATGCCGGTAGTGCCGACCTCTTCAGAAAAACTGATATTGGCCTCGGGCACCGGAACGATCTCGCCGTAAACTTCCGCCATATAGCCTAAGACTTTAAGTGAACCCTGCCAGAGTTTTTCCGGATCGATCATATGCTTAATGCCTTGAGGGTGGCAGATGACCTGAGCTTCCGGATAGCCCTTCAAGAGTTCTCCCGTACCTCCGGCATGGTCGATATGAATATGGGTGAGCAGGATATAGTCAAGTTTCGTAACTCCCCTTTTTTTCAGTTCCGTGAGCAGATAAGGGATGGTTGCCAAAGGTCCGGGATCAACCAGGAAAGTAAAATCTTCACCCTGATAGAGCCAGGCACTGATAAACTGGGAAAAACCTTCAAGGCGAGGCTCGTCAAGATCAATACAGCTTAAATTTTTACGATTCATTTATAATCCTTTTGTTCTGATCGGGGTTCCAGAATTTTTATCACCAGAAAACCAGACCGTAACCGACACGCACGGCTCCGTAAGGACAAAGCTCCTGGCAGCAGTAACAGCGGATGCAGCGTTTATAGTCAATCACAATTTTGTTGTTAAGCAATTGCATGGCTTGTGCCGGACAATGCTGTACGCAGACACGACAGAGCTGACAGCGGGAACGGGTAATCTGAGGTTTCAGCACCAGCAGGCGACGCCAGAGACGTTGCCCGGGAAAGGTTGCCCGGGTTGCTCCCTGAGCCGGTTTCAGCGCGGGACTGAGCGGACTGGCTGCGGCCGGACCCGCGGCGACAAGCCGCTCTGCCGGTAGCCAGCCAAGTTTCTGCGCCTCTTGACTGATCGGCGTCATTGCGGAAAGACCACTCCATTTTTCAACCAGACAGTCGAGCAGCGGGGCTTCGGCCGCAAGTGCCAGTAAACCGCAATGCCGAGGTTGTCCGCCGGTGGGACCCTCCCCTTCCATGGCCACGATACCATCAATAAAATTCCAGACCGGGGTAACCTGACGATAGATATCAAGCATGATCCGGGCGAACAGCTGACGGTTATGACCTGCCCGCAGATGCCATTTGATCTTCATCAATCCCGGAATAAAACCGAAAAGATTCTTGACTGCCAGGGTTGAACCCATCATCGAGTGAGTTTTGAGTTTTGGCAGATTGATGATCTTGTCATAGGCAAAGGCGGCCGTTGCCAGAGTCAACTTTTTGGCAATCAGGTTATTATTATCCATCACCGTGGTCTCTTCAGTAAAATAGACCTTGGCGATATCCATCTTCTTCATGACTGATTGCAAACCGCTTTTTTCCAGACAGCGGTCAAGCGAGCCAAATCCGGGACTGTCGCCGAGAAAAAGCCGGGCGCCGCAATCTTTAAGCACCATGGCGACGGCACGCACCACCTCCGGATGCGTCGTGGTCGCAAGTTCCGGAGCCTTCGCCATAATCAGGTTCGGCTTCAGAAGTACGCGATCTCCACTTCTTACGGAATCTTCAAGATTGAGAGCGGACAAGCCCCGGCGTAAGGATTCAGCAATCGTTTCCGCCTTATAGGCAAGGCATGAATCAAGATAGACGGAGGCCGGCAAAAGTCTTACTTCAATTGCAGTTTAATGGTGTTGCCGTTGCGCGAAAGAGCCACCTTATCCTCCCGGGCGAGCCAGCCGATGGCAACACTGAGGTCGAACGGAGAAATTTTTAAATTCTTTTTCAAAGCCCCTGTCGTCATTTCGCCGTTAAGTTCCAGCTCATTCCAGATTCTACCTGCATCATTACCAATTTGATCAATCATTGTTTCCTCCAAATCCATCAGGGTTCTGTTCTTGCCAGCGCCAGGCATCAGCGCACATTGAAAGCAAATCACGTTCCGCAACCCAACCCAGAGTTTTTTGCGCATAAGTCGGGTCCGCATAGCAGGTTGCAATGTCTCCAGCCCGCCGGGGAACGACAGTGTACGGAATGGTGATGCCGCAGATCCGACTGAAAGTCTTCACGACTTCGAGAACACTGTAACCGGTGCCGGTGCCGAGATTGCAGCAGAGTAATCCGGGATCACTCGTAATTTTCTCCAGCGCCCGGAGGTGGCCGAGGGCCAGATCAACAACATGAATATAGTCGCGAACCCCGGTTCCATCCGGGGTCTCATAGTCGTCGCCGAAAACCGACAGTTGAGCTCTTCTTCCGCCGGCAACCTGAGCAACATAGGGTAGAAGATTATTCGGAATGTCGCGGGGATCCTCACCGATCAGACCGCTTGCATGTGCCCCGATCGGATTGAAATAGCGCAGCAGAATGACATTCCACTGTTGGTCGGAGGCGTGCAGATCGGTCAGTATTTGTTCAATCATCAACTTTGTGCGACCATAGGGGTTGCTCGGTCTCAAGACCGCATGTTCATCGATCGGTACTCTGTCGGGATCGCCGTAAACAGTTGCCGAAGAGCTGAAAACCAGATTTTTTATGCCCGATTGCGCCATCGCCTGAAAAAGATTAAGGCTGCCGCCGACATTGTTTTCATAATAGGCGAGAGGTTTTTCCACCGACTCGCCGACTGCTTTCAGCCCGGCAAAATGAATAACTGCATCAAATTTATTCCGGGTCATTAAATCATTCAGAGCCGAAGGATGGCGCAGGTCAATTTCGTAAAACTCCACCTTTTTCCTGCATATATGTTCAATCCTCTCTAGAACCCGGTGTGAACTGTTACTGAGATTATCAATAATTACAACCTGGTGGCCTGCCTGTAAAAGTTCAACAACTGTATGGCTGCCGATATAGCCGGTGCCGCCTGTAACTAAAACTCGCATATATTTTACCCCTTTTCGCAAAGAGTAAGTTGACAAAAATTCATTTGATGACTATTGTTTTCATAGCAGAAAGCTATGAGATTAAAATAACTCGTTGCGCTTTAAACAGAAAAACTCAGACAATCAGACAATCAGACAAACTCAAATGCAAAGGAGAGAGCAGATGCTGGAAGTGACTTCAGCCGCAACCGAACAGATCGCCGGCTATTTTACCAATCGTGAGCCCGAACCAATCAGAATTTTCCTCAATGAGGGCGGCTGAGGCGGCCCCTCTCTTTCCATGGTCATGGATCAGGCGCGCCCCACCGATGAAAGCTACACCTTTGGCGATTTCACCTTTCTGGTGGATCGCGAATTCATGGAAAAAGTCAAACCGATCAAGGTCGATTTTAAAAATGTCGGTTTCAGTATTACCGCCAATATCGATTTAAGTAAAGCCGGCGGCGGCTGTTCCGGCTGTGGTTCAACCAGTTCCTGCTGTTCATAAAGCCGGATCATATCACAAGATATTGTCCATCAGGAAAGGGAGCCTCCGGCCTCCCTTTTTTGTGCTTGCAGCTTTGATCATCAGCTTGATTTTTGTCTTTGCGGCACAATTCCTGATGGGTAAAACAGATCTCAAGCGCAGCATTTTTTGTATTTCTTTCCGCTGCCGCAGGGACAGGGATCATTTCTGCCGACTTTAGGTTGAGAACGAACCACCTGTTTCGGTACAACTCCCTGACCGTCATAAAAAAACCACTCTCCATCATGCCGCTTAAAATGAGCCAGCTCGTGATGAGTTTTCAACTTATCTTTCTGTCGGA
This sequence comes from Deltaproteobacteria bacterium, assembly GCA_016938065.1. GTDB lineage: Bacteria > Desulfobacterota > Anaeroferrophillalia > Anaeroferrophillales > Tharpellaceae > Tharpella. Next base: position 22,165 of record JAFGVI010000026.1, on the reverse strand, counting down.
AATGGGCAACAAATTCGATCTCTCCAGTTTCGTCATCGACTCCCCCTTTTTCCGTATCGATAATTTCCAGCCTTTCCCACTCTGATTTTTCAGCCCAATCCTTTGCCGTTGAAGGTTCATATTTAGATATTTTTTCCGGATGAACTGTCTCTTTGACAAAAGCCATCTCCAGTTTCGCATGGGCACTGTAGCGCGCCCGCAGAAGCTCTTCGGCGGTGGTCGCTTTTTTCACGCCCGTTATCAATAACTCACAACATCCTTGATAATCTTTTCCTGAACCGCATGGACATCCATTCATATGTTAGCAATCCTCACATCTCATATTCTTAAAGAGTAACCCTCAGCATCAAAAAAATATGGAGGATTCTAAACTAAAATCAGAAGAAGTCAAGTGTTTAACCATGATGGTTAAAAAGTCGACCAGTCAGATTACCGCTGGAAAATCTCGCTAAAAGCCTTTGCCGCAGTTTCGATCTTGCTTGCAATTTGCAACGGCTCGCTTTATTATGTGCAATCTGCACAAAAAAACTCAATAATCCCATCTACTCATAATTCTACGATAAGTGACTTTGGGGTTGAAGGTCGCCACTACGCAACCAAACATGAGGAAAAAGGAAAATCCCATGAATAATTTCGGCAACTATTTCTCGAATGCGCAATTTGACTGGCAAAGCATCGTTTTCCTGATTGTCGGTGCGGTAGTTCTTTATATCGCTTTTCGGATCGGCGCCTTCATTCTTAAAATAGCCGTCGGTCTGGCCGCAATTGTCCTGATAATTTTCGGTATCAGTAAAATCCTGCCCTATCTGGGACTTTAAAAAACCACCTCTGAAAACTGCCTTTGACAGACACAGAAGATCAGCATTTAGAAATTGTTTTGCCGTCTGTACATAGAGCGCATAATTTGACAGCGATACTGACAGAAACAGGAGAAATGATTCATGGTAAAACTCGGCGTAAATATCGATCATGTGGCAACCGTCAGGCAGGCTCGGGGTATCAGCGAACCTGACCCGGTCAACGCCGCTGTTCTGGCTGAACTGGGGGGGGCGGACGGCATCACGGTACATCTGCGGGAAGACCATCGCCATATTCAGGAACGCGATGTGCGCTTGCTGCAAGAGACTATAAAAACCAGATTGAATCTGGAACTGGCCCTGGCTCCGGAAATTTTGGATTTTGCCCTGCAGATAAAACCTTACGCGGCCACCTTTGTGCCGGAAAAGCGGGAAGAGTTGACCACCGAGGGTGGACTGGATGTAATCGGACATCGTCTGAAATTGGAACCGGTGGTCAAAAAATTTCAGGATGCAGGTATTGTCGTCAGCCTCTTTATTGATCCTGACCTCGATCAGATTGAAGCGGCGGCTTCTATCGGTGCTCAATTTATTGAGATCCACACCGGGCGTTATTGTGACGCGCAAAGTGAAGACGATCTTAAAAAAGAATTTTCCCTGATTGATCTGGCCTGCATTACCGCGTCTAATCTCGGTTTGAGAATTAATGCCGGACACGGATTGAACTATCGCAATGTTATTCCCATTGCCAACCTTCCCGGGCTGGAAGAACTCAACATCGGTCACAGTATTATCGGTCACGCCATCTTCGTTGGCCTTGAACGAGCTGTGCGGGAGATGAAAGCCCTGTTGCCATGAGTATCGTCGGCATCGGCAGCGATATTGTTCAGGTCAGCCGCATCGAAACGCTGGTCGCACGTTACGGCCGGCGTTTTCTGCAGCGCGTCTTCAGTGAGACGGAAACTGCTTATGCTTTTGCTAAAGCCCGACCGGCAATTCACCTGGCCGCCCGCTTTGCCGCAAAAGAAGCTTTTGTCAAAGCCCTGGGTCTGGGCTTGCGGGAAGGTCTGAGCTGGTGTGATGTTGAAGTCATCAACAACAATCTCGGTCAACCCCAGCTGAAACTGCACAACCGGGCCCACCGGGTTTGCTACGAAAAAAATCAGGCGGTTTCCTGGTTGAGTCTCTCGCATGAGCAGGATTTTGCTTTGGCTTTTGTCGTTCTTGAAACAACTGTAACTGTTCCCTGAGAAGGAGGCTCCGATGCCGCTGCCCGGAAACCTGCTAACCACCGCGATGGCGGTCATGCCCCATACCGACGTCGATGAAGCGCTGCAGCTGGCTCTCTCGCTCGATATCCCCTTCTGGCCGCAGCTGCCTCTCTACAGTTATTATGGAGATATGTATGTGCAGGCGGCGGAACATTTCCCCGGCATTGTCCTGGATCTTGAAAAAAAGAGCCTGCGTTTTTCGAGTAAGAAGTTTATGGCTGAGCTGGAAGATACCTTGAGTCATTTCGAAGAGCCCCAATACTTTGACGTAAGTTTCCAATATTCAGCCGTTTATCATCGTTTTCTGGAACTTGATCTAAGTCAGAGGGCCGCCATTCGGGGGCAGCTCGAAGGGCCGGTCAGTTTTGGTTTTTTCATAAAAGATGAAAATGATCGACCGATTATTTTTGATGATATGGTGCGCCCCTTTCTTTATGAATTCATGGCCCGGCGGGTAAATGTCCAACTGGCCCGCCTCAAAGAGAAAAATCCCAACGCCTTTATGTTTATCGATGAACCGGGTCTGCAGTTCATCTTCAGCGCGATGTCGGGCTATAGCGATCTTTTTGCCCGCGAAGATATCGATTATCTTTTCAGTATGATCGAGCGGCCCCGGGGCATTCATCTCTGCGGCAATCCGGACTGGGATTTTCTTTTGGGTTTTGACATGGATATCGTTTCGATCGATCTCTATACCAATGCCAGGGTTCTTCCCCTCTACAAAAAAGCCATCATCAATTTCATTAAACGGGGCGGCATTATCGTCTGGGGTGTTGTTCCGACCAATATTGAACCGTTCAAAAAAGAGAATCATGCGAGCTTGACCGCACTGCTCGAATCAACCTGGCAGGGTCTCATCGACGAAGGTCTGGATCGTGATCTGTTGCTTGCGCAAAGCCTGTTGTCGCCGGCGACCTGCTGTCTGATCAATCCGGATAAACAGAAAACCGTCAACCTGGCCTTTGCCAGTCTCGGGCAGCTCTCTCAGACCCTGCGCGAAAAATATAAACTTTATTAAAAGATGAAAATTGATCGTGCCATAGATTTTCTTTTGAGCCTGAGCCGAAGCCCGCTGCTGTTGCTGCTGGTTAACCGTTTGGCCGTCAATAAAAGTCGCATCGACCGGCAAAGACTGATCGCTTCGGTGATTAAATATCTGCTGGTCGATTATGGCCGTGAGGGCATGCTCGGAGACCTCACGGTTTTTGAAGCCAAAAACCTGCAGCTGATGCATGACGGCCTGCTTCTGCACCGACTTAAAGGACGGGCTCAAGGCGTATCGGGAAAGCGTCATGAGCAATTAAAGTCATCTATTGAAAACATTCAGCAAAGAACTGATTTTCTTAAGAAACTAGAAGGACCAGATACTCTAAGATTTCTCGCCAATCTCTATCTGGAAGACATTGCTCCGGACTTTAATCCGGCTTTTCTCATCCTTTTTCGTGCTGTCGGCAAGCGCCTCTTCAATCACTTTGTCGACTCTATCAGAGCCGTTGAAACGCTCCCCGGAACCATCAACGAAGTACGTCGTCTGGTTGGTAACGAGCCGGTCTTTTTCATTGCCAACCATATCTCCAATGCCGACCATCTGCCCATCCTTTTTGCCCTGAACCGGGCCGGGGTGATCTCCCCGGTGGTTATTGCCGGGAGCAATCTCTATCGGGGCATCTCGCGCAAAATCCTGCCCAAGCTCAATGTCTGTCAACTTAAACGCGATGATATGATTGAAAAAAAGATCAAGTGGCTGGGCAACCCACTCTATATCGAAACGTTCAAACAGCACAACCAGTACATGTGGCTTCACAACGAACCCTATCTTTTCTATCCTGAGGGAGGACGTTCCCGCAGTGGTAAAATTTTAAAACCCAAAGTCGGCATCATCAAGAATATTTTTGAATTTGTCGAAAAAAGAGATCGCAGCGTCTATTTTGTACCGATCTCACTCTCCTACACCTGTGTGCCTGAAGATCTGGCCATTGAGGAGAGTCGTAAAGGGGTCAATATCAGTTACGGTGATCTCATTCAACAGCTGGTCAAGCTCAATCGTGAATATGGCTCTCTGCAGGAGACGACAACCTTTGTCAATCTGGGTCAGCCGCTGAAAATTTCACCCGGCGAGTTACCCGAACTCGAAGATTTCAGCGACCAGCTGATGCATCGGGTGCGGGCTGGTATCTGCACAACCCCGACCTATGAAGTTGCTCCGATGATTATAAACCTTTGCGCCACCGGCAAAGAAAGATACCGGTTTACGCTCGCAGATCTCAAAAACGCGGCCCCCGATTACGATTTTAAAAGATTAAACCTCGGTCTTGAGGTTTTTGCTGCCAAAAAATTTATTAAACCGGGCACAGAGCCGGACACTTTTGAAATTGTCAATCATGACCTGCTTAAACAGTACGCCAACCGGACTGAGTGCGATTTCTAACCTGTTTAAAACGAGGCGCCAGTGAAAAAAGAATTCGATCATTACATCTCTTTAGGAGATAATTGTGAAGCCGGCTTTCAGTTCTGGCGGATAAATTATAACGAGAGCAGTATCTTCCGGTTTGTCGTAGTGGACAGTGACAAGCTTATCTCTCTTATCAGAAGCGATTTTCAAGATCTCTTTGTCAAAGAAAATCTTAAACCGGCAGAGATTGACAGCATGATTCGAGATACAAAAACCAGCGTGGCCTTTCATTCCAAACTCTATTCCAAATTAGATCCGCAAAGCGGCAGACGACATTTTCGGAATGATTACGATTTCGATAAAATTTATGCAGTGGAGAAAAGTAAAGTCGACTACCTGGTCAACAAATGGAGAAAACTGACTTCATCATCAGATAGAGTTCTTTATTTCATCAAAAGAAATCAATTTTCGAGCCGCGAAGATGCGGAAATGGTGCTTGAGGGGTTTCAGTCCTGTTATCCGGGCCATAATTTTCTTATTCTCTATATTCAGCCGCGAACACTGGAAGAGCCCTCCTGGGGTTATGAACAGTTACATAATGTCTATGTTGACTTTCTGGCTCCTTATGAAAACTCCCAGAAAGGAGCTGACATAAACGGCTGGAACAAACTTTTTGCCCAATACCCTTTAAAATATAACGCACTATGAAAATGAAGAACGATGAACTCAAGGCTTACGAATATCCTTTGTCCGGAGGCTGGCTGATCATGGCCGGCCACAGCGACAAAGACAATGACCAGCTGAGCTTGAAGGTGGCGCGGGCGGAGGACTGGTGGTTTCATGTTCGCGGCATGCCCGGCAGCCATGTGCTTCTGCGCTCTCCTGAAGGAACGTCACAGGAACCCGACAAGGAAATGCTTAGGCAGGCAGCGGCAGTTGCTGCCTGGCACAGCAAAGCTCGGGCCGGCGGGGTGGTGGCAGTCTCCTGTACCAAGGCCAAATTTGTCGGTAAACCTCGTGGGGCTAAGCCCGGCACGGTTACGTTGCGCAAGGAGACCGTGCTTAAGGTGCGGCCTGGATTGCCCTCCGAGTCAGTAAAACAATGAAATCATTTTTTTCATTTATCCTTGTCATCAAGCATGATTTGCGTTATCTGTTGTGCGCTGTCTGGTAAAGTGTTACAAAAATCCATAATCCATCAACTCTTTTCGCGGAGATTATAAAACATGCTGCATGGAAAAGAGATTCTGCTCGGGGTTACCGGTGGAATCGCTGCCTACAAATCGGTATTGCTTTTAAGAGAGCTGACTAAACACGGAGCCAATGTCAATGTTATTATGACTAAAAGTGCGACAGAGTTTGTTGGTCCCCTCACCTTTCAAACCCTCTCCGGCAATCCCGTAACTACCGATATCTTCACCCTTTTTGCCTCTTCTGAAATCGGCCATGTCTCGCTGGCCAGCCGGGCTGATCTGCTGGTTATCGCTCCGGCCACGGCTAACATTATCGGAAAAATTGCCAATGGTATTGCCGATGATTTTCTGACGACCATGGTCATGGCAACCCGGGTGCCGGTTCTTTTCGCACCGGCTATGAATACCAACATGTGGGCCAGTCTGGTGGTGCAGAAAAACATCGCCAATCTTAAAGAGATGAATTATCATTTTATGGATCCGGCTGAAGGTGAACTCGCCTGCGGCGTTGTCGGCCGGGGCAAACTCGCCGATATTGAGGCGATCATGGATGAGATCAAAGCCCTTTTGAGTCCTGACGATCTTAAAGGGGAAAAAATTCTGATCAGTGCCGGCCCGACAGAAGAGGCAATTGATCCGGCCCGCTGTCTGACCAACCGCTCCTCGGGAAAAATGGGTTACAGTCTGGCTGCCGTTGCCCGGCGGCGCGGCGCTGAAGTTATTCTCGTGGCCGGACCTTCGGCTGAGATTGAAACCTGGGGCATCAAAGTCATACAATGCAGGACTGCGGTTGAGATGTCTGATGCTATCAATGCTAATCTTGCCGGGGTGACCTCGGTTATCATGGCGGCAGCCGTAGCCGATTTCCGGCCGGCGGTGCAGGCGGCGGAAAAAATTAAACGTGAAGGTGGTTATTGTCTTGAACTTGAGCCTAACCCCGATATTTTAGCCGGCTTGGGACAGCGTCCCGACCGACCTTTTCTGGTCGGCTTTGCCGCCGAAACCAGCAAATTGCTGGCTCACGCGCAGGAAAAGATCAAGCGCAAGAATCTTGATATGATTGTCGCCAATGATGTTACGGCTCCGGGCGCCGGATTCGGGGTCGATACCAATATCATCAAAATTATCGACCGTGACGGCCAGTCAACCGATTTCCCCTTAATGAGCAAAGAAAAAGTTGCCGGGGTCATTCTGGACCATATGCTTGCCCTCAAGCATAAACGCCGTTTGCGCGGTCAGGTGTTGTAACCATGCTGGCTCATGACCTTGAACAATTAAAAGCCCATGTTATTCATCAGCGTCAATTACAAAATCCGGGGGTTCTCAAACCGAAACACGATTCGGCAAAAGATCTGGCCGATATCCGCCGGGATTTGGGGGATTGTCGGCGCTGTCATCTTCATACAACCCGGAACAAGCTGGTCTTCGGGGCCGGCAATGCCAACGCCGAACTGATGTTTGTCGGTGAAGCGCCGGGGGCCGACGAAGATCTTCAAGGTGAGCCCTTTGTCGGCAGATCGGGCCAGCTTCTGAGTAAAATAATCGCCGCGATCGGCAAGACCCGCGAGCAGGTTTATATTGCCAACATCATAAAATGCCGTCCCCCCGGCAATCGTAATCCTGAAGTTCATGAGATCGCCATCTGCTCACCTTTTCTGGATCGTCAGATTGAGACCATTAAACCAAAAGTAATCTGTGCCCTTGGTACCTTTGCGGCTCAGACCATGCTCAACACCGATACCTCAATCGGCAGACTTCGCGGCCATGCTCACCCCTATAAAGATTACTGCCTGCTGGTGCCGACCTATCACCCCGCCTACCTTCTGCGCAGCCCCGGCAAAAAGAAAGAAACCTGGGAAGATATGCAGTTGATCATGCAGCTTCTGGCTTGACAAATGGGTGATTGACAAACCCCTGCTATTATAATATTAGAATTAGACTATCTTAATATATGTGAGGTAGTACTAATTTTTTTTAACGGAGCTGCATATCCAGAGGAGAAATCGACGATGAGAAAGTTATTCGCGGGCATACTAATAGGATTTGTTGCCTTGGCAATGCTTATTACTCCGGTCCTGGCAAGTGTGACCACCAGCCGCGACGCTCAGGGCGTCTGGTTTGTCAGGGGCCCGGAGGATGCCCCCATAGATGAGGTTTTTGCGGCGGTGGGCTATGCGGTGGCCTGCGATCGCCTGTGGCAGGCCGAAACCTTTCGACGTTCAGGGCTGGGCACCTTAGCTGAGATTCTCGGTCCCGATCAACTCGAAACCGATGTTTTTGTGCGCACTATAGGCTACTCCAAAATCGAACTTGAAGAGGCTTTCGCCAACTTTGATGATGAAAGCAAAGCTGTAATCAATGGTTATTGCGCCGGTTTCAATCAGCGTCTGGCGGAAATTGCGGCCGATCCAGCCCTGCTTCCTTTTGAATTTGCCATGCTTAAACTGATGCCGGCTCCCTGGGTACCGACCGATATTCTCGCCTGGCAGGCTTTAATGCTGCGTAAATTTGATTGCGAAGCCCTGGAGCGGGGCCAGCTTGACAACGCCGTGCTCTATCAGAGACTTCTGGGTAAATTCCCCGACAGCGGTACGGCGATGTTTGCAGATCTGCGCTGGAGCAATGATCCTCAGGCTCTGACCTATATTGACAAGGTTGCGCGAAGCAGAAGTACGGCTCCGGTCGCTGCCGCGGGAGGCGCCGCTGCACCTGACGTTCTAAGTGGCAGTGCAGATATCGGAGAAGCGACCGCCGCAATCAACACACTCTATAAGAGAGTTTTTGACAACCTCGAAGCCATCGGGGCCAACGCCCGAATGGGAAGCTATGCCTGGGCTATCAGCGGCAGTAAAACCGCAAGCGGCAACCCGATGCTCTATTCCGGCCCGCAGATGGGTTTCAGCGTTCCCGCAATTATCGGTGAGGGCTCAATTGATGCCGGCGGTCTAACGGTTTCCGGAATGCAGATAGCGGCGATTCCCGGCATCGTTGTTGGGCGTACACCGCATCACGCCTGGTCGATGCAGGTTGGACATGCCCATACTGTCGATTACTATCTTGAGAATCCGGATTCAGTCTTTTTAGACCGGATGGAGACCATCAAGGTTGCCGGAGCTGATGATGTTACGATACCGGTTTTCCGCAGCAGCCACGGTCCCATCGTCAATCCCCTGCCCTTTGATCCGGCCAGCTATGTTCCGAGCCCGGAAAACCCGATCGTCGCCTGGAAATATTCCCACTGGGGGATGGAACTGGGTACGATTAAAGCTTATCTTGACCTGGCCCGGGCCAAGAACCCGGAGGAATTCGGCTCGGCTCTGGAAAGGGTCGGACTCTCGCAGCATTTCTGTTATGCCGATATCGACGGCAATATCGCCTACTGGATGAGTGGCCGGGAACCGGTGCGACCGCTGGGTGATTATCGCTTCCCCCAGGGGGCGATTCCCGTTTTACCGATTGCCGAATGGGATGCCGCTGTTTTTGAACCTTTACCCCATGTTATTAATCCTGAAAAAGGTTATATCTGCGGCTGGAACAATAAATGTTCGGCTGAACATCCCAGCTCTTTCAACAATGTTTCATCGACCTATTTTTTCGGCCCTTTCAATCGGGCTCAGGTACTTGATGATTATTTTTCCAGTCATGACAATCTGAGTTTTGCCCAAGTGCGGGATCTTGCGGTCAATATTGCCGCGACCGACTCTATCAGTAATGGCGGCAATCCCTGGGCCTTCGTTAAAGATTATTTCAGTGCCGTGGTTACCGGCTATGCCGATCAGACCGGCAAGGAGCTGCTGGCGCTGGTAGATGGTTTTGATGGTCATTTCTGTGCCGATTGGGTTAACGGCAAGGAGCGCAGTTTTGCCTGGTTCTACACTAACGCCTGGATCGAGGAAGTGCTTCGCCTGACCTTCGCCGATGAACTTGATTTCGGTGAACAAACCTATAAAGATCAGGACCAGGGCATCCTTTTCAACGTGCTGCTTCACGCTATGGCCGGAGCGCAGAGCGGCATTGTCAACCAGTATGACTGGTTCCAGAACAAAGCCGATACCACCGCGCCCCAGAGTCTGGCCGCCATCATCCTGACTGCCCAGTTTACGGCGCTGGCCCATACTCCCTGGTTTCCACCCCGGGGTGAAATCGAGTTTCTCCATCCATTTCTGACCGGGACCCCCTGGGACCCGATCCATACGACCCCGTTTGGTTCACGCTCAACCTACGCCCAGTGTGTCGAATTGGGCCCGCAGGGACCGGTCCGCATTGAAAGTATGTTTCCGCTGGGAGAATCGGGAACTATTTTGGTACATCAGCAACTGAAGATGCCGATCTTTGATGACTATTTTTATTCAATGACCCCTTTTTACGACGCCTTCAGTCCGCGCTCATTTCCTCTTTTTCAATGAGACAGATTAAAAGAGCTGTGCATTAGAATTTCAAGAAAAAGAGGTGACCCGGATGGATCACCTCTTTTTCTTGAATGGAGCCAAGTCTTGGATCCGGCGGGGTTGGTTTGCAATGCACACCTGGATTGCCCGGCAGGTGTCTTAACTGAAACTCAAACTCACCTTTTCCGCTATCGGCAGCGGATACAAAGAATAGATTAAAGATGTTCATCCCAATTGGCGACAGCCCTAACCCAAAAGATTACACTCCTTGGGGCAATTGGCTTCTGATTGCTGTTAATGTTGCAGTCTATCTTTTTATTTCCCGGCCTTTAATGGATCGCGCGGTCAGTCTGTATGACCCGTCTCTGCAGGAATATCTGCAGTTTGTTGCCCCGAGAATCTACCACAACCTCTCTTTAAGTTATCTTCTGCAACAGATCAGCAGTTATGATCTTTTTGTTTTTGCACACGGCTACAAAGCCGGGGCTCCGCAACTCAGCGATCTGATTTCCTCACTCTTTCTGCACGGCAGTTTCATTCATCTTGCCGGCAATATGTTTTTTCTATGGATCTACGGCGGCAACGTCGAGCATCGCCTGGGTCATCTCCTTTATCTTTTGCTCTATCTCTTCTGCGGAGTCGCTGCAACCCTCTTCTTTGCCGCTTTCACAGGCAATGCAATGACCCCGCTGATTGGGGCATCAGGAGCGATCTCCGGTATTCTGGGGCTCTATTTCCTGTTCTTTCCGCATAACCAGATCAAGGTTTTTATCGCTTTTTTCCCATTCTTTTTTAATGTTGTCAGACTCCCGGCTCGTCTGGTTCTGGGTTTTTATCTGCTGGTTGATAACCTTTTGCCCTTTCTCGGTATGCGGGGCGGCGGCGTTGCTTACGGGGCTCATATCGGCGGTTTTCTGGCGGGATTGTTCTGCGCCTGGAATCTACTCAAATTACCCAGGCAAACAGGTGATGACGATATTCAGTGAAACAAAGAGGAGCCTGCCTGAACAACCGCCCAGCCCAGGATTGCCAGAGAGAAGATTACGATAAAAACCGCTGTCTGTTTGACGATGGGACCAGCTTGACGACGTTCCTGATAACCCAGCAGCGCGGCTAGAGCCAGACCCCCGAGCAGACCGCCGCCATGGCCCCAGTTGTTGATCGTCGGCAAAAACAAGCCAATAAGGATGAGACCGATTATCCAGCCCCGCACCTGTTCTATAACCAGGCGACCGAACTCCCCTCCCCGGCTCTTGCCGTAAAAAAGCAGGGCTCCGATCAAACCGCAAAGTGAGGCTGATGCTCCGATTGTCAGCATGATTCCAGCCAGCGATGACAGTAAAAAGCCGATCGCCCCGCTGATCAGATAAATTATCAGAAAGCGGTGCAGTCCAAAAATTTCCGCTGAAATTCGCCCCAACTGATTTAAGGCAACCATATTGAAGAGAAGATGCAGAAGACTGCCATGCAGAAAAGAGGCCGAAATCAGGGTCCACCAGCGGTGCAGACGAAAAATCGGCAAAGCTCCGGTTGCGCCCAGCCCGAACAGTGACTGATTGCCGGGCGAGAGGAAGTTAAGGGGATTGTGCAGATTGCCGAACTGGACCGGTGCCAGCACCAGACTCAGGATATAGAAAGCAACATTGAGAATGATCAGAGGTTGAACGATTTCGCCCGGGGTTGCGCTCCAGCGGGCAAAGATATCCGGCAGCCGTCCGGCTGGACGTTTTAAATTGCAATAGGGGCAGAAAGCTTCATCCCGGCTGATCAGTTTACGACAGCCGGGACAGAGAATCGAATTTCGTTTTTCCGTCATTTGCTACCTTGATATCTGGCTTTAGTTCATTCTAAATTTCGGCCGTAGCTCTGGTGATAGATTTCAACCAGACTCAGGAACGCGATAGTTACCAGGGGGCCAAAAATAATTCCGAGCAGGCCGAAGGTCGCCAGGCCGCCGAAGATAGAGATAAATATCAAAAGAACATGAATCTTGACTCGGTCACCGACCAGTTTCGGTTTGACTAGGTACTCAACGACCAGTGCCAGCATGCTGAATGAGATCAAAAAAGATATGCCTTTACCAACTTCTCCCACCAGCAGCATATAGGCGCCAATGGGAATAAAGACCGCCGAGATACCGATGAAAGGGATAAAGGCACAGATAGCCATTACCGTTCCCCAGAGCAGAGGCGATTTTATGTTAAAAAATGCCAGCCCGAAGCCGCCTAATACCCCCTGTACAATTGCAGCCGTACCGTTACCGACCACCATGGCTAAGGTCATGTCATTGAACTTGCGCAGCAACAGATCTTCCTGAACCCGGGGCAGCGGCGATAGAGCCAGCATATACTCTTTGACATTGAGGCCGTCAATCAACAGAAAAAAAACAAAGATAATCAGCAGAACAAAATGAAGGGAGAAAGTTACCACCTGACCGGCCAGCATGCCGGTCCAGTTATAGACCCATAATCCGGCCTCTTTACTTAGGCGGATAATATCATTCTGCATATCGGTAAGATTGTAATGAATACCGAGATTGTCTAAAAGATCAGTCAGATGTGAAACTTTACCGGAATGGGCCGAAATCAACTGATTTAAAGAGTTAACGGTAAGTTCCCGCCGCAGGTAACTGTAAAAATCCGCGACTTCAACCGAAAGCGAGGTGATGAGAAAGACCAGCGGTACAAAGATTCCCAAAAAAATGGCCAGGCATATTATGCCGGAGGCCACCCCGCTGCGTCCGTTAAAAAAAACAAGCAGCTTTTTATAGACCGGATAACAGAGGCCGACCAGAATCAGCGCGAGCACCAGGGTTGAGAAAAAGGGCTTCAGCATCCAGAGAAAGAGGCCGACAGCCAGAGAAAGCGCCATAAAGAAGACAACGACTTTATAGATGGAAAATTTTTCCTCTACCATTCAACACTCCCGCTGATAAACTTGCGCAAACGCAAAAAGTTAATTTTTTCAAGGGTGTAAAATAGCACAGATAAATATGAAAAACCACCTTTTGCAAGTCACAGTCAAAAAAAAATACCTTGACAGGATTAATTAATTAATTTAGTAGCCGAAATCTGCATGAGTTATACAAACTGTTTTATTTAAATCACATTAACAAGACTCAGGAACTCGGGTAAAACCGTCCTATGATGCAACAGCCTCTGGCCGCCATTTTCTTTTTCTGGTTTTATTTTAGCGGATATAAGGATAGGTTTGCCTGGGGCATTTAAGATTTTGCAACGCAACTAAATCAATAAAGCCGAGGGTAGACCAACCCGCGGCTTTTTTCTTTAAGGGCCGTGGGGAGCAATCTTCACGGCCCTTTTTTCTGTTTACAACGTCAACCTTTAATTTAAGGAGTACATTGCCATGACGAGCCGAACTCACGACATAAACATCCGCAGTTTCGAACCTTTAATCGACCCTAACACCTTCAAGGTCGAAATGCCGATAACCTCTGCCAGCGAACTAACTGTCCTCGCAGGACGCCGGCAGATAGAGGATATTCTGGGACATCGTGATTCACGCCTGTTGATGATTGTCGGCCCCTGTTCCATTCACGATGAAAAAGCCGCACTGGAATATGGGAAACGGTTAGTTAAACTGCAGGCTGAAGTTGCCGAATCGATGCTGCTGGTCATGCGGGTCTATTTTGAAAAACCAAGGACGACAGTCGGCTGGAAGGGCCTGATTAATGATCCTCACATGAATTGCAGTTGCGATATGAATGAAGGTCTGCGCCGGGCCCGCCGGATTCTTTTAGGGATAACCGAGATGGGGCTGCCGACGGCTACGGAGATGCTTGATCCGATCAGCCCTCAGTATCTGGCCGGGCTGGTTTGCTGGTCGGCGATCGGGGCGCGAACCACCGAATCACAAACGCATCGCGAAATGGCCAGCGGGCTTTCAATGCCGGTAGGTTTTAAGAACTGTACAGACGGCAGTCTGAGCCAAGCCATTCATGCCATGATCGCCGCCCGGGCCCCGCAGAGTTTCATTGGCGTTGACCCTGATGGCCGCACCTGTATTGTTTCGACCACCGGTAACCCCTGGACCCATATGGTACTGCGTGGCGGCCTGCGACCCAATTACGATTCAGTCAGCATCGAGGAGGCCTGTCTGAAACTGCGCCAGGAGGGACTGCAGGAGACCATTGTGGTTGATTGTTCACACGGTAATTCGCGCAAAAAACATCAGGGTCAGGAGCGGGTATTAAAAGATATTATCGGCCAGCGGCTTGACGGCAACCGCGCCCTTGTTGGTATGATGCTGGAAAGCAATCTGCATGAAGGCAACCAGCCCTGTAATAAAAACATGGAGGAGTTGGCCTACGGGGTGTCGGTTACTGACGAGTGCATCTCCTGGGAAACAACGGAAAAATTATTACGCAGTGCTCATCGTCGTCTGAAAAAGCTGACCCTGGCAGCATAACCTTGGCTAACAAGTATGGGAGGATGATTTGGAACTTGATAATTTGCGCGCTGAGATCGACAATCTGGATCAGAATATTCTGCGACTGATCAACCGACGTCTGGAAGCAGCTCGAAAAATAGGTAGCCGGAAACAGGAACAGGGCCTCTCTACCCTGAATAACGCCCGAGAGAGTCAGGTTCTGCAACACCTTGAAAAACTTAATCAGGGCCCGTTGACCAGAAATGCCCTGCATCTTATTTTCAAAGAGATTATGGCGGCCGCCCGAGAACTGCAGAGTCAGCATCGGATTGCTTTTTTAGGTCCGGAAGCCTCTTTTACCCATCTTGCCGCCTTAGGACATTTTGGCGGCTGCTCGCTGATGCTACCGCAGGCCAACGTTGCCGAAGTTTTTCAGGCGGTGGCCAAAGAGCAATGTCACTACGGCATGGTACCGGTGGAAAATTCCATCGAAGGGCCGGTCAATCATACTCTGGATCTCTTTTTCACTTCCGACCTGAAGATATGTGCCGAACGTTATCAGGCCATTTCCCATGATCTGCTGGCGGTCGCCCCCATTCCCCTGGAAAACATTCGTACTGTCTATTCGCATGCGCAGGCTTTTGCCCAATGTCGTCAATGGATCAGGCGCCACCTGCCCGGGGCAGTTTTAACCGAATGCGGCAGCACTGCGGAGGCTGCCCGAAGATGTGCTGCACAACGTGTGCAGACCGCTGCAATTGCCGGCTCAGCTGCAGCGCAGCTCTATAATCTTAATGTTGTGGCGCATAAAATTGAGGACTTGCCCGGTAATACGACCCGTTTTCTGGTTCTCGGCAAAGAGGACAGCCCCCCTTCCGGCCATGATAAGACCTCAATTTTATTTGTCACTCCGCATCTGCCCGGAGCCCTGCATCATGTTCTTACGCCGATGTCAGAATATGGTGTGAATATGGTCAAACTTGAATCCCGTCCGACTCGTAACGAAAAATGGAGCTATTTTTTCATCGCCGATTTTGAAGGTCATCGTGAGGATGAAAAAGTAGCAGCCATGCTCAAGGCCACCAAGGAAATATGCCTTTATATGAAAGTCCTGGGATCGTATCCTCAATCAAATTAAAACCTGTAGGTTTTTTTTGTTGCTTGAGGGCTCCTTTTAGTTCGCAAGCGGATCGGCTTATGCCTGCAACAAAGTCTGTAAATGCGCTAAAGCATCCTCAAGTTTATAGCCATCAGGTCCTCCGGCTTGCGCAAGTTCGGGTTTGCCACCGCCTTTACCGCCGACTTTGGCGGCCAGCTCGCTGATTAAAGATCCGGCCGGATACTTTTTCTGCCAATCTTTGCCAACGTGAACAATAAGAATGGCTTTCCCCGCATGAATTGCTCCCAACAGGGTAATGCCGTCGACATTTTTCTGCTTGTAGACGTCCATTATCCGGCGCATCTCCTTAGGATCATCACAGTCGACTTTCTGTACCAGTACCGGAATCCCGTTAATTACTTCCAGTTTGCTGCCGCTGCCGGAGCTGCCGCCAGCCGCCGCCGTTACCAGCTTCTCTTTTAAAGACGCGATTTCTTTCTGCTGATCTCTGTTGACTTCCTGCAGACGTTCGATTCGTTCGACCAGTTCTCCGGGCACACCTTTCAGTCGGGCAGCGGCTTCCGCGATGATTTTTTCATGCTGGTTGATATATTTCCAGGCTGCGACTCCAGCCAGAGCTTCGATACGGCGGACACCGGCAGCGATGCCGGTGTCACTGACAATTTTAACAAAACCGATATCTCCTGTGGACTCGACATGGGTTCCGCCGCACAGTTCAATGCTGACATCCCCCATGCTGACCATGCGTACCTGAGCTCCATATTTCTCTCCGAAGATCGCCATGGCGCCATGTCTAACTGCGGTTTCCATATCGGTCTCTTCGGTGTAGACCGGGAGATTGGCCATTACGTCACGATTAACCAGTAGTTCAATCTCTTCGAGTTCTGCTTCAGTTAAAGCCGAAAAGTGACTGAAATCAAAGCGTAAACGTTCCGAAGTAACAAGGGAGCCTGCCTGCTTGACATGATCGCCCAGCACTTTCTGCAGCTTGGCCTGGAGCAGATGGGTCGCCGAGTGATGCCGGGCTGTAGCCAGACGTTCTTCACGCGCTACAACGAGCTGAAAGGTATCATCAAGCCGGATCTCCCCCTCCAGGATGCGGGCCTTATGTAAAATCAGCCCCGGCAGAGGCTTGGTAGTCTTCATAATTGTAAAAGAGACACCTTCAGCGCCCTGGCCCCGACCATGGTCGCCGGCCTGACCGCCGGACTCGCCATAAAAAGGCGTACGGTCAAAAATGATCTCAACCTCCTGCCCCTGCTCAGCTCGTGACACCGGACTGCCATCGTGCAGCAGGTACAGCACTTTGGCGTTGGCGGCAAAATTTTCATAGCCGACAAAATCGCTGCGCAGGCCTTCATTGAGAAGATTTTTATAGACTTCGGCAATAGCCTCTTCGCCTGAACCTTTCCAGGCTTTACGCGAGAGCTCCTGCTGTTTCTGCATCTGCTCGACAAAACCGGTGTGATCCACCGTAAAACCATCTTTTTCAATTATATCCTCGGTCAGATCCACAGGAAAGCCAAAGGTATCGTAAAGTTTAAAAGTGGCCTCTCCGGAAAGAGTTGATTTTCCAGAAGCTTTCAGTTTTTCAAGCTCTTCATCCAGAACTTTCAGGCCCCGGTCAAGGGTTTCACCGAAACGCTCCTCTTCGCTCCGGATTACCCGGGACACAAAGGGCAAAGACTCCTTCAACTCAGGGTAAGCCTGCTGCATGACATCGGCTACAGCCGCGGCCAACTGATAGAGAAAGGGATCGTTAAGGCCCAGCATTTTGCCGTGACGTGCCGCCCGACGCATAATCCGGCGCAAGACGTAACCGCGCCCTTCGTTGGCGGGCAGAATGCCGTCTGTAATGAGAAAGGTGGCAGCCCGACTGTGGTCGGCCAGAACTCTTAAGGAAACATCATTTTCGGGATCATCACCATAAACCTTGCCGGAAATTTTTTCCGCTGCCGCAATAACCCGGCGTAAAAGATCGGTGTCGTAATTGCTCTGCACCCCCTGCACCACAGCTGCCAGACGTTCCAGACCCATCCCCGTATCAATGCTCGGTTTAGGTAAAGGGGTCATTGTGCCGGAAGCATCCCGGTTGAACTGCATGAAAACCAGATTCCAGATCTCCAGATAACGGTCGCAATCGCAGCTGCCGATACCGCAACCGGGACCGCAGCTCATATTTTCCCCCTGGTCATAAAGAATTTCAGAGCAGGGACCGCAGGGTCCGGTATCACCCATAGCCCAGAAATTATCCTTTTCGCCAAGACGCACCAGCCGTTCCTGCGGTATTTTGATAACATCTTTCCAGAGGTTATAAGCTTCATCATCATCAAGATATACGGTAGCCCACAACCTCTCAGCCTCAAGCCCCATGACCCTGGTCAGAAAGTCCCAGGCATAAGTAATGGCCTCTTTTTTGAAATAGTCGCCAAAAGAAAAATTACCCAGCATTTCAAAAAAGGTGTGATGCCGGGCTGTACGACCGACATTTTCGAGATCATTATGTTTACCGCCGGCCCGGACGCATTTTTGCGAGGTCGTAGCGCGCTTGTATTTCCGATCTTCGAGGCCAAGAAAAGTATCTTTGAACTGATTCATGCCAGCATTAGTAAAGAGCAGGGTTGGATCGTTGGCCGGTACCAGACTGGAGCTTGCGACTTCCTGATGCTCATGCTCACAGAAATAGTCCAAAAATTTCTTACGAATTTCATTGCCGGTCATCAATTATCTCTCCTTATTGAATTTTGATTCAAGCATTTCAATTTTGTCCGGGATGGTTCAGGATGTGCGACTCTGCAGAGCCCGGATAATCTCATCACTACGAAAACCGCGTCTTTTAAGCCAGGCAAAAAGCCGATTCCTGTCCTCTTCGTGCGCCCGCCGTCGTTCAATCAGGCGAGTGATAACTGTATCAATCTCGGTCTGGTCGAGTTCGCAGAAAAATTGTTTGCCGGCACTTTCGCACAGCTCTGGGGCCAAACCTTTCTGGCGCAGGCGCATAACTATAGCATTAATACCGTAACCACGGCGGAAAAAAAGTTCTTCAACCAGACTGCGCGCAAAGGCTGCATCATCCAGCAGGCCGGCGTTGCGCAGGCGGCCCATGGCAGCTTCTACCTCAGCTTCCGGATAGTTTCTCTCTTTGAGTTTACGTCTGAGTTCCTGCGAGCCGTGGGCCCGTCGGGCCAGCAGTTCCTGGGCTTTCCACCAGGCAGATACCGGAGCGCGACTCATTTGCCGAATCTTTCGATATCCATTTCCTTTTCAGTCTTTGCGGACGAAGAAGCCGTTTTTTCCGCTGCTTTCTCGGCCGTACCGTCAAAGGCATCCCAGCTGGTATCGGAGCTCGAACTGACACCCTGAATCTTGAGGAGAAAATCATCAGGATTACTGCTCTGGCGCAAGGCCTCATCAAAAGAGATAAGGCCATTGCGATAATGACTTAATATGGATTGATCAAAGGACTGCATACCGTAGATCGAATGGCCCTTGGCGATTGCATCCTTGATTTCCATTGTTTTATTGGCATCGGCGATACATTCACGCACTAACGGCGTATTCACCAGAACCTCAATCGCCGGAACCCGACCTTTGCGGTCGCAACGCTCAATCAGTCGCTGAGAAATAACACCTTTAAGAATACTGGCCAACTGCAGACGTACCTGACCCTGCTGGTGAGGCGGAAAAACTGAAATAATCCGGTTGATGGTTTCGACGGCATCAACGGTATGCAGGGTGCTGAGTACCAGATGACCGGTTTCCGCCGCCGTCATCGCGATCTCAATGGTTTCCAGATCACGCATCTCCCCAACCAGGAGAATGTCCGGATCCTGGCGCAGGGCCGAGCGCAGAGCCAACGCAAAAGAGGTCGTATCGAAACCGACCTCGCGCTGATTGATCAGGCTTAATCGATCACGATGCAGATACTCGATAGGATCTTCAATCGTAATAATGTTTTCACTGCGATGTCGGTTGATATAGTCAATCATCGACGCTAGTGTCGTACTTTTGCCGCTGCCGGTGGTTCCGGTAACCAGAATCAACCCCCGGCGCTGCTCATCAACCAGTTTTTCGACAATGGGGGGCATGTTCAGGGTTTTCAGATCGAGAATCTCAAAGGAAATGGTGCGCATGGCGATTACGAGGGAACCGCGCTGCTGGTAGACGTTCACCCGAAACCGACCGATCCCGGGAACCCCGTAGCCCAGATCAACCTCAAAAAATTCCCGCAGATACTCCTTCTGCGCCGGCCCCATCATGAAATCGGCCATTTCTTTCAGATTGTCGACACTTAAACGAGGGAAATCTTTAAAAGGATAAAGATTGCCGTCGACTCGGACTATCGGCGGGGCCCCAGCCTTGAGATGGATATCGGAGGCCTTGTATTTCAGTGCAGTTTTCAGGATATTGAGGAAGAGTTCCATTAGCAACCGCCTTTTTAACCTAACCCTGGCTTTCTTCCGCTGTCGGCTTCGTCTGCTTGCCATTCTTACCGCTGCCGGCAGCCGGAATTGAATAGAACTGTCGGACTCTGCTTTCCATGGCACTAAGGATTTCAGGATTCTCCTTGAGATGGCCGCGCACAAAATCACGCCCCTGGCCCAGACGCTCGCCATCATAGGAGTACCAGGACCCGCTTTTCTCGACAATCCCGCAGTCTACCGCCAGGTCAAGAACATCACCGGCTTTGGAGATGCCCTCGCCGAAAAGAATATCAAATTTAGCTTCCTTGAAAGGTGGGGCCACCTTGTTTTTCACGACTTTAACCCGAGTTGAATTGCCAAGCACATCTTCACCTTTTTTTATGGACCCGGTTTTGCGGATTTCAAGACGGACGCTGGCGTAAAATTTCAAGGCGTTACCCCCGGTCGTTGTTTCCGGATTGCCAAACATGACCCCGATTTTCATACGAATCTGATTAATGAAAATAACCGTGGTTTTTGATTTACTGATTGCCGCAACCAGTTTACGCAAGGCCTGCGACATCAGCCGGGCCTGCAGCCCCATGTGGGAATCACCCATTTCGCCTTCGATCTCAGCGCGCGGCACCAGGGCCGCAACCGAGTCAACCACAACCACATCAATGGCCCCGCTGCGCACCAGAATCTCAGTAATCTCCAGAGCCTGCTCCCCGGTGTCAGGCTGCGAGACCAGCAGATCGTCAACATCAACCCCAAGCTTACGGGCGTAAATCACATCAAGCGCATGTTCGGCATCAACAAAAGCAGCCACTCCGCCGACTTTCTGGGCTTCAGCAACAATGCTTAGCGCCAGGGTGGTTTTACCCGATGATTCCGGGCCATAAACCTCTATTACCCGGCCCCGGGGAACCCCTCCAACCCCAAGCGCGATATCGAGACTCAAGGATCCGGTTGCAATAACATCAATACTTTCGGCGCGGGATTCATCACCCAGACGCATGATTGAACCTTTACCGAACTCTTTTTCGATCTGACTGACGGCCATTTCCATCGCCCGATGACGATTTTTATCCATGAAAAAACTCCTGCTCCGGGGTTGCCGGATAATTGTTAGACTACGAAAATGTGCATGACCAGCCAGGTCATGAGACCGGCGACAAGATCATCAGCGACAACGCCGAGACCGCCGGAGAGGTTGTCTTCACACCAGTTTGCCGGAAAAGGTTTCACAATGTCAAAAAAACGAAAAAGCAGAAAGGCGGCTACGGTATTGCCCAGACCCAGAGGTACACCGGTCAGAGCCAGCGTAAGGCCGGCAATCTCATCAATAACAATTACCGGACTGTCATTGACCCGCAAATATTCACCCGCCGCCCCGGCAACTATTACGGCAAACCAGGAAAATAAAAGCACCGCGAGCAGATACCAGCCCTGACTCAGTCCGGAAAAGATAAGCCACAAGGGCAGAGCCCCGAAAGAACCCCAGCTGCCGGGCACCCAGGGCAAGCTGCCGAGACCGCCTCCGGAGGCCAGAAACAAGACCCAGTCCTCTTTTTTTATATGCTCCATAACCCCCTCTGCCGGCATGACCTGAGAAACGACGGCTTAATTTAAATAAAAGCAACTACCCTTCTAACCAATGACAAAAGATTTGTCAATTCCAGAAATTTAATGAATAAAACGCTTTGCGAACCAGATTAACAGGGGTGACAAAGAAAATTTTAATTCTTGACTTTTTCACAGCAAGCGACCTATTTACTGTAAAAAACCACAGGGCGCAAGCTGTTCTGCGCCGGCGTCATCAAGGCTTGAAAAGAGATTGCAAACTGCTGCGGCAAACACTTGCGGAGGTCTGTATGGCCAGCTACAAAAATCTATCTCTCAAAATGAAAATTTCGTTAACCGGAATTATAACTATCACCGTTCTGGTCACCCTTCTCTTTTTTCTCTATAAGGGGGCGGAACGGAAAAAAACTGTCGAGGCTTTTGTCCAGAAAGCGAGAGCCGTCTGTCTGACGGCTGAATCGACGCGCCAGGAGATGGAAGAAAAATGGGCTGACGGCCTCTTTACGGTCGAACAGGTTCGCGGTTATGCTGATAGAAACGAAATTAGTGTCCATCCGGAAACTGTAACTGTTTAAAAATATTATTAAAATCCGATTTTTCGCTTTGTTTTTACTGGTAAATATGATAT
>JAFGVI010000025.1 GCA_016938065.1 Deltaproteobacteria bacterium | reverse complement strand
GTCATAATCGCGATACCAGATCTGATCGGGGTGTTCATCGGCATCGTTGTCGTTGCAGTCTAAACTGTTAACCACATAACCTGTCGGGGTGGCGCAGGCGGCGACAGAAACGTATAGGTCGCCGTAACCATCGTTATCGCTGTCGCGGTAAAAAGTCTGCTGGCAACCTGCCTCAACCCGGACCCGATCCAGCCAGGCGGCATCGGCACCGGAGCTGACGCTGTAATCCTTGGTATAGAGCCAGCGCACGGTATGGCTGCCGGCCGGAATCGCCAGCGTACGCTCCTGCCAAGCGACATCGCCGCTGATGCGCATCTTAAGACCAGGACTGCCGTCAAGCAGACACTCGAAAAAGTCGTAATTCTCTTCACTTGAAACCCGCCAGAGGAAAGTCAGGGTGGCGGGACCGGTAATTTCGGTTTCAACCCAGGAGGCCTGATCATCGTTGATATTCATGCTCTGGGCCGCGCTGCCGCCGTAAGCCGCAGTCTCTGTCTGGCCGAACCAGCTTCCGGTGCCGCCGGTCGTAAAAACCAGATCATAATTATCGAGAACCGTATTGAGAGAGAGCTCCCCGGCCAGATGACCAATTAGAGGAACCGTGACCAGCGGGTTTACAGGATCATTACTGGAGATATTGAGCTGGGCTGAAGGATCAGCCGCCCCGGCGATGGGCAGCCAGGCGACCGCAATTTCCACCGGAGTCGCGGCCTGCGGCGCCAGCACGTAACCATCGTAATCGGTCGCCAGCGCAAAAACCCCGGCGTCAGGCCCGGTGATGGAAGCCGAACCAAGAATGAGATCGGCGGCACCCAGATTCTGTACCGTAACACTGCGCACCACAAGATCGGCGCCAACCGCCGCCGTGCCGAAATCGAGACTGGTCGGGGTTACGGAAATGGCCGAATGACCCAATGGCCCAGACTGTCCGGAACGAACCGCGCGCACATAATAACTACTCGACTTACTGATGTTGCGGACGTAGCCATTGTAGAAATAGACGCGCCACGCGTAGCCCGTATTAAAGGCGTTGGTAGTAGACGACCAGTAATAGGACGACACAACCTCAGGAAAAACCGACTCATCCAAAGCGGGACCAAAACGAGCGTAATCGATCAGCGACTGAAGTTCATGACGATCCGGCAGGCGCCAGTCATCATAACCGGCCAGGGTCAGATTCTGACAATAGTCCAGGGCCTCCGACCAAGCCATCTCCCCTCCTTCATAACGCTGCCACATCAGACCGGTATTGGGATCGGTAACCGTATCATCTTCCGGGATAGCCGGGTCATTCTGATTAATAATCAAAGGGTCTAATGATCGAGGCTGTCCGGAACGAACCGCGCGCACATAATAACTATAGGACTTACCGTCGTAGCGGACGTAGCCATCGTAGAAATGGACGAGCCACGCGACGTCCGTACTACCGGCGTAGGTAGTAGACGACCAGTAATAGGACGACACCGTCTGCGGAAAATAATCGGCACTGATCGCCGGATCAAACGTTCCCAAATCGGTCAGAAGAGAAAGTTCAGCCACCGTCGGCAGGCGCCAGTCGTTATGGCCGCCGTAGCTGGCATTATTTAAGGCGTTGATAAAATCCTCAGTGTCGGTACCGGCCCCAGGCGTGCCGGCGTAACCGCCGTTAGTGGCCGGGTTACTGTCGTACCAGGTATAGGTATTATCTGCATCATTGGGATTACCATAATCAGCAGAGCCGTTTCGAGAATTTTTAACCTCCCAGATTAGCCCGGTGACATTATCCCGAACCTGGTACCATTGACTCGCGCTAAAGGGCAGGTCATTGCCGTATTGATCAAGCTTGGTATAGGAGCGGGCCCTTAAATAACTCGCATCCTGACCATAGAAAGGCTCACCGGGGGCGGGTTCACTGATGACCCCGGAGTTGTCATAAAAGGTGGTCTGGCCGGTATCGGGCAGAGGATTTGCCAGGGTCTCGGCAAAGCAGAGCGGAACTGCGGCGAAGCCCTGAAGGGTGAGGCTGAGAAACACCCAAAGAGTGAGCAGGCGGGGGAAAAAGCTGAAATAATTTCTGGCCGATTTCATTTTAAACTCCTTTTCCTCTGAGCTTAATACATTATACTGAGGTTTGTTACATTAAAAACTTTCTAATGTAAAGCACAAAAAAAGCCGCAAATTTTTTTTTGCGGCTTTTTGAAATCGACTACGAAACTGACATGATTTACAACGACAGGGTGACACTGTCGTCAAGGCTACAGATCAAGCACCTCAAGTCCTAACGCAGCAGCTTCACTGGCGGCGCGGGCGGGGCTGGTGAGAACGGCGATGCCGGCGTTTTGCGGATTGAGGTAGGTATGGGCTACCCGTTGAAGATCTTTAAGGGTTACGGCCAGCACCCGACGCCGGTAGGCGCGGAGAAATTCCGGGTCGCGGCCGTAGAGTCCGTCGAAAAAGGCCTGTTTGGCGCGGCCGGCGGGCGATCCCGGTTTATCGATCTGACTGACCACCCCTAAAATCGCCTCTTCAACCTGACGGGCTTCATGTTTTGCCTCCTGGAGCCAGACTAAAGAACGGTCAAAATCTTCAAGCGTCGCTTTAAGCCGGGGATCACGATAGGAGTAGAAACGAAAAGCCGCCGCGACGGGATCGTGGCCGGCCCCGCCGCCATAAGCCCCGCCCTCTTCGCGGATAGCCCGATGCAGATAGCCGTTGCGCAGAAAGCCGCCCAGCACCGCCAGAGGAGCCGCATCCGGGTGAGCCACCGGAACCGTCGCATAAGCTTTGGCGCAGAAATTAACCTTGGTATCGGTAGTCCAGGCCTCGCGCACCAGCCTTGTTGCCAAAGGCAGGGAAAAATCCTGGAAATCGGGCGCCGGTTTAAACTGACTGCCCTGCCAGACCTGTTCCAGTTCGGCCGTCAAAGAAGCTTCACGCTCCTCTTCGGCGACCAGAAGAAACTGTAGCGGAGCGGCAATGATCCGTTCATGCAGAGCGGCAAACCGGCGGCTTACACTCTGCAGGGCCTCGCCCTTCTGCGAGATTTCAGCATAGAATTTTTTAAGTTTTTTCAGCCCTTCGAGACCATGGACGCGATGACCTAAAGCGGCTATCGGGCCGCAGCCGGCGGCGGCGGCCCGCATCACCAGCTGGTGTCCGGAAGCGGTGACCTGCTGCTCCTGATGAGCCAGGGTCTGGGCCATGATTTCGCAAATATGCTCAACCTCATCAAAGCGGATACTTTCCAAGGTTTTACGCATAAGGTCGTTCAGGGCAGCATAATTTCTGCACAGGGCTTTACCGGAAAGAACAAAGAGGCCTTTGACCCGGCCACTGTCATCAAGGGCCCCGCGCACTTTATAATAGGCATTGAGCCCACCGCAGACCCGGGCCTGCCAGGCCTGGGTCTGACGATAGTCGAGACCGTTACAACCGAGTTCGGTCAGGCAGGAAGAATAATCAGGCAGAAGATCAAGCAGGGAGTTATCTTTATCAGACAGCTCCGCTGATTCATCCAGGGCAGGCAGAGCAAAAACCACCTGCTGGTAGACGAGCCCGTTGGTACCGGCGGCATAACAGGTCAGAGGCAGCGGCGCCGGGCCCGGCTTACCCTCCGGAATCGGCAGCTTATCGGGAACATCCTCAAGTCCGACCCGGGGCAGAATTTCGGGATCATCATTTTCCTGCTGACGGGCGGCCAGGGCTTTCGCCTGAAGGAGCAGAGCCTCTTTCTGGCGACTGTCCAACGCTCTGAGACGGGCCGCGAGACGAGCCCGTAAAGCTTTTTCGCGCCGGCCGGCAAGCTCACTGTCAGGCACCATACTAAGACGTACGCGATGCGGATTGTCAAGCAGCAGACGCTGCAGCAACGCCCCGATATATCCTGAATCTTTAATCTTTTCACGAAGCTTGATCAGAACCGGATCAATATCCAGGCGCTCGATAACTGAACTATTATGAACCACCGCCGGAAAAGCCTGCAGAAGAAGCTGGAGGCCGTATGGATAACCATCTCCGCCGATCTCCCGGCGCTGCAGTTCAAGCTGATGCAGAGCCGCCTCGACCTGCTCCAAGGGTACGCCTTCAGCCGCGACTTGCTGCAGGGTCGCAAGAATCAGATCTTCAACCTCAGCTCCGGCATCGGCGGCACAACCCTCCAGACCACAACAGAAAATAAGCTCCTTATGATCGTCATCCAGGCCGCACAGGGGTGAAGGCGCCCGCCCTAAAGCGGTCGTCTCCAAGACATCGAGCAGCGGTGACGAACTGTTATCTAAAAGCACCGCCGCCAGAAGGTGGGCCTCGATCAGATTTTCCAGGGAGCTGCCGGCATCGAGCAGCCAGCCCATAAGCACATGACTGCGATCGTCACTTTCGCCCTCCTTCACACTTTCCGCCGGAAACCGCTCGCAGGCGATTTTCGGGGCTTTAAAACGTTTTTCCGGGCTCACAAAAAAGGGCGCTCCGGCTTCACGGCTGAAATTTTTCAGGGCCCTCTCTTCGAAAATCGCCTGCAGCTGAGCCGCCGGCAGATCACCGTAGGTGAGGAAAAAAGCGTTGCTTGGATGGTAGTTACGCTGATGAAAAGCTTTGAGCTGGGCATGGCTCAGCAGGGGAATGATCTCGGGATCGCCGCCGCTGTTGAAACGATAGGTCGCCGTGGGGAAAAGGTGCTGGGTCAGACCCTGCCAGAGAAAACTGGCCGGGGTCGTCATCGCCCCCTGCATCTCGTTGTAGACCACCCCTTTGAAGATCAGGGGCGATGAGCTGTCAGTCGGATCGCTGAATTCGAGACGGTGGCCCTCCTGAGCAAAATCAAGCTCGTCAAGCCGTGGAAAAAAAACGGCATCAAGGTAGACATCCAGCAGGTTGAAATAGTCCTTGCGATTCTGACTGGCAAAGGGATAAGCCGTCCAGTCACTGCTGGTAAAAGCGTTCATGAAGGTATTGAGGGAGCGCCGGAGCATCATGAAAAAAGGGTCACGCACCGGATAACGCTGACTGCCGCAGAGCACCGTATGCTCCAGAATATGGGCCACCCCGGTCGAATCGGTCGGCGCCGTGCGGAAGCCGACCATAAAGACATTTTCCGGATTATCGGCCAACAGATGGTAGTGTTCGGCCCCGGTCACCCGGTGCACAAAAGACTGCACCTTGACATTTAAAGCCTCAACCGCGTGTTCCCCCTGCAGAATAAAAGTCGGCTGCGCCATTACTTATTACTCTCCACTGCCGGCTGATTTCCCTCTGCCGCCCGGGCTGGCTGCGGGGCCGGATTTTCACCTTCTTTTTTCATACGATCAATAAACTTGATCAACTGCTGTCCGGTCTTGGTCTCGGGGGCGGCGTTATAGGCCAGTTCCAGTTTTTTGACCCCGGCTTCCTTATCGCCTTTACCCTTGATCAGAATACCGGCCTGAAAAAGATAGACCTGCTGCTGCAGAGAGGGAACCGCAACCGCTTCCGGAGCCAGTTTATCCAGTGCGGCCACAGCTTTATCGAAATCCTTGTCCTGATTAAGCTGGGTCTCAATCGCATTAAGTTTGCGCGGCAGTTCGTACTTGGCCCGCAGACCGGCTTTGCCGTCTTTATCAATTGCAATAATTTCATCCGCAAGCTTATCATTGCTGCGCTTACTTCCATTATCGACAAGCAAGCTAATCGCCTGATCGAGTTTTTCCGCCCGGGCCAGCCCTTCAAGTTTTGCCGCTTCCGCCTCCAGAGCCGAAAACTTCTGAAAATTTTCGACAAAGAGCTGAAGATGGTCGAGATAAGCCTGAGGACCGCCGGCCTGATAACCGGTCCGGGCAAACTCGACCCCGGCGGCATCGGTCAGAATAATTGAGGGAAACCCGCTGATGCCGTAGGCTTTCGAGAGTGCCTGATTCTGCTGCGCGAGTTTTTCTTCAAGCTGGCTCTTCTGGGGGAAATCGAGCTCGACCAGAATAAAATTTTTCGGCGCCTCTTTGATAAAGAGTTCCTGGCCGAAAACTTCACTTTTGAGTTTTTTACACCAGCCGCACCAGTCGGAACCGGTGAAATCAAGGAGCAGCATCTTTTTCTCCTTGAGAGCCTGGGCCTGAGCCGCGGCGAAATCGGTCTGCCAGAGGGTTTCGGTTTTTTCAGTCGCCCACGCGGCGGCTGCGGTAAAGAGAAAGATCGACAAGCCCACCCATAGAATCCGCTTCGTTTTAAACATCAGAAAAGTCTCCCAATTTGAGTTAAAAATAATCAAGCTTAAGCAAACAGTTATAAAAACAACTACTGACGGGCCGAAAACCGCATCGCTTTACCGGCTTCAACTCCTTATGTCAAATAATTTGTTGCTCTTCTAACACTCAAAGCCGATCAATAACAGTTAGAATATTTTCATGAAAAATCATGGCAGGATTTTCCGCAGATATTGACCGGTAGCCGACTCTCTGACCCGAGCTACCTCTTCCGGGGTGCCACAGGCAACAAGCTGCCCGCCGCCGCTGCCGCCGTCCGGCCCGAGATCAATCAGATAATCGGCGGCCTTGATAATATCGAGGTTATGCTCAATAACGATCACCGAGTTACCTGCGGTCACCAGCCGCTGCAGCACGTTGAGCAGCTGTCTGACGTCATGGAAATGGAGGCCGGTTGTCGGCTCATCCAGGAGATAGAGGGTACGCCCGGTCGCCCGTTTGGCCAGTTCACGCGAAAGTTTCACCCGCTGCGCTTCGCCGCCGGAAAGGGTCACCGCGGCCTGCCCGAGAGAGAGATAACCGAGACCCACATCCTGCAGAACCTCCAGTTTGCCGACGATTCTGGGCACAGCCGCGAAAAACTCCGCCGCCTGATTGACAGTCATCGCCAGAACTTCAGAAATATTGGCACCTTTATAGCGGATCTCAAGCACTTCGCGCGTAAAACGCTGCCCCCCGCAGGCATCACATTTAACAAAGATATCGGGCAAAAAATGCATCTCGACCCGCATCACGCCGTCCCCTTTACAGGCTTCGCAGCGGCCGCCTTTGACATTGAAACTGAAACGACCCGGTTTGTAACCGCGTATCCGGGCTTCGGGCAGACCGGCAAAAAGCTCGCGCACCGGCGTAAAGATGCCCGTATAGGTCGCCGGATTGGAGCGTGGTGTCCGGCCGATCGGACTCTGATCGATACTGATAACTTTATCGAGCTGCTCGAGACCGATAATCTCCTGGAAAGCTCCGACCGGAAAGCGTTCGCCATAAAGATGATTATGCAGAGCCGGATAAAGGGTCTCGTTAATCAATGTGCTTTTCCCCGAGCCTGAGACCCCGGTCACACAAACTAAAAGACCTAGAGGAAATTCAATCTCGAGCCCCTTGAGGTTGTGCTGCATCGCCCCCTTGATGACGATCTGACGTTCTTGATCCCGCCGGCGCCGGGCCGGAATTTCTATCTCTTCTCGGCCGCTGAGATAGAGGCCGGTCAGTGATTCCCCGGCCATAACTTCAGCCGGTGTCCCCTGGGCCACCACCTCACCGCCGAGGCGACCGGCCCCGGGACCCATATCAATGACATGGTCAGCCGCCATAATCGTCTCCTGATCATGTTCGACGACGAGCAGCGAATTGCCGAGGTCGCGCAGTTTCATCAGGGCGTCAAGCAGACGGCGGTTATCACGCTGGTGCAGACCGATACTCGGCTCATCCAGAACATAGAGAACCCCGGTCAGTCCCGAGCCGATCTGGGTCGCCAGGCGGATACGCTGCGACTCACCCCCGGAAAGGGTGGCGCTGGCCCGCTCCAGGGTCAGATAGTCGAGGCCGACATCGAGCAGAAAACGCAGCCGGGCAACCAGTTCGCCGAGAATGCGGCCGGCAATCGCCTGGCGCGCCGGTTCCAGCTTGAGGGTGGTCAGAAAGTGAAGGGTCTGCGGCAGGGAGTAACAGGTCAATTCATAGATGTTGACATCTGCAATCTTGACCTGCAACGCCTCCCGATTTAAACGCGCCCCCTGACACAAAGGACAGGGTTTAGGCGAAAGATAGCGCAGCAGTTCACTGTCATTTTCACCGTCGGCTTTCTCATATCGCCTTTTCAAGGCCGGAATGACCCCCTCAAAAATTCTCTCAGAGAGACTATTATAACGTCCATCGACCAGCAGGCCGGGAATCTTTTCCCGGCCCGAACCCCAGAAAATAATTTTTTTAACCTTTTCGGCAAGCTCTGCAAAAGAGTGCGTCAGAGAAAAAGCATAGTGCCGGGCCAGGGGTTCCAGTACCTCACTGAGATAGAACGAGTATGAGCGGCGCCAGGGCGCAATGGCCCCATCCTTGAGGGCTAAATGAGGATCGGGCACAATCAGATCGACATCAAAAACCAGATCCCGGCCCAGGCCGCTGCACTCGGGACAGGCCCCATGCGGATTATTAAAGGAGAAGAGCCGCGGTGACAGTTCGGCAAAACTCAAACCGCAATCGATACAAGCGAGACGCCGCGAAAAGAGCAGGCGTTCCCCGTTGACAATCTGAATGGCCACCAGATCGTCGGCTTTATCCATCGCCAGCTCCAGCGAATCAACCAGACGGCCCCGGCTTTCCGGATTAACCGCCAGACGATCGACAATCAATGAAATATCGTGGTAGCGCTGACGGTCAAGCGGCGGCACGGAATCTAATCGACAGATCTCACCGTCAACTTCGACCCGCAAAAAACCCTGACTCTGCAGCTCGGCAAACAGGGTGTGGTACTCTCCTTTACGGCGCCGAACGAGCGGCGCCAAAACCAGCAGTTTGCTTCCGAGCGGCAGTTTTGCAATCGTCTCGGCAATCTGGTCGACCGTCTGCGAAGTAATCGCCTTGCCGCATTGCCCGCAGTGGGGCACTCCGGCCCGAGCATAGAGCAGGCGCAGATAATCGTAAATCTCGGTCACGGTTCCCACGGTTGAGCGGGGATTATGGGAAACCCTTTTCTGCTCGATGGAGATCGCCGGGGAGAGCCCGGTGATCTCATCGACATCCGGTTTTTCCATCAATTGCAGAAACTGACGGGCATAGGCCGAAAGCGATTCAACATAGCGACGCTGGCCTTCAGCATAAACCGTATCAAAAGCGAGCGACGATTTACCGGAACCACTCAGGCCGGTAATCACCACAAACTGCCGCCGGGGAATCGCCAGGCTGATATTTTTCAGATTATGTTCCCGGGCCCCTTTAATTATAATCTCTTCCACAGATCACCACTTTCAAGCTCAAGAAAATTCTTGAAAAACCAGAGTCATTCAGTTAGTATTCAGACGATATCAAGTTAACTTAAAAACCAAGGATCGGATATGGTAAAAGTTTCAGCACTTTTTTTCTCTATTCTATATTTTACGCTTTGCCTTTCCAGCCCTGCCGCCAGTCAGGCGCAATCCCCTGATTTTCGCCTGATCTATATAGGCTCTCTCTCCGGCTATGTCAAACTCTGC
This sequence comes from Deltaproteobacteria bacterium, assembly GCA_016938065.1. Taxonomy (GTDB): domain Bacteria; phylum Desulfobacterota; class Anaeroferrophillalia; order Anaeroferrophillales; family Tharpellaceae; genus Tharpella. The sequence continues at coordinate 31,354 of JAFGVI010000025.1, read as the reverse complement.
GGCTGACACAAGAAACAGACGGGCGGTCTGGCCCGGCAAAAAACCGTTATCGACTTTCTGCGCCACGATGCCGGCACCGACAAGTGCCTGTTTGTCAATTGCGGCAATCTGACCAAACAAACCACCAAAAATGACTTCGAGGTCAATCGTCAACTCCTCAAGACCGCCCTGCAGGGCTATGAAATGATCGGCACCGAGATCTTTTCGCCGGGAGCTCAGGAGTTGATTTACGGACGTGAGATGATGAGCTCACTCAAAGAGAATGCCCCCCACAGTACAATTTTGTGCGGTAACCTGGACGGTCAGCCGATTCCAGGCTTTGAAGCTTATAAAATTTTTACAATCAACGGTAAAAAGATTCTGGTCACAGCGCTAATCGATCCCGATCTCGAGAAAAAGGCCATTCATGGCCTCCAGTGCAAAGAACCTGAACCCGCCCTGGCAGAAATTCTAAAAATTCCGCATGATCTGGCCATCGCAATTCTCCACTTTTCCGATGCCAAAGGCCGCCAGCTCGTCCGCAGCGTCGCCGGCCTTGATGTCGCCATTCTCGCCACGCAGCGGGGCACCATGGCGGAGAGCGAGCATATCAACGGCTGCTGGCTGGTCAAAAATAATAATCACGGCAAAACGGTGGGTTATCTTGACTGGAGTTTTGCGACCAACGCTCCGGCAACCAATAAACTTATCAATGTAAGAAAAGAGGATTATGCCGCCGATCCCAAAATTCTCAAACTGGTCGATGAATATGAAAGCTGGCTCCGGCAGCATTATATTGATGTCGAAAAAAACAAAGAGGGCACCGGCACCGAGCTGCCGATTCAGATTGCCTATGTCGGTGACCAAGCCTGCGGCACCTGCCACCCCCGGATTGTAGCCTCATGGCAGACCACCCGGCATGCCCGGGCATATGCCAGCCTGCAGAAAAAATGCAAAGATTTCTGCCCGGACTGTTTGCCCTGCCACGTTACCGGCAGTGAGGAACATGGCAAAGACGGTTTTCGTTCGCCGGTAATCACCCCGAACCTCTTCAACATTCAATGCGAAGAGTGTCACGGCCCGGCCAAGGATCACTTGAAAAACCCTGATCTTCCCTATGGCCTGAAGATCGAGTCACAAAGCTGCACCATCTGCCATACCACCAACACCGATCCGGAGTTCTCCTTCGACGACGACATCAACCTGATCACCCACTGAGGAACGGCACGAATTACGCCGCAGTCAACTGCAAGCAAAAAAAGCCGCAGGTGCGTTTGCACTTGCGGCTTTTTTGCTTGAGAAACGTAACTACCTTTCCGACCGGCGCAACCCGATCACATCAGACCAGACTCTGAAAAGCCTCCTTACGGCCGGTATATTTTTCACGCATCTGAGGCTTCATCAGTTTGCCGGTGGGATTGCGCATGACCTGGTCGAACTTTATGACCCGGGGCAGCTTATAGGTCGCCAGACGGGTTTTGGCAAAGGCGAGCAGCTCTTCAGCAGTCAGGGCGCGCCCCTCTTTAAGCTGGACTATGGCCATCACCGCTTCAACCAGACGCTCGTCCGGGGTGCCGATACAGGCCACATCATCGACATCGGGATGCTCCATCAGGGCATCTTCAATCTCGACCGGGAAGATATTTTCTCCACCGCTGGTGATCATATCTTTCTTGCGATCAACTATATAGTAGTAGCCGTCGGCATCGGTTTTTAAAAGATCTCCAGTGTAGAGCCAGCCATCCTTTAATGATTCGGCCGTCATCTCAGGATTGCCGAAATAACCCTGCATCATCCGGGGCGTTCTGAAAATCAACTCACCCACCTCCTCCGGCGGAACCTCATTGCCGGCAAAATCGACAAGACGGGCTTCGACCCCGAAAGTCGGTTTCCCGATGGAACCCGGCCGGGCCAGAACCTCATCAGGATAGAGATTAAAGGTGCCGCCGCCACCGCCTTCGGTGATGCCGTAAATATTCGAGACGGCACAGGGCAGGGTCTCGACCAGGCGCTTCATCACATCAAAAGGCACCGGCTGCGCCCCGATCTCCATATATCTCCAGGCGGAAAGATCATAGTCGGCAAGTTTAATCTCACCCCTGTCAATGGCATTGAGAATACCGACCGCAATCGGCACGACAAAGAGCACATCGGTAGCCTTTTCTTCGGCCAGAGCCTCGATAATCCATTTCGGATCTTTAAGATCGCGCAGAATGGTGCCCGTCGCTCCGGTGGCGTAAAAAGGGGCCCAGAGAAACATCGTCCCGCTGTGGTAGAGAGGCAGAAAGAAGAGATAGTTGTCATTTTTTTCGACAAAATAGCTCATCCCGTTACCGATCGCTGTATTATTCAGGGAGAAATGGGTGTGTAGCACCGGTTTCGGTTTGCCGGTAGTGCCGGAAGTAAACATCATCGCCAGAGCCGCCGCCGACTCAACCTCAACAATAGCTTCCGTCGTATCGGCGTAGGCGGCCAGCTCACGATAATCAAGCATCCCCTCGCCGATCTTATCTCCGACGCAGATAAAACTCTTAACGGTCTGCAGCTCGGAACGTACCGGCTCCACCACCGACAGAAACTCCGACCCCAGAATAAAGGCCTTGGGCTGAGCGACCTCAGCGGCAAATTTGATATCACTGCCGACAAAACGAAAATTGAGCGGCACCACCACCGCCCCCAGTTTAATGATGGCGTAGTAGCTTATCAACCACTCCAGACTGTTATTCTGCAGATGCATGACGTAGTCGCCCCGGCCGATCTGGAGCTTCTGGCTGAGATAGTTGGCAACCCGGTTGATTGCCTGGTTAAACTCTTTCCAGGTCAAGGTCCGGCGCACCCCGGTCGCCGGTGTACGTTCAATCAGACAGGTCTTGTTGGGCAGATTACGGGCATGCAGGCAGGCATAGTTGGCATAATTCATCGTCTAATCACTCCTTTCATCATAAAAAATGGCTGGACTACAGCTGAATAAACAGTACTGAGATTGCAGAACATGAGGTATAAAGAGCAAGATCCGTACTAGAATCAGAAAAAAATTATTCACTTTAAAAAACGTAAAACTTTGTTATTCAACTGCGATAGTCGGCATTGATGGAAACGTATTCATGAGTCAGATCGGAGGTCAGAAGAGTGAATTCATCTTCACCTGACTGAAGGTCAATTTTAACCGAAAATTCAGCCTGACGCAACACCGCCGCCCCGGCCTCTTCCCGATATCGGGGGTCGCGCACCCCGCCACTGACCACCCGGACCTGATCAAAATCGATATTGACCAGACTTGAATCAAGCTCGACCCCGGCATAACCGACGGCCGCAATAATTCTGCCCCAATTGGCGTCCTGACCAAAAAAAGCGGTTTTAACCAGGGCGGAATTGGCCACCGTCCGACAGATTTTTTCAGCATCAGCAAGGTTGGCTGCCCCGGTAACCGTAATTTCTACGACTTTGGTCGCACCCTCACCATCCTTGACAATCATTCGGGCCAGAGCGTTTGCAACCTGCAAAAGGGCGGTTTCGAAAAGATCAAGATCAACCGGATTCGTCAGAGAGCAACCCGAAACCCCATTGGCCAGAGCCAGAACCGTGTCATTGGTGCTCATATCGCCATCGACACTGATCCGGTTAAAACTCTGACTGACAACCCGCTGCAGCATCGCCTGCCAGATTTCCCGGTCGATCTTGGCGTCGGTCAAAAGATAGGCGAGCATCGTCGCCATATCGGGATGGATCATCCCGGCCCCTTTAGCAAGCCCGGTCAGCGTCACCGTCCCCTGACTGGTTTCGACTTCAATTCCGATAACTTTAGGCGCCTTATCAGTGGTCATAATGGCCCGGGCAGCCCTCGTCAGAGCGGCGGAAACCGCAACCTGCTGCTCGAGTTCGGCCAGCAGGGACTCAATACCGCGCAGCACCCTGGTCACCGGAAAAGGTTCACCGATAACCCCGGTCGACGAGATGAAAACCTCCTGCGGATCAAGCTGAAGGGCGGCCGCCAGAAACTCGGCCACGGTCACGACATCCACCTCTCCCTGACGACCGGTACAGGCATTGGCGTTGCCGCTGTTGATGAGAACCGCCCGCAGGTCGCGGCCGGCCGCCAGAAGTTTACGCCCGTAGATAACCGGTGCCGCCGGAAAACGATTTTTCGTAAAAACCGCGGCCGCCACCGCCGGAGTGTCACTTAACAGCAAAGCCAGATCAAGCGCACCCGCCGCCTTCTTCAGACCACTGGCAACCCCGACAAACTTATAGCCCGGACAGATTTTTATATTTTCCGACATAACCGTACCCTGACTCCCTATTTGCCGCAGCATTTTTTATATTTTTTACCGCTGCCGCAGGGACAGGGATCGTTACGACCGATCTTCTGACCGCTGACCACCGGCACTTTTTTACCATCTTCACGGCGTCCGCCATGCGATAAAACAATCTCATGTTCCCGACGAGCCTGATGGTCGAGCTCTTCGACCTCCTCTTCCCGGGTCACCTGAATATGGAAGAGCTGGCCGACAGCATCCTCTTTAATCCGTTCTATCATATCGGCAAACATTTCAAAACCCTCACGCTGATACTCACGCAAGGGATCTTTCTGACCATAGCCCCTAAGACCGATGCCCTCTTTCAGCTGATCGATAGCGTAAAGATGATCTTTCCAGAGGGTGTCGATGGTATGCAGAAGAATAATTTTTTCAAGCTGACGCAGGGTTTCAGCCCCGAGATCAACTTCCCGGGCGGCATAACTCTGACGCACCTGTTCCTGCAGCACCGCGGTCAGCCGGGCGGGATCATTGAGAGCAGCGAGCTCGGAACCTTCAGCAAGATCAGCACTCAAAGCGAAAGAACGCTGCAGGCCGATGGCGAGGGAAGCCAGATCCCATTCGGCCGGATTACGGGAGCCGCCGGTCGCGGCCTCCAGCATCTCAGCAACCACATCCTCAGCATATTCAACCACCAGTTCCTTGAGGTTTTCATTGCCCAGCACCTCGCGCCGCAGAGCATAGATCGTCTCCCGCTGCTTGTTCATGACATCATCATATTCGAGCAGCTGCTTACGAATATCAAAGTTGTGACCTTCAACCCGGCGCTGGGCATTTTCAATCGCCTTGGAGATCATCTTATGTTCGATCGGTTCCCCTTCCTCAATACCCAGGGTATCCATAACCTTGGCGATACGCTCGGAACCGAAAATCCTCATCAGATCATCTTCAAGACTGAGATAGAAACGCGAAGAACCGGGATCGCCCTGACGTCCGGAACGGCCGCGCAACTGGTTGTCGATGCGCCGGCTCTCATGCCGTTCAGTGCCGAGAATATGCAGGCCGCCGGCCGCAAGTACCGCTTCGCGTTCAGCCTCGCACTGTTTTCTGAATCCGGCAATCACGGCTTCGCGCTCCGCCAGACTCATTTCATCATCAAGTTTGGCTTTAGCCATCATCTCAGGGTTGCCCCCTAAAACAATATCGGTGCCGCGCCCGGCCATATTGGTGGCAATCGTCACCGCCCCTTTACGCCCGGCCTGCGCGATGATTTCCGCCTCTTTTTCATGAAATTTAGCATTCAGAACTTCGTGCCTGATCCCTTTGCGTTTTAAAACCTTGCCCAGAAATTCCGAATCTTCAATCGAGATCGTTCCCACGAGAACCGGCTGACCCGCCTCATGACAGGCGAGAATCTCCTGCACAACGGCCTCATACTTCTCCTTGCCGGTCTTGAAGATGACATCGGCATTATCTTTGCGGATCATCGGCATATTGGTCGGCACGACCACGACCGAGAGACCGTAGGTCTGTTCAAACTCAATCGCCTCGGTATCGGCCGTTCCGGTCATCCCGGCCAGTTTTTCATACATGCGGAAATAGTTCTGAAAGGTAACCCCGGCCAGGGTCTGATTCTCACGCTCAATCTTGACCCCCTCCTTGGCTTCAAGCGCCTGATGCAGGCCGTCACTGTAGCGCCGGCCATCCATCAGCCGCCCGGTAAATTCATCAACGATAACCACCTTGTCATCCTTGACCACATAGTCAACATCGCGCTTGAAAAGAACATGGGCTTTCAAGGCCTGATTGACATGGTGCAGGGTTTCAATCTGGGTCGGCTCATAGAGATTATTGACCTTCAGAAGATCCTCGACCCGGGCCACACCGGCTTCCGTCAGAGTCGCGGAGCGGCTTTTCTCATCCACATCATAATCGACAGCTTCGGGCAGAGCCTGATTCTGCTGAATCAATTTGCGCATCGCCTTATCGATAACGTAGTATTTTTCAGTACTGTCATCGGTCGGCCCGGAGATAATCAGCGGAGTTCGCGCCTCATCGATCAGAATACTGTCAACCTCATCGACAATCGCGTAATAGAGTGGACGCTGGGCATACTCCTCAAGCGAAAATTTCATATTATCACGCAGATAGTCAAAACCGAACTCATTATTGGTTCCGTATGTAATATCCGCGGCATAGGCAATCTGACGCTGCCGATCATCAAGTTCGTGCAGGATAACGCCGACCGAAAGCCCGAGGAAATCATAGACTTTTCCCATCCAGGCGGCATCGCGTCGGGCCAGATAATCGTTGACGGTGACGACGTGCACCCCTTTGCCGGCCAGAGCATTGAGATAGACCGGCAGGGTCGCGGCCAGGGTTTTACCCTCACCGGTTTTCATCTCGGCAATTTTGCCGTTGTGCAGCACAATTCCTCCCATCAGCTGCGAATCAAAATGACGCATCCCCAGGGTTCTGACTGCGGCTTCCCGCACCACCGCAAAGGCTTCCGGCAGAAGTTCATCCAGACTCTCGCCCCGAGCAAAACGCTCTCTGAACTCCAGTGTTTTGCCCTGCAGATGACTGTCGGAGAGCGTTTTAAGGGATTCCTCTTCAGCATTGATGCGGTTAACGAGAAACTGCATGGCCTTGATCTCGCGATCATTTTTGCTGCCGAATATTTTTTTCAGGATATTGACCATAAAAACTTCCTGCCTCTTAAAATAAAAAGCCCTCGTAAAAAAAAGGCGCCGGACGACGTTTTACGAGGACCATTCTATTGTCTGATTGCCGCACTTTCAGACAATCATAAAATTTTCTTAATCGATGAGGTAGTCTACCGGATCAACCACCTTACCATTCTCAACAACTTCGTAATGCAGATGCGGACCGGTGCTGCGTCCGGTATTGCCGAGCAGACCCAGTTCCTGACCCCGCACCAGCAGATCACCGTTCTGCACATCAATCTTTGAAAGATGACCGTATTTGGTCACTTTACCCAGACCATGATCAACGATCACCATCTTTCCATAACCGGTCTTATAACCGGCGAACACCACCTGTCCGTCGGCGCTGACGACAACCGGAGTCCCGGCCCGATTGACAATATCTATCCCCCGGTGCAGCTCCCGCCGACCGGTGAAAGGTGAAACCCGATAGCCGAAAGCGGAGCTGATCCAGCCCCGTACCGGCCAGACTGAAGGGGTAAAATTAAGCAGGGTCTGGCGCTCCTTGAGGTAAGTGCTCAAATGGCCGAGCTCGCTCTCTTCGCGTGCCACCCCTAATTCCAGCTGCTGCAGATCGCGATGCATCCGCGCCAGCTGCTGTTTGCGCTCGCTGTCGATACTGGAAACCGTCAATTCGGCGGCCAGCGGGTCCGGACCGCCGATCCCGCCGGTCTCTATCCGGCCCGGAACAATCGCCAGATTGGCGAGAACCTTGACCCGGGCGTTACTCTCTTTCAAATTTGTAAACTGATCCGCCAGATCAGTCATGCGCTGGGCAAAAAAACTTATCTGCTTTTCCAGTTCGCGGTTTTTTTTGGCCAGCCGGCTGTAGTCGTTGATGTTATGCAGATTGACCAGATAGAGAGCAATCGCCACCAGGGCGCCGACCAAGAGCGCGCAAAGCCCGGGAGCTAAAAGCCACAACGCCCTTTTGACCGGCTTCACCGGCAGGGAAAACTTCCGATGCACACCACTGCCGGTTCGAAAAAGCACCAGCGTATATCGATCTTTAGAATCTATCAAGACAATAAATCCCCTTTTTATAAAGTTCAAGTCCTACGAAAAAACCGCTTCTCTCCCGATGAACAGAGGGCTGAATGGCTGTCGGATAAATTTTAATTACAGCAAACGGCGCACTCTAATAGCAAAACCCGGCTCGATTGTCAATATTTTAGGATTTTCCCCGCTGGCAACTTGCCAAACCCTGCTTTATATGATAATTCGTATTACTTACAACACCTCTCTGATGCGGGCATAGCCCGCAGGTCAGCACTCTCTATCGAACAATAGTTAACATTCTTGCGCAGGGGGTTAGAAGTTAGGGAAAGATGATCACTGTTGCCATAAACCCGGAACTGACGGAAGCCCGCATCGCCCTATCCCCGGAGCCGGAGAACCAGACTGAGATAACTGCCGACCAGCTGATTGCGGCTTTAAAAAAAAATAACGTTGTCGCGGGCATCAGTAAAAAAAATCTTTTCGCCCTGCGCGACCGCTTCAACCATGATCCGACCAAACCCCTTGCCGCCATTATCGCCCGCAGCCTGCCCCAAAAACCGGTCCTACAGCACCGCTACAAATTTAATTTTGTTGTCGGCAGAAATATCGGCCACCTGCAGGGCGCGGATCAGATCGATTATAAAAACAAAGGGGTAACCCGGTTCTTTAATCCCGGAGATATCCTTCTGGAGATCACCCTGGGGCACGAAGGCACCCCGGGACAGCTGATTGACGGCAGCATCATAAAAAATGAACCCTTAAAACCGCTCAACCGCTATAAATGCGGTCCGGGTGTCACCCTTGAAGAGAACAGCGGAGTCATCACCTACCGGGCCACCATGGCCGGCCAGCCGCGCCTTGACCGAGACACCTTGAACATCTCACCGACCCTGCTGCTTGAGGGTGATGTTGATCTCGAAACCGGCCATATCAAATTTGAAGGGCCGATCGAGATTCAGGGCAGTCTGCTGGCGGACTTCCATATCGTCTCCGACTCCGATGTTTTTATCGGCAAAACCGTCAGCGGCTCAATCCGGACCAAAGCCAACCTGACTGTACAGGGCGGCATCATCGGCAGCGAAACAGAGAAAATAGCCGTCGGCGGCAACCTGGACTGCGAATATCTCTCCTCGGTAAAAAGACTGCAGACCGGCGGCTCGATTACCGTCAGCAAACACATCATCAACAGCCGTATCATCGCCGGCAACACCGTGAGCTGCCAGGAGATGATCACCGGAGAGAGTAAAGTTATCGCGTTTTACGGAGTAACCTGCGGAGAGCTGGGCAGCGATCAGGGCAGCCGCACGACTGTCGAAATCGGCGGCTCTCTTGACCTCTACGAAAAGATAAAAAAAATCGATGAATTCTTAGAACCCCTCATTACCCAGTCGATCACCATGGTTGATGAAATCGGCCTGCAGGTGCTGATGCAGAAAAACACCGCCTCACTGCCGGTCGAAAAACGGCCCGCGGCCGAAAAGATACTCAAACAATATGAGGAAATTGAGCTTAATGTGGCGCGCCTCAAAGCTAAAAAAACCGAACTCGAAGAAAAGATTGCGGCCGGGCTCAATGCCCGGGTAACCGTCAAACTCGGGGTCCATCCCGGCACCATCATCAGAATCGGCCGGGAAACCTATGATGTCAAGCGCTACATCAGCGGACCGGGCGACTTTTTACTCGACAAAAAGAGCAAACTCATAACTTTCGAACGTCTGCCGTAAAGCGATTGCCATGGTCGCCGCTTTCCGCTTTACTCAATTCCCTCTCCTGTGCTAGATAGCCGCCATGCAGACTATCGGAATCATCACCAAATCAAAAAACCAGCGGGCTCTTGCCCTCGGCATGAAGCTGTGTGCCTGGCTTAAAGCGCGCAACTGCTCCGTACTCTGTGAAAAAAACCTGGCCGCAGCCCTGCAGATCGCCGAACTGAGTAAAGACCAAATCGCCGCAGAGGCCGACCTGATTGTGGTTCTCGGCGGGGACGGCACCCTGCTCAGCATTGCCCGTCACATCAGACGCAGCGACCTGCCGATACTGGGCGTCAATCTTGGCGGTCTGGGTTTTCTAACGGCCATTACCCTGGATGAGCTCTTTACAGTTATGACCGAGGTTCTGGCCGGTGCCTTCTCCCTGAGCCCCCGCATGGTTCTCAACGTCAGCCTGGAACGTCAGGCGCAACCCCTCTCCACCCATAATGTTCTCAATGATGTCGTCATCAACAAAGGCGCGATGGCCCGGATCATCGACCTGAAAACCGTCATTGACGACAGTTTTGTCAACACTTTTAAAGCCGATGGCCTGATCTTTTCAACCCCGACCGGTTCCACCGGCTACTCCCTGTCGGCCGGCGGGCCGATCGTCTATCCGACCTTAAACAGTATCACCGTGGCCCCGATCTGCCCGCATACGCTCTCAAACCGCCCCCTGATCGTGCCGCCGGAAGTAACCATTACAACAACCTTGACTTCAACCGACAGTCATGACGTTTTTCTGACCCTCGACGGCCAGGTCGGCTTTTCCCTGCAGCCGCTGGACCGGGTCACCATCACCAGAGCCGGCCATGACATCAAACTGGTCCGCTCACCCAGTAAAACCTATTTTGAAGTACTGCGCAACAAGCTGAAATGGGGCGAGCGCTATCAGAATGCAAACCCCTAAAGAAAAACCGGCAGACGCTTTTTATCATTTAACGTTAATTGTAATATAGCCCTCATGCTTAAACACCTTGCGATCAGCAATTTTAAACTGATCAATCATCTGGAATGCGACTTCACCGGCGGACTGACGGTGCTGACCGGAGAAACCGGAGCCGGTAAATCAATTATTCTGAGTGCCCTGACCACCCTGCTGGGGGATAAACCCAACCCGGACATTTTTCATGATGAAACGCTGCCGATCACAATCAGCGCTATTTTCGCACTCCCCCCAAACCAGGAACTGCATTCGCTTCTTGACCAGCTGGGGTTTGCCGACAAGCCGGATGAAATCATTCTGCGCCGCCATATCAGCCGCAAAAGCCAAGGCAGCCTCAATAACCGCATCTACCTGAACGACCAGCCGACAACCGGCGCCACCGCTGCCGCCCTGACCGCTTACCTTATCGAATTTGTCGACCAGCACCAGCAGCAGAGCCTGCGCGACCCGAAAGAACCTTTACGTCTGCTCGATGCCTTCGGGGCAATCGACCCTCTCAAGCGCGAATACGAAAACGCATATCGGGAATATCAGGCCAGTGAACGACATCTGGAAAAGTGGCAGGCGCAAATCAGCCAGGCGGCCCGACAGACGGACTACTACAGCCATCAACTCAAAGAGCTGAACGAGGCCCGCCTCGATCCCGCAGAGGAGGAGGAACTGACCGCACAACGCCGGCAGTACCTGCAGATCGGCAAACTGCAGGAGCTGGCCCGCGAAGCTGAAGCCCTGAGCTACTCCGACAGCAACTCCATCATTGACAGCTGCTACCGCCTGCTTGAAATCTCCAGCGAATTAAGCCGACGGGACAGCAGCGCCCCCCGCACCGCGGAGAGCTTAACCGGCCTGATCGACAATCTCCAGGACATCTACAGGGAAAATTGCGATTATCTCTCCCGTCTCGACATTGACGAACAGACAATCGAAGAGACCGAAGCCCGGCTGGCGCTACTGGAACGTCTGAAAAGAAAATTTGCCGTTGATCTGAACGGTCTGATCGAACTCCGGCAGGAGCTTGAGCAACGGATCGCGGAGTGGGAAAATCGCGATGCCGAAAAAATCCGTTTAGAGCAGGAACTCGCCCAGAAAAGAGTAAAGGCGCTGAAGCTCGCTGAAAAACTCAGCCTGGTCCGCCAGGAACAGGCTGAGATTATGGCCGGCGCCGTAACCGCGCACCTTAAAGAGCTGAACCTCGGCCGGGCGCGCTTTCTCATCCGCCGGGAAGAGAGCGCCATGACACCGAGCGGCGGAGATAAAATCAGTTTCTGTTTCAGCGCCAACCCCGGAGAAGAGCCGGCCCCTCTAGCCGAGATTGCTTCCGGCGGTGAACTTTCTAGACTGCTACTGTCTCTGAAAACCACGGTCGCAAACCGTTTTCAGCTGCCGACCATGATTTTTGACGAGGTTGACACCGGACTGGGCGGCGGCACCGCCGCGGCTGTCGGGCGCAAAATTGCCGCCATTGCCAAAAACTGCCAGGTGCTTACCGTAACCCATCTTCCTCAGGTAGCAGCTTTCGCGGATCAGCATATCATCATCAGCAAAACAAGCTGTCCCGAAAAAGAGCAGACCACTATCGGCCTTACTGAAATCGGCCCGCTACAGGAAGCCGCAAGGATTCGTGAGCTGGCCCGCATGGGCAGCGGAGAAGAGATCACCAAAGAGGCTGAAGAGCATGCCCGAGCCCTGCTGAAAGAGGCCAGAAAGGAAACAATAAACAGATAAGGAAACCATAAAATGATTCGCCAGGCCACCACCGGAGATGTCAAAACCATTCAGAGTACCCTCGAATATTATGCCCGGGAGGGTCTGCTGCTGCCGCGCTCGCTGAGCGACCTTTATGACCACCTGCGCGACTTTATCGTCTATGAAAAGAGTGGTGAGATTTTCGGGGTCAGCGCCCTGCATGTCTGCGGGGAGGATCTGGGAGAGATCCGTTCACTGGCAGTCCTGCCGCCCCATACGAAACGCGGCATCGGCCGTGAACTGGTACACGACTGCGAAAAAGAGGCGGTAAAACTGGGCTTGAAAAGGCTCTTCACCCTGACCTACCAGGAGAGTTTTTTTGCCGGCTCAGGCTTTCAGACCATCGACAAGAGTCAACTCCCCCACAAAGTCTGGGGCGACTGCCTGAAATGCGCCAAATTTCCCGACTGCGATGAGATTGCCATGATTAAAACCCTGACCGTCTGAGCACTTTGCTCAAGAGGGTCGTCCCCGAAACGGCAGGAGCGCCATTAACGTCATGCGGCAGCGGCCTCGCCGACCACCCGGTTGCGACCGCCGTCCTTGGCCTGATAGAGAGCCTGATCGACCCGTTCCACATAACTCTCCAGGGTATCATTTTCCTGCAGGGTGCCCACCCCGAGACTGACAGTCACCGAAAAAGGCTTGCCTTTAAAAGTAAAGCGGCTGTTTTCCACCTTCTGCCGAATCCGTTCCGCCACTTCCAGGGCCTGAGCATAGGCGGTATGCGGCAGAATCAGGGCGAACTCCTCCCCGCCATAGCGGGCCAGAACATCAATCTCCCGAATCTCCTTCTTCATGACCTCGCTTAAAATCCGCAAGACCCCATCCCCGGTACGATGGCCATAAGAGTCATTGATCTGCTTGAAATGGTCAATATCAATGAAGAGCAGAGCCGTAGGCCGGCCATAACGCTGATACCCCATGAGCTCCTGCTTGATTTTTGCATCATAGGCGCGCCGGTTATAGACTCGGGTCAGGGGATCGATGATGATCTCCTGCTTGACCTTTTCCATCTGTACCTTAAGGGCTTCAATCTTTTTATTGGCATCGCTGACCTGCTCACGGGCCTGCTGCACATCGACCACCATCTGCCGGGTTCGCAGCTGCAGGGTCTGGGTCTGCTGCAGCAGCAGCTCCCGAATCTCCTGCATTTCATTCAGGGTTCGGGCATGCTGCAGGCGCTCAACGCAAATCTCCAGACCGCTGTCAAACGCGCCACTGCTGAGAAGCAGGCCGGAAATCGAATCCGCCAGAATGCTGATGATCTTTTTCAGTTCATCGCATTCCCGCCCGGTCTCGTCCTCAATAAAAATATTAAGGGAAAAAAGGCGTCTGAACTTTTCGACATAACGGTGCATGCCTTCCGGCGTTATAATCTCGCCCAGTTCTTCCCGACACTGCAGAAAAAGTTCCCGGCTCTCTTCCCCCTGCAGCGAAATGCCTTCTATCTGATGCAGAGCCATGTTCAGCAGAGTTTTAAACTCCTCGATCAGGGTACGCATGTCATTTTCAACATTCGACTGCGTCAGAAGATCTTTTTTCAGTCGCTGAATCGTCAGCAGCAGACGGTTGACATCAACCGGCGACTCTTTGAGAAGAATCTCCTTAACCTGTTTATGAATACGCTTGATCTGACTGGCATTGGCGGCACTCTGCAGAGATTCATACAACGACCCCATAACCTTGCCGGATCCCTGCTCGGCCGAGAGCGAGCCCTGCAGGGTCTTAAGCAGAAAAAGGGAAAGTTCCTTATACTCTTTGATCATATCAATATTCATCTAAACGCATACCCCCTCTTCCTGCCGCAGAGGCAGAACCACCTTGAACGTGCTGCCCCCAGCAACAGCACTGGTAAAACTGATCCGCCCTTGATGCTGAGCCACAATTGTCTGCGCCGTAAAGAGCCCCAGCCCCGTCGCCCCGCACTCAGCGTTGACCTCCTTGGTCGAAAAGAAGGGATCAAAGAGTCGCTTCTGACAATCATGACTGATACCGGCACCGTTATCTGCAACCGAAAAAAAGATGTGATTCTCATCTTCCCACCCGGTCGTCACCACAATTTTCCCTTTAAAATCGGCATCAGAATGGCTTTTACGCTCGCGAATGGCCTGCGCGCCATTAAGCATGAGGTTGAGCATAACCTGCTGAATCTGGCCTTTTTCCATCCGGGCCGAGGTCAGGGCAGAATCGAAATCCCTGACCACTTCGACCTGTTCCCGCTCCAGTTCATAACGGCTGAAGGAGAGCGCGTCCTCGATTACCTGATTCAGCGAAAGGGGAAACATCTCCTTACGTTCCGGATGAGAAAAAATCATCAGGTTGCCGGAGAGCAGATTGAGGGCTTCAACCTGACCCCGCAGACGGCCGAGTAATTTTAAATCTTTTTCACGCTCTTCAGGGGATGCTTCAAAGCGCATCTGCAACAGCTGCACAACCCCGTAAATCGCGGCGAGATAATTATTCAGATCGTGGGCGATCCCGGCAGCCATCTGACCGATACTGGCCATTTTTTCGGTTCGGATCACCTGGTCTTCCATCATGACCAGAGGGCTGGTGTCCTGAATATAGATCACCACTTCATGACTTTGTCTCTCATTGCCATGAAATATCGGATAACAGTAGATATTGACATACTCGCGTCCGGCCCGGCGTTTCTCCACCCGCAAACGGTTGCGACCCTGTCCATCATTCAGACAATCGCGCGGCATACAGTCGGAACAGGGGCTCTGACGATGGCGAAAAACCTCGTAACAGTGTTTACCGACCAGTTCTTTCGGCGTCGAATTAACATAAGCGGCCTCAGCCCGGTTAATAGCCAGAATGACATAATTATCATCAATCAGATAGAGTCCATTTTCCAGGGCGTCAAGGGTGCGGCGGTAACGCTGCCGGCTTTCACTGACCTTAAGATTCTGCTTCTCAAGAACCCGGGAAAAATTTTCCAGCTGCCGACTGCGTGAAATAAGCTCTTCATACTGGTTCACAAGCAGCTCAGTTGAGCGTTTCAGAATGCTCAAGTAGCTGCCCATATTGATTTTTTCACCATGCTTAACTTCAGCCGCACTTTCAGATTTATACCTATCAACAACCAGGACCAGCTCATCCAGACTCGCCCGCACCGGCCACACCACATTGACCATAAACCAGCCCAGGGCAACCGCCAACAGTACATGCACCACCAGGGAAAACCATACAGCCGACGGGGTCGAGGGCATACAGGCAAGCCCCAGAAACGCCAGCAGATTCAGAGCGATCAGAATTTTGAAAAAGAGTGTCGCTTTTAAACGGGCCAACAGATTAATTAACAACCCGACCCCTCCCCTTGCGCTTCAGACATTACTTCAAACATTGCATTAGACATTACTTTTCCATCTCCACAAAAGACTTTACCTGGAGAGTCGAACTCTGCTATAGCTCCAGACCGCCTACATACTTGAAGGCAGGCAAAAACTCAACCCGAAAAAAAACAGATCAGACCACAACAACCTAAGAAAGCATTTATGAAAACCTCTGAAACCGCCCGAAACCCTCTTCGGAACCGCCCGCCCGAACCGCTTATCATTCCCCGGGCAAAGCATCCGATATCGCGCAAAAATATCGACGACAAGGCTATTAAAATCCTCTACCGTCTCAAAAACAGCGGGTTTACCGCCTACCTCGCCGGCGGTGCGGTCCGGGATATGCTGCTGGGGCAGAGGCCCGCCGATTTTGACATCGTTACCGACGCAAATCCCAAACAGATCAAGAAACTCTTTCGCAACTCACGCATTATCGGCCGGCGTTTCCGTCTGGTTCATATCTTCTTCTATGACCGCAACCGGGCCACCCCGCAAATTTTCGAAACGGCCACCTTTCGCCGGGCGGTAACCCTCGAAGAAGACGACCTGGCCCGCATTCAGGAAGAGCCGGAACTGGCCAACAACCTCTTCGGCACCCCGGATGAAGACGCTCTGCGCCGCGATTTTACAATCAATGCCCTTTTTTATAATATCGCCGATTTTTCCGTTATCGACCATGTCAGCGGCCTCAAGGATCTTGAGGATGGCATCGTACGCATCATCGGCGACCCCGACCAGCGTTTTACCGAAGATCCGGTCCGCGTCCTCAGAGCCCTGGAGTTTGCCTGTCGCCTCAATTTCACAATCGAAAATGAAACCGCCAAAGGACTTATGCTGGGCGCCCCGGCCCTGGCCGGGGTTTCCGCCAGCCGCTTACGCGAAGAGTTGAGAGGACTCTACAGCAAAAAGGTGACGGCCGGGCTTCTGGCTCTGGGCCAGCAATACCAGATAAACCAGCATTGGCTGCCGGACTTGATCGCCGGGCATATTCCGGCAGTGATCCCCCTTATACAGCAGATTGAGCACTTTTTTCCACTGGCGGAAGATGATAACGAGCTTGAAAAAATGATCTTTACCGCCATGCTGCTGCCCGGCATCCTCCGGCAATGCCCTCTGGCTGACGGCGACCGCCTGAATCTTATTCAGGAAAAGATCGATGAAAATTTAAAGCCCTTAAATGAACGTTTCAGCCTGCCCCGTTTTCAGCGGCATGCCATCAAAGAGATTTTCACCCTGCTCTATCGTCTGGGCCGGGGCGACAAACGCATCAACCAGCTCCTCAAAAGGGACAACTTTTTCGCCGCCCTCTTCTTTTACGCCGTAAGCACCGCCGCAACCACCCCGCCACCCTCGCATTTTTCCTTCTGGGCTCAGCAGGGAGAACGCTTAAACCGCAGCAGCAAAGCCCGCGGTCTTGACTACGGCAGCCTTTTCAATATCAATAGAACGACATGAACAAAAATCTCAGGCCTGCGCCGCTCAACCTCGGCCGGATCGACTATCTCAACTGCTGGCCGCTTTATCACCAACTGCAGAAGAGGGCTGATGGCAAGCTTTTTCAGCTGCACTCAGGTCATCCGGCGGCACTGAATCAGGGCCTCGAAACCGGCGCAATCGACCTCAGCCCCTCCTCCTCCATGCTGCCGGCTGTCAGCCCGGCATGTGATTACTTTATCATGCCCGACATCGCCATCACCTCCTTGAGCGAGGTGCAGAGCGTTATCCTTTTAAGCCGCCGTCCGCCTGTTCAACTGACCGGCTGCAATATCGCCCTGACAAGCCACTCCCTGACGTCCGTTTTTCTCTTAAAGATCATCCTTTTTCAGTTTCTAGGGCTTGCCCCGCAAAGCCTCAGTTTCGGCACTGAAGAGTTGACCGGTAAAGAGTTCACCGCCAGCCCCGCCGTCGAGGCCGCCCTGATCATCGGCGATCAGGCTTTAGAACTCTACCATAATCCACCGGCCGGGTTTCAGGTTTACGATCTCGGCCGCCTCTGGCACCACTACACCGGCCTGCCCTTTGTCTATGCCCTCTGGCTCGGCCGCAAAGCCGCCCTGACGGAAAAAAGTCAAATGATTATCAGCCTGCACCGGCACCTGACTCAAATCGCAGCGGAACTGCCGGGAAAGCTCAGCCAGCTGACCGCTTCCGCCCTGGCCGAAGCAGACCGGAAAAGCACTATCAGCCCTTCCCAGCTGCTGGCCTACTGGCAAGCGGCAATCTCATACAGACTTGATACCCCGGCCCTGGCCGGTCTTAAACTTTTTTATCAATATGCCAGAGAACTTAACCTGATCGACCAGGTTCCCGAACTTGATTTTTTCCCGAAAACCAAAGATACAGACATGATGCAAGGTTCGTATTGAGGGGTTACTGGCAAAACCAACAAGCATCTTGCGTTCAGCACATTTATAGGATAAATAAAAAAAATGGACAACAATTTAACCTTCCCACCTCTGCACGAAGCCGCTGTTCAGTTACAGGAGTTGCTGGCAAAAGTCTGCAAAGACTGCGGCCCGGCTTTAGAGGAAGCGGTGCAATGCTGCTGCGATGCCTTAAAAAAAGGAAACAAGATTCTTTTTTTCGGTAACGGCGGTAGTGCTACTCAGGCCCAGCATCTCGCGGCGGAGCTGATCAACCGCTTTCTGCTCGACCGCAAACCCCTGGCTGCCCTGGCCCTGACGGCTGATTCCGCGGTCACCACCTCGATCAGCAACGACTACGCTTTCAGCGAACTTTTTGTCCGCCAGCTTGAAGGTCTCGGCCGGGCGGGCGACATCGCCGTCGCTCTGAGCACCAGCGGCACCTCGGAAAACATCGTTAAAGGTTTACAGTGCGCCCGCGCCCTCGGTCTGCAGAGTATCGGCCTGCTCGGCCGTGACGGCGGCAACTGCCTGAACCTTTGCGACATCGCCCTTCTGGTTCCAAGCTCCAACACGGCCCGCATTCAGGAGATCCATCTTCTTTTGGGTCATCTTCTCTGTGGTCTGGTGGAGAAAAACATGGCGGCCCGGCATGAAAAACATTGAACTGGACAAACGCAAACTGACCACCTATCCGCTGGCCTCGCGTCCGAGCAAGGTCAGCCTCGACCATTGCGCAAGAAAGCTCAATGGCAAAGAGAGTGTCGCCGACCTCCTTAACAAACTGCCCGGCTTTCTCGCCGCCGATGATCTGCGAAGCGTTATTAATGCCATCATCACCGCCCATCGCCGCCAGTGCCCGATTCTGCTCGGCATGGGGGCCCATGTCATCAAGGTCGGCCTGACCCCGCTGATTCTTCAGCTGGTTGAAAAGAGAATAATCTCCGGCATCGCCTTGAATGGCGCCGGCATCATTCATGACTTTGAACTGGCCTACGCCGGGCACACCTCGGAGGATGTTACCGAGAGTATAAGCGCCGGCAATTTCGGCATGGCCCAGGAGACCGGTGCACTGTTGAACCGGGCAATTTTGCTGGGAGATCGCGAAGGGCTCGGCCTGGGAGCCGCAGTCGGCAGAATGATCTGGGAGGAAAAACTTCCGCACCGGGAGATGAGTCTGCTGGGCCAGTGTTATCGGATGCAGGTGCCGGTTACTGTTCATGTCGCCATGGGCACTGATATTATTCATATGCATGCGGCCGCTGACGGTGCCGCCATCGGCCGCACCAGTTTCAGAGACTTCGACAGATTCTGCAACCTTGTCGCCCAGCTTGAAGATGGCGTCTATATCAATCTCGGCTCGGCCGTGGTTCTGCCGGAAGTTTTTCTCAAGGCTATTTCGCTGGTTCGCAATCTCGGTCATCCCGTACAGAACCTGACCACGGTCAACATGGATTTCAACCGCCACTACCGCTCTTTTGAAAATGTCGTCAAGCGGCCAACCTTAAACAGCGGCCGGGGCTACCAGCTCATCGGCCACCATGAAATCATGTTCCCTCTTCTGGCCGCCGCCATCCTAGCCCGACTGGAAGAATAAACTACAAGGAAAACCACTATGGATCTCACAACCTGCCGCATCGGCATTATCGGCAGCGGCAACATGGGCAAAGCCATTATCAAAGGCCTGCAATCGACCGGGCAAAAACCGACCATTACAGCCTGGGACGCGCTCGACAAGAATCAAAAATTGCTCAAAGAAGAGTTAGGGGTCTCGGTTCCACAGAACAACCGGGAACTGGTGACGGACAGTGACATCATCATTCTTGCGGTCAAACCCCAGGTAATCGATCCGGTCATGACCGAAATCGCGACCGCCTTGACTGAAACGAAGCTGCTTATTTCGATTGCTGCCGGTGTGCCCTGCAGACGCCTGGAAAATGCGCTCTCAACACCGGTGCCGACGGTCCGGGTCATGCCCAACACCCCGGCCCTGATCAACCGCGGCATCTCAGCGATTGCCGCCGGCACTCACGCCGGAGCCCAGCACCTCGAAACGACCCGGAATATTTTTACCTGTCTCGGCGAAACCGCGCTCGTTCCCGAGAGTGCGATGGACATGGTAACCGCCGTCTCCGGCAGCGGCCCGGCCTATGTCTTTCTCGTGATTGAGGCCCTGCTTGATGCTGCCGTCGGCCTCGGCCTAGCTCGGGACCTGGCCAGAAAACTGATCATTGAAACAGTGCTCGGTTCAACCGAACTTCTCAAAGAGAGCGGCAAACATCCGATGGAATTAAAGGATATGGTAACCTCGCCCGGCGGCACCACGATTGCTGGCCTGGCCGAACTCGAAAAAAACGGCCTGCGCCACGCCTTTAACGAAGCCTTAAAAAGCGCCTGCCGCCGCTCGGAAGAACTGGGCCGATAGACCGCCCCTGTGCTTTACCGTGCCAGGCTCAGGCATACTTATTTCAACTGTGTTACAACGTTAACCGACAAGATTAAATCATGCATACACTGACAGAAGAGATCAACCACCTGAAAAAAGAGCGCCGGGCAATTATTCTGGCCCATAACTACGAACCTCCGGAGATTCAGGATATTGCCGATATTACCGGTGATTCATTGGGTTTAAGTGTTGACGCCGCCCGGCTGGATCAGCCTGTGATCGTTTTCTGCGGAGTCCGCTTCATGGCCGAAAGCGCCGCCATTCTGGCCCCCGGTAAAACCGTACTCCTGCCCCGCCTGGAGTGCGGCTGCGGTCTGGCCGATATGGCCACGGCACATGCCCTGCGCAGCATGCGCCGGGAGAGACCGGAGGCTGTGGTCGTCACTTACGTTAACTCTTCCGCCGAAGTCAAGGCGGAGAGCGATATCTGCTGTACTTCCGGAAATGCCGTCAATGTGGTCAGATCCATCCCCGAAAAGCGGGAGATCATCTTCGTTCCGGATCGAAACCTCGGAGCCTATGTGCAGGCACAGACCGGCCGGCGGCTGATTTTATGGAATGGCGCCTGCCCCGTGCACGATGCCATTCGCGCCGCCGACATCATCAAGGCCAGAGAGAAACACCCCGAAGCCCTGGTCATGGTCCATCCGGAGTGCCGGCCCGAAGTCACACAATTAGCCGATGGGGTCTGCAGCACCGGCGGCATGAGCGACTTTGTCCGCCAATCCCATGCCCAGGAGTTTATTGTTGCCACCGAAGAAGGTATGCTCTACCCTTTAAGAAAGGCTCACCCTGAACGGATTTTTCATCCCGTCAGCCAGGATTCGCCGCAGCGCATGATCTGCCCGGATATGAAGATGATCACGCTTAAAGATCTGCGCGACGCCCTGAAAAAGATGGAACCGGTCATCACCGTCAACCCGGAGATTGCCGACCGTGCCCGCTCGGCCCTGGAAAGAATGCTGGCGGTGCCGAGAAATTAAGAGTAATCAGCGAGTACAAAGCAAAAAGGCCGTCCCCGGATTTCCCGGAGACGGCCTTTTTGCTGCCGCATGCGCAACCTGTAAGATACTAATGCGGGAACGAGCCCCGCAACTCAAGGGGCCTTTACGGCCCACAAATAAGTACTCTTATCAGAACATTTTCTTGTTTTTATTGTTGAAAAAATATTGAAAAAAAACAAGAAAATAACCTGTAAGCTACTAATAATTTTCTCCGAGCAGTTCAAAATGGGCCTGAGGATGAGCGCAGGCCGGGCACAACTCAGGTGCCTCATTGCCGCTGTGCAGGTAGCCGCAGTTACGACAACGCCAGACCACCGCGCCATCACGTTTAAACACACGACCGGCCTCGATATTGGCGGCCAGGTCGAGATAACGCTTCTCATGCTGTTTCTCGGCCACGGCAATGGCCATAAAGATAGCGGCGATCTCGTCGAAACCCTCTTCCCGCGCAATTACGGCAAATTCCGGATACATCTGCGTATGTTCATGATTCTCTCCAGCCGCTGCCTCTTTCAGATTGGTCAGTGTTGTCCCGACCACCCCGGCCGGAAAAGAGCCGCTGATCTCAACTTCACCGCCTTCAAGCAGTTTGAAAAGACGTTTGGCATGCTCCTTCTCCTGGTCGGCCGTTTCCGTGAAGATTTCAGAGATCTGAACATAACCATCTTTTTTTGCCTGACTGGCGAAATAGGTGTAGCGATTCCGTGCCTGACTCTCCCCGGCAAAGGCGGTGAGAATATTTTTTTCAGTTTTACTTCCTTTAAGCGTTGCCATCAAAACCTCCATCGTCGACATTTTAAACTAAACCAAATAAAGTAAACCAACATAGTCTTCATACACTCAAACCGAATCCGCGTCAACCCCATAACGCAAAAGAGAGCTCCGAGACAGCACTTTTCCTCTTGCCCCGAAACCAAAAGCACACTATATGTCGGAACCTGGTTTAAACGATATGGCGGCCGGGCGGAAGATTCGCCGATTCGACATCGGCCCCAGCCTTGTTTCAGACAAACATGCAATGACATCTGCCGATGTCCGAATCTGCAGGGATCAGACTTTATGAACCAGATTGAGATGGAAAAAATAACAACTTTTTTTAAAAAGGACCGCTTTGCGGCCCATAACGACATCACCCTGCTGGAACTCAGCCCGGGCTACGCCAAAGCCTCGCTGACTATCGAGGACAAACATCTCAACGGGGTCGGCATCACCCATGGCGGCGCAATCTTCACCCTGGCGGACCTGGCCTTTGCCGTAGCGTCAAATTCTCACGGTACGGTCGCCGTCGGTGTCAGCGCCACAATCTCCTACCTCAAGGCCACCAGCCAGGGCACCCTCACGGCCGAAGCCCGGGAGGTGGCTCTGAATGCAAAACTGGCTACCTATCAGGTCGATGTCCGCGATGAGAGTTGTGCCCTGGTCGCGGTTTTCCAGGGCACTGTTTACCGGAAAAAGGTAACCCTCGATTAGAGGCACCTGAATTAGGAGCGCTCGTTCCAGAAAAAAGAACTGCGTCGAACCCCAAAGCAGACATACCCTCTCCAGATCAGTGCCACAAAAAAACCGACCCTGAAAGAGTCGGTTTTTTCTCTGTTACCAGACCAGCGAAGCGTGAATCCAGCCCTTATCTCCATCTTCATGCACAATCTGCAGCCAGCGCCCCTGACGTTTAAGAACCTTCAGAGGCACCTCCCGATCCACGATGAAGATCACGGGATTTTTGGCTCCCGGTCCGGAACGAACATTACAGTTCTCTTTGATCGTGATCACCGTTGTCGTCCGGTTCAGCAGTGATTTGTAAATCCAGCCGCTGTCACCTTCAAAATCCTTACATTTATACCAGTCCCCCTGTGTCTCAAGGATCTGAAATGGATGATACCGGGTCACCTGCCAGACGATCTCGGCATTTTTATCAGGAGCCGAACGAACATTGGCGAGGTCAACCTTGACCGCCATCCGCTGAGCGGCAGCGACAGGAAGCGATAAGATAAAAGTCAGGACAAGGAACGTCAGAGCAAAGATTGAAAACTTTTTGAGCATGAACTTCTGTGGTACTGCTGAAATCATTTTTCCTACCATTTCCGGAATGACTGCTCACCCCTGCTTAATTTTCATTTTTCCTTAACCGAGCTCCGGCTCAGAGCAATCTGCAAATGTTTCTGGAGATCATTTTTTTTACCGATACTCAGACAGGCTTCGCACATTTCCACCATGGCATCCGGCAGCAGCAGGGAAGCCGTTGAAATCGTTGACAGTGTTGCCGCCACACTCCTTAAGATAATATCGAAATCATCCATATTGCGAATATCATCTTCGCTGTCAAGCTGCCGGCGAATCTGGATTGCAATCTCGGTCATATCCCGAGCCGCTGTTTTTAAAAGTGCTGTTTTATTCATTCACATCAACCCGTCATTAACGGCAATAGACCGGAGACGAAATCCGGGAGAAGGAGAAGCCGTCTTTGCAATAAAGCACTGAATCAGGCCGCCGCATTCTTCTCTCCCGGCGTCCGGATCACTGTCGGAAATCCGAATACTAACCAAGAGTGCCGATAGAGTCAAGCCTTTTCCGCCCTTTCTCGCGCCAACCGGCACCTGCTTCATGCACTGTTTTTCTCAACAATTATCTTGACATCACTGTTTGATCTGTGCCAACTCTAAACTCATTGAAATCTTTGCATAAGGAGGAAGAGATGACCTACGAGACCGTGATTTACGAACTTCAGGATGGAATCGGCATTCTTCGCTTGAATCGGCCCGAGAGAATGAATGCGGTTATTGAACAGCTCTACCTTGACATTCAGGCCGTACTTGCGCAGGCGGCCGGAGATGATCAACTTCGCGTTCTGATCCTGACCGGGTCTGAAAGATCTCAGGATAACAAACAGGCCTTCTGCGCCGGGGCTGACTTGAAAGAGCACAAAAAAGGAGAGCGCAGCCCCTGGCAGAAACGCGAATATATCCTCCTGGCCCACGAAACCACCCGTCTTCTCTATCTCTTTCCCAAACCGGTTATCGTCGCGGTCAACGGCCCGGCCCGCGGGGCCGGCAGTGAAATGGCCCTGAACGGTGATTTTCTGCTGATGGCCGACAGCGCCTCCATCGCCTTTCCTGAAACCGGACTCGGCACCTTTGTCGGTGGCGGAGTCACCTCCCATCTGGGTAAATTGATCGGCCGACAGAGAGCCAAGGAACTGATCTTTACCGGCCGGGTGCTGGATGGCCCGGCCGCGGTCGCCATGGGACTGGCCCTTAAATCCGTGCCGCTTGCCGAACTGCTGCCGGCGGCCCTTGAGCTGGCCGCAACTCTGGCCCGAAAAGCTCCGATCTCGATGCGCTTCGCCAAAACCATTCTCAACCAGTCGGAAAGCCTTGACCTGCAGACCACCCTGATGCTCGAAGCCGAGGCCATTCTGGCCTGCATGACCACAGAAGACTGGCGTGAAGGCGTCGTCGCTTTCGCGGAAAAACGCACACCTGAATATTACGGGAGATAAAAATGCTGAGTGATAAAATTCTTAATGCCAGTTCAGTCGTCGTCGTCGGAGCCTCCAAAACAGTCACCAAACGGGGCTACCAGGCAATCAGAATTCTTCTGGAGGAGAAATATGAAGGGGCCATCTACGGGGTCAACCCCAAACTCGAAAGTGTTCTCGGGGTACCCTGCTACGCCAGGGTCTCGGACATCAAAGAGCCGGTCGATCTCGCCCTGATTACAACCCCGGCGGCGAGCCTGCCCGAGGTTCTTGAAGACTGCGGTAACAAAGGGGTCTCCGGAGCGGTTATTATCGCCGGCGGCTTCGGCGAACTCGGAGCTCAAGGCAAAGAGCTTGAAAGTCGAATGGTCGCAGCCGCCCGCAAACACAATATCCGCCTGATCGGACCCAACACCTCGGGCATGATCAACATGCACAAAAATCTTAATCTGGTGGGTCTGCGCAATGCCCCTAAAGGCAATATCGCTCTGATCTCCCAGAGCGGCAATATGGCCCTGACCATGATTACCGAAGCGAAGATCAAGAGTCAGGTCGGATTCTCCTACTACGTCGGCGTCGGCAACGAATCCGACATCAACTTTCATGAATATCTTGAATTTTTTGAGAAAGATCCCAACACCAAAGCGATTCTGATGTATGTCGAGGGTATGCGCGACGGCCGGAAATTCCTGCAGCAGGCCTACCAGACAGCCCGCAAAAAACCGATCATTCTACTGAAAAGCGGCCGTTCGGCCACGGGCAAGCGCTCGGCCGGATCGCACACCGGAGCTCTGGCCGGCATGTCGGAAGTTGCCCGCACCGCCTTCAAGCGGGCCGGCATTATCGTCGTCGAAAAATCTGACGAGATGCTGCCCTGCGCTGAAGCCCTGGCCAATCTGCCGCCAGTCAGAAATAACAATATCGCCATTCTCGCCGACGGCGGCGGCCATGCCACCATCGGCGCTGATGAACTGACCGATTTAAAGGTCAACCTGCCGGAGATCAATGGCAAAACCAAAGAAAAGCTGCGCGCCATCCTGCCGGCCGCAGCCTCGGTAAGAAATCCGATTGATGTTGCCGGCGGTGCCGACGACAACCCTCAGGTGCTGGCCCAATGCGCTCGAATCCTGCTTCAGGATCCCAATATCGGCGGCGTTCTCGTCGTCGGTCTCTTCGGCGGCTACAGCATCCGTTTTTCGGAGAGTCTGGCTTTTGCCGAAGAGGATGCAGCGCATCAGTTCGGCAAACTGATCAAGGAGACCGGCAAACCGATCATCATGCATTCTCTCTATAACTTTGCCAAGCCGCACTCCCTCGATCTTCTGCGCTATTACGGCATTCCGGTTTTCGACTCGCTGGAGCTGGCCTGTAAAGCGATCGGCGTGCTGGCCGAGTACGGCGGTTATCTCAGGGGCTATAAAAGCAAAGTCAAATTTGTTTTTGACATGGGCGCCAAAGCCAGAACCAGGGGTCAGGAAATCATGCATAGCGCGAGAGCGGAAGGCCGCACCGCCCTGCTTGAAAATGAAGCGAAGGAACTTATCAGCCTGCATGGCGGCATGGTCTGCCATGACTGCCTGGCACAATCACCCGACCAGGCCGTGGCCATGGCCGCCGGCTTCAACGCAAAAGTGGTCATGAAAATCGTCTCCCCCGACATTCTGCATAAAAGTGACGCCGGCGGGGTTCGCCTCAATCTCGTAAAACCGGATGAAATCCGCCAGGCCTACATGGAGATTATCGGCAACGCCCGCGAATACAATCCCGAAGCCCGCATTAAGGGGGTCCTGGTCGCGCCGATGGCCAATGAGGGCCTCGAAATCATCATCGGCACCAAGATCGACGATCAGTTCGGCCCGGTCATCATGTTCGGTATCGGCGGCATCATGGTTGAAGTTTTGCATGATGTCGTCTTTCGCGTTCTGCCCATCTCACCCTACGCGGCCGGCAACATGATTGACGAAATCAAGTCAGTCAAACTCCTTGACGGTTTCCGCGGCCAACCCCCGGTTGACCGTAAAGCGATTAAACGCCTGCTCCTGACCGTCTCGGAGCTTATCGGTTCCTACCCGGAAATTGAAGAGATGGATTTCAACCCGGTTATCGTCTATGAAGAGGGACTCAATGTCGTCGATGCCAGAGTCATTCTGAAAAAACCCTGAGCCACAGTTTTCTCTCTGAAGCGGCAGACCACTCATTTTCAAATCATAAAAAAATGTTTGACTTTAGCAGAATGTTATAATAAATAAATTATTACATTTTAATCTGAAGGGACTTGCCTCTTTTTTAAGGAGAAAAATGAATTTAAAGAAGTCGATATACCATATTCAGGTTGCCGATCTGCTGCGCGACATGATTATGACCGGTTCCCTTAAAGAAGGCGACAAGATTAACGAGAACAAACTCTGTCAGAGCATCGGCGTAAGTAAAACACCATTGCGTGAAGCCCTGAGGGTTTTGAGCGTTGAAGGCCTGATTGAGCTCGTGCCCAATCGAGGCGCTTTTGTGACTCAGCCTGAATTTTCCGAAATTCGGGAAATGTTCGATGTCATGATTCTTCTCGAAGGATTTTGCGCCCGCACCGCCTGCGAAAAAATGACGCAGAAGGACTTCTCCCAACTCGAAAAAATTCACGACCGTCTCGAACAGCAATGTGCGAATCAGGACCAGGAGGGCTATATCCGGGTCAACCACCAGTATCACTCCTTTGTGCAGGAGCTCGCCGGCAACCAGAATCTCAACCAGATCATTGACGGATTGCGCAAGAAAATTCTTCTCTATCGTTTTCAATCGCTGAACGCTCCCGGGCGCATGGCCGAATCGATTCAGGAACATCGCCTGCTCCTGGAAGTTTTCCGTCAACGCGACCACCTTAAAGCTGAAGCCCTGATGCAGAATCATCTGAAAAGACAACTGACCACCTTGGAAGATCTGGTCCAACAACTGGAAACAGCACCTTGAATGAAGGTCACCTGAGCACCCGAAAGCTGAATAATTACAAATCAAGGAAAGAGGAGGATTTGAGCGTCACAGGATTAAAAACAGAGCCGTAAAAGTTTTTTATCAGACAGCTGTCTCGAAAACGGGACAAAAGGAGAAGAGCGATGAAACCTTTGACCAGACTTACAGCAATCTGCACGATTATAACTCTGACCTGGGGACTGTTTCTGCTGGTGCCGATGACCCAGGCCCGTGAACTGCGCATCTCCCATCAGTTTTCCGAAGCCGATGCTCGGCATAAACTGGCTCAGGAGTTTGCTGCCGAAGTCGAAAAAGCAACTTCCGGTTCCCTGACCTTTAAACTTTTCCCCTCCCAGGCCCTTTTCAAATCAAAAGCTCAGTATGACGCCATGGCCAAGGGAGCCCTCGACTTTTCCGTCTTCCCCATGGCTTACGCTTCCGGTAAAATCCCCGAGCTTGACATCACCCTGATGCCCTGCATTATCGACAGCATCGAAGAGGGCATGTCCTGGCGCAATAAGGAGATCGGTAAAAAAATAGAAGAGATCTGCGAAAAACGCGGCATGAAAATCATCACCTGGCTCTGGTATGCGGGCGGCATCGGCAGCAAAGGTCGACCGGTCATCGTTCCCGATGATGTCAAGGGGCTTAAATTCCGCGCCGCCGGAAAACTGTTTGAGTACATGCTCAATGAAGCCGGAGCTTCAATTACCAGCATGGCCTCTTCGGAAATGTATATGGCCCTGCAGACCGGCGTTCTTAATGCCGGTCTGACTTCCGCTGAATCTTTTGTCTCCTATCGCCTCTATGAGCAGCTCGAATACTTTAACACCCCGGAAAAATATTCAATCTGGTACATGGCTGAGCCCATCGTCATGTCGATGCACACCTGGAACTCTCTCTCCGAAGCCGAGAAAAAAGCGGTGGCCGAAGTCGGACTCAAGCTTGAAGGCCGGGCCCTTGAAATCGCCAATGTCGCCAACGGCATCGCCACCAAGGTTTTCACCGACGCCGGGGTCAAGGTCCATGCCATGACCAAAGAGGAGTGGCTGCAGTGGCGGACCCTGGCCGAAAAAACTTCATGGAAGCGCTTTGCCGACACCGTCAAGGGCGGTCAGGAACTGCTTGATCTGGCCAAATAACAGCAACCACAGCAAAAGCCGCTGGCGCCCGATACTCAGGCGCCAGCGGCTTTTACACGGAGATCGGCGCGCATGCAGAATGAACAGACTGTAAAACGTAATCTTTTTCGCGTCGCCATCGACGGTTTGAGCGACGCCGCCGGCTATTTCAGTGCCCTGGCCATCCTGCTGGCGACCCTGGCCATTGTCCATCAGGTAGTCATCCGCTATATTTTCAATCGACCAACCATCTGGCAGATTGAATTTGCCATCTATCTTCTGATGGCGGCGACCTTTATCGGCGCGGCCTACGGCCTGAAAGAGAATTCCCATATCAACATCGAACTGATAAGCGGACTCCTGCCGAAACGGGCAAAGGCCCGGCTCGACCTTATAACCTCGATGATCTCCCTCGCCTTCTGCCTCTATCTGACCTGGAAAGGAGGGCTGATGTGGTGGGAAGCTTATGAAGGCGGCTGGCACAGCTCCTCCCTCTGGTCGGTTCCGCTGGCCTATCCCTATGCCATTCTGCCGATCGGAATGGGACTTACCTGCCTGCAATATCTTGTCAAAATCTGCGATCAGCTGAAAAGGATGAAATCATGGATCCATTAGCGACCGGATTGATCGCCGCCGCAATTGCTCTGGTAGTGCTGTTAAGCGGCATGCCCATCGCCTTTGCCCTGGGGGTCTCGTCTCTGACGATTATGTATATGTTTATGGATCACTACCAGCTGTCGATGGTGGCCGAGACTATTTACGAAGGAGTCAACGATTTCGGTCTGCTGTCCATCCCCCTCTTTATCTTTATGGGAATGATTGTCGCCGTCAGCAAGGCCGGACCTGATCTTTATGAATGTTTTCATAAGTGGCTCTATCGCATACCGGGGGGGCTGGGGATCAGCAACATTGTCAGCTGCGCGGTTTTTGCCGCATTGACCGGCTCAAGTCCGGCCTGTGCCGCGGCCATCGGCACCATGGGCATCCCCGAGATGCGCAAACGCGGCTACGACGAAGGTCTGGCGACCGGAATCATTGCCGCGGGCGGCACCCTGGGCATCCTGATTCCTCCCAGCGTGACCCTGATTGTCTACGGCATCGCCACCGAAACCTCGATCGGCAAACTCTTTATGGCCGGCATCATTCCCGGCCTGATGGTGGCCGCCCTCTTCAGCCTCTGGGTTTTCTGGGTTCAGCGCCGGGCCGGCAACCGGTTAACCGCCGATGCCGCCCTTACGGGAAAGGCTCTGCCGGATAAGGAACATTACACCTTGGGGGAAAAATTACGTGCCTCGATAAAAACCATCCCCTTGATGATTGTTGTCTGTCTCGTCCTGGGTTCCCTTTACACCGGCTGGGCCACCCCCAGTGAAGCCGCCGGGGTCGGAGCTTTTCTGATCCTGATTACAGTAGCCCTGCTCTATAAGGTCTATAAACCCTCCGCCATCATGGATATCATGCTGCGCACAACCCGGGAGAGCTCGATGATCATGATGATTATCGCTACCTCCTTTCTCTTCGGCGCGGTTCTGACCAATCTCTATATTGCTCAATCGCTGGCCCATGCCATCGTCGACATGGGGGTTTCACGCTGGATGGTAATGGGACTGATCAATCTTCTCCTCCTGGTGCTGGGCTGCTTTCTCCCCCCGGTAGCCATCATCCTGATCCTCTCGCCGATCCTGCATCCGATCATCAGCGGACTCGGCTTTGACCCGATCTGGTTCGGCATTGTCATGACCCTCAACCTCGAAGCCGGCCTGGTCACCCCGCCGGTGGGACTCAATCTCTACATTGTGCAGGGTGTGGCCCCGGATATTCATATCGGCAAAGTCTTAAAAGGGGTTGTTCCCTTTATCGTGCTGCTCTTTGTCGGCATTTTAATTCTCTGTATTTTCCCTGATCTGACGACCTGGCTGCCCTCCCGGATGATACAGTAAGAGACAACAGGCTTAACCCTGAACCAGAGGAGAGACCAAATGAACCTGGCCCGGACACTGCACCAGACCGCGCTTGAATACGACCGCAAACCGGCAATAATTTTTTCCGAAAAAAGCTTCTCCTTTTCCGAGATAGACCGGGAAGTCGGTCGCTATGCCGCCGTCCTCAAAAAACTCGGCATAAGACCCGGAGACCGGGTCGCATTTCAACTTGATAAATGTATGGATTTCATCTTTCTCCATCTGGCCAACTTGAGTATCGGCGGCATCACCCTGCCGCTTAACTCCGGCTACCAGACC
>JAFGVI010000024.1 GCA_016938065.1 Deltaproteobacteria bacterium | reverse complement strand
GATTATATATTTTTAAAAATCTATATAACTTAACTTAAATTAAAGAGTGTTAACATGGAGCAAAACAAGGTGCAGGATTTGCGTGAGCACAATGCCTGGAGTATTGCTGAACTGGCAAGGAAAGCTGAACTGGCCCCACAGACTGTCTCCAAGATGGAAAAAGGGGTGAAAACAGCAAAAAACTCAAAACTCAAGGTAGCAAAGGCCCTCGGTGTTCAGTTTGATGAGATCTTTCCAGATTGATTTCTTAGTTTTCACCAGCAGACAACAAGTTTCACCATGCCTTAGGGTCGGACAGCAGCACCGGCTGCAAACCGGCAACTACCGCAAAAAAGAGAAAAGCCTGCCACGGTTATTATACTTAGAACAAGGAGTTTCAATCCATGAATGACATTCTTAAAAAAGCAATGGAAAGAACTGAGCGCGAAGGAGGGAAGAAACCACCGGAAGATAACCCGGCAGCAATGCCGACAGATAACCAGCCAGTAAAAGCCGAAAAAAATGAAGTGAAAAATCAAGCGATATTTAACCGGGGGATTTTTGCCGGCAGCCCGGGGGCAAATAAAAAAAACCAAGGTAAAGCCAGGACTAAAAAAACCCCACACAGCCTGCAAAGCTTGAATGAATATAAAATTATCTACGATTGCCGCATTCATCCGGCATCAGACAAAGTAAAAATCCTCAGAACGCAGATGCTGCAGCGCCTGCACGAAATTGGCGGCAAATCCGTACTGATTACCAGCCCCAGACCAGGCGAAGGCAAAACCGTAAATGCGATTAATGTTGCGATCAGTATCGCGCAGGAAGTTGACCGAACCGTAATATTAATTGATGCCAACCTGAGAAAACCGGCGGTGCATAAATATTTCGGCCTCGAGGACGGCTTGGGGTTGGCTGATTATCTGCTGGGTAAAGCATCTATAGAAGAAATCCTGATTAACCCGGGCATCGATAAACTTACCATCATGCCAGGGGGCCATCCACTGGCAACCTCTTCCGAGATGCTGGGTGCAGCCCGCATGTCTGACCTGGTAAAGGAGATGAAAGGCCGCTATGCAGATCGAATTCTGGTTTTTGACGGCCCGGACATTCTGACAAATGCAGACTCGCAGGTGTTTGCCAGACTGGTAGACGGCATTGTCATGGTAGTGGAAGCGGAAAAAACGGCAAGAACAGATGTTCTGCAGGCCATGGAACTGATCGGCGACACTCCTTTAATTGGCACTATTTTTAACAAATCTCACGAATAGAAGGATTCAGACAATGTACGAAGAATTTTATGCAATGCAGGAGAAGCCTTTCGACCTTCTGCCCGATCCTGATTTTTTCTACATGAGTTCAGGACATGACAGCGCCTACACCCATTTGAAATATGCAATCCAGGAAAACAAAGGCTTTGTCGTCATCTCCGGAGAAATCGGCTGTGGCAAAACGACCCTGATCAACTACCTTCTGCGCCAGTTGCCGGAGGACCTCATCGTCGGGGTGATCAGCCACACCGATGTAAATCCGGAACTTTTCTTTAAACTTATCTGCAGAAAATTCGAGCTCAACTATGAAGGTCTGGACAAAGGTGAGATGGTAGCCGTTTTCCAGGAATTTCTCATAAACTCACGCCAGCAGAACAAACGGGTCACTCTGATAATTGACGAAGCTCAGAATTTACCCGACAAGACAATTGAAGAGATTCGGATGCTCTCAAATCTCGAAGCGGAGAAAGAGCATCTCGTGCAGATCATTCTGGTCGGGCAACCCGAATTACGGCAGAAACTGCGGCAACCGCACCTTGAACAGTTTATCCAACGGGTAACGGTTCATTATCATCTTGATAAATTAAGCGAAGAAGAAGTCAAAGAGTACATCCGCCACCGCTTGCGTGTTGCCGGATGCCCGACCTACGCAACCCTGTTCAGCGATACAGCCAATACCGCAATCTGGAATGCCAGTCACGGTATCCCGCGTATGATCAACTATATCTGCGACATGGCCCTGGTACATGGTTACGCCGATGGTAAAGCTATCATTGATGAAAATATCATTAATGCGGTTCTGACCTCGCGCCGGGAGAGTGCACTCTTTAATGAAAACACAAACGAAAACAGAGATAAAGAGAGTGCAACCCGCATGAAACCCGACGAACAGCCAACCTGCCCGACAAACCCGGACATCACAAAACTGCTGCAGAGAATCTCATTCCTGGAATCGATGATCAGCTCTCTCAACAGCCAGCTGCAGGAGCAGATGGCGACACGCAAGGTTCGGGATAAACTTTCACTGGAACTCTTTACAGCCCTTCAGGAAAGCTTGAAGACCAGACAGAAGATTGCTCTGCGCTATCAGAAAACTTATCACCGTTATCAAAAACTGCACAGCGCCGTCAAAAAACACTTGGCAAAGCAGAACAGATAGAGAAGACAGATAAAAAAACCAGCCCCGCACTGGCGCAAAATACTCAACACCACAAAATAGGTTTTGAGTATTTTGCGTTTTTATGTTTAAATAATCCCTGAATCGCCCCGGTTCACTTTCCGGTTCACCTTCGTGCCCCGGTTTCACGACATACCCACTGAATTGTTGACCGGCAAAAGAGAGGCTGAATAAACAGATGAAAAAGCTTGCCGTCTTACTGGGCTTTCTCCTGACATTTCAATCCTTCACTCTCGTTGTGATCCGTACCGGTTCGGCTTCATCAGAACTACCTTTCGGCACCTGCGGCATCATTCCGGCCGACAGAGTACCCTCTTCATTTCCAGCCCCGAACATTGAAAAAAAAGTTCGGCAATGGCAATTTTACAACCCCAAACTTGACAGCAAGCTTAATTGCAAACTGGAAAAAACGCTGCTTGACAACCTTGATGAAATGGACTCGGCTGCAGCTTCAGACATCGGAAAAGCAGGCATCATACCTGAAGCTGTCTGTGTACAGGTAGTTTCTGCAGCAGAAAACCAACCGGCAGTTGAAAAAGATATCGCCAGGCTGCATGGTACGGTCACCGGTCACAATGCAAGTCAAACCGTCATTCAGGCTCTTGTTCCTTCGACCTCACTTAATGCTCTGGCCAATCTGAAAAAGGTCAATTTTGTCAGAACACCCGAACGAGCTGTCACCTTTGCGGGCAGCTATAGCAGTGAAGCGCTTACGGATATCAACGCCGCCAACTGGCATAATGCCGGCATCTACGGGCAAAACGTCCGCATCGGAATCGCGGATGTCGGTTTTTCAGGTTACAAAGCTCTGCTCGGCAACGACCTCCCGGCCAGCGTGACGGCCAGAAATTTTGTCGACGGCGAAACTTCAGCACAAATTGACTCAGGCTCCCCGCACGGTACGGCCTGTGCTGAAATCATTCATGACGTCGCCCCGGAGGCCGCCATCTACCTTGCCAAAATATACAGTGACATCGATCTTGCAGAAGCGGTAACCTGGCTGCACGATACCTGTAATGTTGACATCATTTCCACTTCTCTGGGGTGGTATAACCTGACCCCCGGAGACGGTACCGGCGATCTGGCCGATATTGTCAGCAACGCTTATGCTGCCGGCATTTTCTGGACCACCGCCGCCGGCAATGATCGACTGCACCATTGGGGGGGGGATTTTTACGACCCGGACAATGATGGTATACTTAATTTCTACAGTGACCAGACGGTAAATTATTTCGGCCCCGGAGACGGCAGTGCCTACCTGGTTGACAGCGGCGTCACCTTAAATATTTATGCCCGCTGGTCCGACTGGCAAAATGTCGATCAGGACTACGACCTCTATGTCTACCGTGCCGTAGAAGGCAGCACTTGGGAAAGAATTGCCAGCAGCCTCAACTTTCAGAACGGCACTCCCGGACAGACCCCGACAGAAGCCGTTGAATTTACAACTTATGGCTCTCCCGCGGCCTACGGCTTTATTGTTTACAGAGCGTCCGAGGCGACCAAGGCGGTTAATTTTGAAATTTTTGTTCCCTACGCTCCCCGCCTCGACAAAATCACCCCCAGTCGCAGTCTGCCTAATCTTGCCGACGTCCCCAGAGCGACAACAGTAAGCGCTGTCGACGCACACTCCTTTCTCATATATGAAGACAGCTCGGAAGGTCCCACCAATGGCCCTGGCGGCATTGCCACAGGTGGAATCGGCAAACCCGACATTGCCGCCTACACCAATGTTACAACCGCCAGTTTTGGCCCGCAGGGGTTTTCTGGCTCCTCAGCGGCAACCCCGCATGTCGCCGGAGCGGCAGCCCTCATCCTCTGCAACAATCCGGAATTCACTCCGGCTCAGCTGCAAAGCTCTTTGACCGCTCAAGCCATTGACATTGAAGCTCCGGGGTTTGACTACGCTACGGGCTGGGGCCGCCTTTGCCTTAACAGCTTACCGATTCCCGACGGCAGCACCACCTGGATCGGATACAGCACCGACTGGAACAGCTCCGGAAACTGGAGCAGCAGCATTCCCGACAACAACACAACCGTCTTGATTCCCCCAGCGCCAGCTGGCGGTTACTGGCCGGAAATCTTTTATACACAAGCTCACGCCGCAATGCTGACCCTTGCAGGACGACTGACTGTAACTTCCAGCTCAATCATAATCGGCCCCTGACAGGGTATCCCGACAGGCTGTTCTTGACTGTAAAGCCCGCCGTAAGCATACACCCTCCTGACAACAAATATTTGACAGTGCCGTCTTTTTTAATTAGACTTATATTTATAATTTTCAGGATCTTTAAAAGTACATTCACCCTTGAATGTAAAGGAGATGAGCTTGCAATCTTCATCCGCACCCTACACCAAAGCAAAAATCGCCGGCATACTGGCTGAAACCGGAAGAATCTTTGCTTCGCTTCAGGCTACACTCAAAGGCATCAGCCATCCCGTAATAGTCATCTCCAGCGCCGCGGCCAAAGAGGGCAAAAGCACCTTTACCGCCGGCCTCGGTATCGTTGCGGCCCGCAACCTCAAAGAAAAAGTACTGCTTATTGATTGCCACTGGCACGCCCCGAGCTTACACACCTTCTTTGAGATAAGTACAAATTTCAACCTTGAAAAGTCCCTGCTCGACGATAATCTGCGAGAGCAGGTTATCGCAACCCCCTACGCCAATCTTGATCTTTTGCCGGCCCCAAGCTATCTGGAGAAGCCGGAAGCAACCAAAAACGCCTTAGCGACCATTAAAAAATTACGCAATGACTACGCTTTAACCATCGTCGACAGCGCCGCCATCCTCTCCGCCAACCGCAACATGGTTGACCCTATCGCCCTTGCCGCCGAAGCGGACGGTCTGGCACTTGCGGTCCTC
The DNA here is from genome assembly GCA_016938065.1 of Deltaproteobacteria bacterium. Lineage (GTDB taxonomy): Bacteria > Desulfobacterota > Anaeroferrophillalia > Anaeroferrophillales > Tharpellaceae > Tharpella. The sequence continues at coordinate 45,689 of JAFGVI010000024.1, read as the reverse complement.
GCCAACCGGACCCCCCGACAAATGATCAAGAAAGCCCAGACCATGCTTGAAGTGTCAGGTTCACGGGTTCTCGGCTTGATCATCAACCAATACTGTAATCCGCTGGCAACCTGAATCTCAAAATTGCAACCACACTCCCCAACCTCAACCAGAGGAAAAAAAAGATGATCTTTAATTTACGCCGTTATATCTATGCTTTGACACAGCATCTGCACTGGCTCGGACTCGCACTGATTCCCTTGGCAACTTATTTGCTTATAACAGGTATTAAGGCCGATCGTTTCACCTTAACCCGCTCTTTGCAAATCAATCCCGACTACCCGGCGGCGGTTACCACGAGCCCGGTAGATACGATTTCTTTAAAAAGTTTAGTCACCAGCCAGAACCATTTTTTTACCGACCAGCTCGCATTAGCCAGCTGGAAACGGTTTGCGGAAACAGACCCCGGGTTGGCAAAATATAATTTTAAAGAGAAAAATACAATGCTGACGGCCATTGAATCACTTTCACTGAATCTCACCAAGGACAATCGCCTGCAGCTCAGTTATTTCGGCCGCGATGCCGAACTGGGCATTGAACTTGTAAACTATTATATGAACCGTCTTTTAAGCCGGTTGCGAGCCGGCTACCACCGCCAGCCGGAAAACAGCGTGACGGCACATAATTTCACAATTCCGGAAGAGTTGCAGCTGGACAGAACCGAACTTAAACGAACCGAACATCATGCGTGGTGGCGGGGAGAAAGACTGGGAGCGGCGGCGATCATCACCCTTCTCCCCTTCCTCGCGGCTCTGGTAATCATTGGTTTCAGAGAGTTTCTTGATCCTTCATTCAAGTCCGGTCGTCAGGCGGCCCGCTATCTTAATCTGCCGATACTGGGCTTTATTCCTTCTCTGGACCCTATAATCAACAATCTCCAGGAAGGTAAAAGCCGAAGCGACCATCCCTAAACGGAGAAATGCACGTGAAAAACTACTCTCAAAGGCAACCTGCATGGATGTCATTTCAACTGACAGCCGCCCTCATTGTCGGACTCCTCTTCGTGTGCAGCCCGGCAGTGGCCAGTAACGTGGCACAGAGCCAATCCGCATATACATCCAGTACGGCAGGGGTCGTTACCGGCGGGGGCACCATTAAAGTAGACAAAATGATTTCCGACATCAAGTCCTCGACCACCACGGAGATCACTCTGGAGTGGGATCCGAGTCCGCAGAATGAGATCACCGGCTATCTCCTTTTTTATGGCAACGCCAGCGGGAAATATCTTTCCCCGGTAGATGTCGGCCTCGCAACTTCGTATAGCCTTCCAGCTTTAAGCGAAAAAAAGACCTGGTATTTCGCAGTCAAGGCTTACGATGCACAGGGCAACCAGAGTGACTATTCCAATGAAGTTGTAAAAGAACAGATTGCCCTCAACAAGACAGATTCAACTAAGTCTGCCGCCATGTCATTTACCCATGACCCTCTGATCATCAACCAGGCCTTCGGCGAGAATTACAACCCCGATGAGGAACCAGTCTCCGGCGGCGGTACATACCATGACAGTGGCATCAGCGGTAGGATAGTCGCCGGAACCGGCAGCTGGCCGAGTAACGGCGGCTGGGTAAAAACCCTGACCGACGACTACTTTCACGACCACTGGAGTCGCATAGGCTGGGATCACTACAACGAGAACCGGGGAGAATCGCGAGTGGCGCGCGGCGACATCGATGGTGACGGAAAGGATGAAATCATTATCGGCATGGGACCGGTAGCTGATGACATAACCGCTCCTGCCGGTCATTTTGAGGTGCTGGATGATAATCATCAACATCTTTTCTGGGGCCAGGTTAACTGGGAACCATACAATGAAGGCAATGGTGAAACTTGGCCCGCCTGCGGCGACATCGACGGCGACGGCAAGGACGAAATTCTGATCGGTCTGGGCAAGGGCGGCATGGGTATAATAGAGGTTTTCACGGTCAAAAACAATCAGCTGCAGCATCTGAGTTGGATCGCCTCAACCTGGGATGAATACAATTCTGCCCTTGGCGAAGTACGCCCCGCCAGCGGCGACCTCGACGGCGACGGCAGAGATGACATTATCATCGGACTCGGTGCCGTGGCCGATAATCCCGAAATTCCCGGCGGCACCTACGAAGTGCTCTCGGGCACGGGCGAACATATGGCCTGGGGTGAAGTGAACTGGAGTGACTACAACCAGCTGAACGGCGAGAGCCGCCCGGTAATCGGCGACATGAATGGCGATGGCACCAATGAAATCGTCATCGGCCTGGGCGCAGGCTCCAACGGCGCATTAGAGGTCCAGAGTTACAATGGCGGCAATATCACCAACCAGGCTTGGCTGGAGGTTCCCTGGTGGCAGGAATACAATCAGATTTCCGGCGAGACCCGCCCCGCCGTCGGCAATCTTGATAATGACAAAAGCGACGAACTGGTAGTGGCGCTAGGTCGCGGCGGCGGTGGCTGGATCCACCTCTTCGACGACGCCAACAGCGGTTACAACCACTATATCAGCCTGCAACTCTGGCCGGCTGAATACAACCTCGGCAATGGCGCCAGCTGGGTAACCATTCAGGAAGGCGCCGGAAATTGAACAATAAGTGATGCTTGCGGAATGATGAACCCTTCTCATTCCGCAAGCATCACTTTAACAGGCGATAATCCCCTCATTTCCATCTTTTTTTCAGATAGATCATCAGAATTGAGATCGCGGCCGGGGTTACACCGGGCAAGCGAGAGGCCTGCCCCAGAGAGTTGGGGCGGATTTCCTGTAAGGTCTGTGACATTTCTATAGTCAGACCGGGAATATCGCGATAGTCAAAATCGGCCGGAATTTTCATCTTCTCCAGATGTTTAAACTTCTCCACCGCCTGCATCTGCCGGCTTATATAACCTTCATATTTGATCTGGATTTCAGTCTGCCGACGCGCCGGGGCGTCCAGCTCCCGGCCCAGCTCTATCACCTCCTCCGAGCACTCTTCAAGATCGGCCCAGCGAATCTGTGGTCTGCGCAGCAGCTCCGCGGCGGCAACACTCTGTTTCAGGCCCGGTGTTTCCAGTCGTAAAAGGGTTGCCGCCGCAGCCTCAGGCTCTATTCTGATCGCGTTAAGCCGCTGTTTGCCATGCTCGGTTCGGGCCCGCTTCTCCCGCGCCATTTCCAGCTGTACTTTTTCGACCAGTCCCAAAGTATAAGCCCGCTCCGTCAACCTGAGATCGGCATTATCCTCGCGCAGCAGCAGACGATATTCGGCCCGTGAAGTAAACATCCGATAGGGTTCCCGCGTCCCCCGGGTAATCAGGTCGTCAATCATCACCGCGGCATAAGCTTCAGAACGATCGATCAGAAAAGGTTCCAGACCCTTCACCTGACAGGCGGCATTGATACCGGCAATAATTCCCTGAGCCGCGGCCTCTTCATAACCGGACGTCCCGTTAATCTGACCGGCAAGATAAAGACCGCCTACTTTTTTGCTCTCCAGACTTGCCTTGAGCTGAGTCGGTTCAATAAAATCATATTCGATGGCATAGGCGGGACGCATTACCACGGCGTCTTCCAGACCGGGCACGCTATGAAAAAGTTCCTGCTGCACCGCAACCGGAAGGCAGTTGCCCAGACCTTTTACGTATATTTCTTCAGTCTCGTAGCCTTCCGGCTCCAAGGTTACCTGATGACTCTCATGATGAGGGAATTTGACGATTTTATCCTCAAGCGAAGGGCAGTAACGGGCGCTGACTCCGGTAATCGTACCGTTATAAAGAGGCGAAAGATGCAAAGATTCACGCATGATGGCATGAGTCCGGGCCGTAGTCTTCGTCATATAACAAGGCAACTGTTTCTGTTTGACCTCTGTCGTCATAACCGAGAAGGGCAGTGGCTCAGGATTGCCGTCCTGGCGCTCAAGACGACTGAAATCTATTGACCGGCGCAACATCCGTGGTGGCGTTCCGGTTTTCATGCGCCCCATTTTAAAACCCAGATTTTTAATATCAAGAGCCAGCTCCTGAGAAGCAAACTCACCGGTTCTTCCCGCCGCCTGCCGAAAAGAACCAATATGAATAAGACCATTGAGAAAGGTACCGGCAGTCACGATTACAGCCCGGGAAAAATGCTGAAAACCGGTTTCATCCAGCACGCCGACAACCCGGTCGTTTTCCAGCAGCAGGCGACTGATCATCGCCTGCCGCAGCTCGATACCTGACTGGTCTTCGAGCGTATGCTTCATCGCCCGATGATAGAGCAATTTATCACACTGCACCCGGGTCCCCTGCACTGCCGGTCCTTTGGAGGTGTTTAACGTGCGAAACTGAATTCCGCAACCATCGGTCACCCGGGCCATAGCCCCGCCCAAGGCGTCGATCTCCTTCACCAGATGCCCCTTGGCCAGTCCGCCGATCGCCGGATTGCAGGACATCTGAGCCACGGTATCAAGATTGAGACTGAAGACCAGAACCTGCAACCCCATTCGCGCCGCCGCCAGAGCCGCTTCACATCCGGCATGCCCCGCCCCGATAACAATTATGTCGTAAGTGTGATGCATCTTTAAGTCTGCCAATTTTCCGGTTGTAGTAAACAACCGCATGTTATATAATCATATTATGAACATTAGCAAAATCAATCAGTGGCTCTGGCCGGAGGAAGATCCTGCCGGCCTTGATAACTGGCGGCGCGGCCTGCGCCATATCTGCCGCTTCCTCTATATCTTTTTTACAGAGTACAAACGCGACCGCATAAACCTGAGGGCTGCAGCCCTGACTTACTCGGTCGTCCTTTCCATGGTGCCGATGCTGGCTTTAAGTACCGCGGTACTTAAAGGCATGGGAGCCGGCGACCAGATGCGGCAAGCCGCTTATCAGCTGATTGACAATCTGGCTGGTGAGAGCAGGAGCGACGCTGCACCAGCTCCCGACAAACCGGACATACCGTCGCAAAAGCTTTCGCCGTCGGCAACCCCGACCGGCTCCGGGCCGGCTTTACCAGATGAACCGGAAAGAGATTTCAGCGGTCACCTCTACGACGCGGTCGACAAGGTCTTCGACTACGTTGACCGCACCAATTTTGCCGCGCTGGGCATGGTCGGCACCTTTCTCCTGCTGATTGCCGTCCTGATTGTCATCAGTGGTATTGAGGAAGCCATGAATGCCATCTGGCGGGTTCAGCAGAGCCGCAGCATCGGCCGTAAAATCATGAATTATATGGCCCTGATGATTATCTGCCCCCTGACCATCAACCTTGGCATCGGGGCCTCGACAATGCTCAACACCCCGGCGATCGTCAGATACCTGAACAACTTCATCCCCATCATCTGGCTTCAGGGTGTGCTTTTCAAACTGATTCCCCTCTTTCTTTTAGCCCTGACCTTTGTTCTGCTCTATCTCTTTCTTCCCAATATCAAGGTTAAAGCCAAAGCCGCCTGGATCGGTGGACTAAGCGGCGCTGTCGGCCTCATGGTTTTACAGAAGCTCTTCATTCTGCTTCAGATCGGAGTCGCTAAATACAACGCCATCTACGGCTCGTTTGCAACCGTGCCGCTGTTTCTTCTGTGGCTTAATTCCGCTTGGCTGGTTTTTCTCCTCGGCGCCGAAGTCGCTTTCACCACCCAGCACTACACCAACTACCACGCTGATGGAGATCGTTTGTCACCCGGAGCCACGTTTGCGCTCGCTTTAGACCTGGTCAATGAGATCTACATAAGTTTTGACCAGCGCCGGGAAATCACCCTTGAGGGGCTGGCTGAAGCGACCCGGGAGTCATCGATTATTACCGCCGGAATACTGGAGCAGCTGACCCGGGCCAATCTTATTCGGCGCAGCGAAACCCAACCTGAAACCTATCTCCCGGCAACTCCGGCCGCAAAACTTGAAGCCGAAGAGATCTGCTCCCTGCTTTGGAACCCGCCCCCCGCTCAGATATCAACCCCGGGCCGAGACCTGGCCGCCGCCTTCTTCGCCGCCGGGCGCCGGGCCCTGACAGCCAAACCCTGGAACAGATCTTAGGCTTCTACCGCAAGCTGCCGGCTTGATTTATAACCGCACAGCGACTTGCGGGCGCCCGACTCCCGGAGGGGTAAAAACCGTCAACGGAATCTCATAGAGATCTTCGAGAATAGTTTCCGTAATAACTTCGCAGGTCTCGCCCTGGTAGCGGATTGTGCCATCTTTAACGAGAAAAAGGTAGTCGGCAAAAACACAAGCCAGATTCAGATCGTGAAACACAGCCAGCGAAGCCAGTCTGTCCTGCCTAACCCTGCCGGCCACCAGACGTAATATTTTAACCGCATGGCTGACATCAAGATTAGATGTCGGTTCATCGAGCAGCAGCAGACGGGGCTCCTGGGCCAAAGCCCGGGCCAGAAGAACCAGCTGCCGTTCCCCACCACTCAAACGGGTAATCGCCCGCTCCCCCAGATGACTGATGCCGGTCGCCATCAGGGCCTGATCAACCTTCTCATTTTCAAGATCATATCCGGAACCAAAAAACCCCGAGAGATGCGGGTTGCGGCCCATAGCCACCACCTCGCGCACCTTGAACGGGAAAGCGACATGGGTCTCCTGCGGCACCACGGCGATTCTGGCCGCCAGCTCCTGCCTCGAAATCTTTGCCAGTTCCTGTGCGCCGAACAACAAACTGCCGGACAAGGGCTCATTGACCCGACAGATAGTGTTGATCAGGGTTGACTTGCCGCAGCCGTTGGGCCCCAGAATTCCGCAAAAAAAACCGGGCCAGAGATTGAAATTGAGCTTTTCCAGAACTATCTGATCACCGTAACCGCAGCTTAAATCCGTTACTTTGAGAATCGGCTCCCACACTTCATGTGTACCGGTGCTGCGCCTGGGCCCCGAACCATCAGAGTGCGCAGAAAAATCAGAACTATTTGTCATCATGAAATTTCTTTTTAAATATGAAACAGAAAAAAGGCGCTCCCAGCAGAGCCGTGACCACGCCCACCGGGATTTCGGTCGCCCCGGCCACGGTTCGCGCCAGAGTATCGGCCGCAACCAGTACCAGCCCTCCGAGCAGGGCTGAAGCCGGCAGCAGCCGACGATGGTCGGGACCTAATAAAATGCGATTAATATGCGGCACCACGAGCCCGACAAAACCTATAACCCCGCTGACGGAGACCGCAGCCGCCGTCAGCAGAGCCGCCACCAGCAGCAGACGCCGCCGCACCTGATAAACCTCGACCCCGAGCTGCAGAGCTGTAATATCGCCCATCGCCATAATATTGAGCGCCCCGGCGTGGGCTTGAATGATAATGAGACAGACCAGACAATAGGGCAGCAGCAGAAGCACCTGCGTCCAGAGCGCACCGGAAAAGCCCCCCATAATCCAGAAAACCACGGTTGCCAGTTTCTCCCCGGCGATACTTTTCATAAAACTGATCAGGGCCGACAGAAAAGAGGCCACAATCACGCCCGCCAGAATCATACTTTCGGGCATCACCCGGCCCCGACTGCGAGCGATAAAATAGACCAGCGCCAAAGAGAAAACCGCACCGCCGAAAGCAAACCAGGGAACCATAGCCGGTGCGGAGAGGATGCTTACCAGCGGCCACAGGGTCGGCAGCATGATTGCAACCGTAGCGCCAAAGGCGGCCCCGGCCGAAACTCCGATGGTAAAAGGATCGGCCAGAGGATTGAGTAACAGTCCCTGAAAAACAACCCCGGCCACACCCAGCCCGGCACCCACCAGCAGGGCAGTCAGAATCCGGGGCAGTCTAACCTCGATAATAATCAGACGGGCAGCCGCGGCACTGCCTTGGACCGCAACATCAAGCGAACCGGAAAAAAAATCCACCACCACCCGCCAGACCGACGCCAGCGGCAACTGTGCCGCCCCGACAGAAGCGGACCCAATCACCGCCAGCAGCAGAAGCCCGGCAAGCAGCAGGCAATAAAGAAAGGCCGGCACCCGGCGCTGACCGATAACCATTAAACTAGAGTCCTGCCAGCTGGTCGATCATCTTCATATCCAGAGCCTTCTGCAGCAGGTCGGCCAGGCCGTTGAGACCATCCTCTTTACGCTGTCGGTAGGATATTCCTTCAGAAAACGACGACGGCCGGGCATTCGCCAGATGTACACGCAACCAGGCCAGATATGCTTTTCGAAAACCTTCATCATCAAAAACACCATGCATGTAACAGCCCCAGACCCGGCCACCGCCAGCAACACAGCCGTCAGAATATTGAACCCCATCTGCTTGCGTCACCTGCAGCAGGGATTCAGCGGGCTCCACCAGGGTAGTCCGTCCCTGATGAATTTCATAGCCGCTGACTGTAAGATCCGGCCCGAAACAGGAGCTTATAACCCGGGCGCGGCACTGCACAGTAATTTTCTCCGGCGCCATCTCGGTAAGCAGCGGCAAGAGGCCGAAACCGGCAATTTCACCCCGACCCGATTCAATCATCTGCAGATCCCGCAACCTGTGTCCCAGCATCTGGAAACCACCACAGATGCCGACGACAGCCCCGCCCGCGTCAACAAAAGCCTGCAGGCGACGCGGCAGGTCGGCCGCCTGCAGAGAAACCAGATCTTCAAGCGTATTCTTACTGCCGGGCAGAATAATCAAATGGTAGCCGACTAAGGTTGCATGAGCATCCAGATAGTCAAGCCGCACCCCGGGCTCATGCAGAAGCGGATCAAAATCGGTAAAATTGGAGATATGGGCCAACCTGATAACCCCGATCGCCAGAGTCGCCCCGAAAGCCGACCCTGGTTCATCCCTTCGCTCATCATGACCGGAATTCTGCAAAGCCACACCATCCTCTTCCGGCAGGTAAATCTCTTTCCCGAACCAAGGGACAACCCCGACAAACGGAACCTTGCAGCGAGCCCCAATCATCTCCAGACCGGGCGCCAGAAGGGTCACATCGCCGCGGAATTTGTTAACAATAAAACCTTTTATCAACTCCCGCTCATCTTCTTCAAGAAGCTCCATAGTGCCGACTAACGAGGCGAAAACGCCCCCTTTATCAATATCTCCAAGCAAAAGCACCGGAGCTTTGACCCTGGTGGCAAGCCCCATATTGACAATATCTTTATCTCTTAAATTGATCTCAGCCGGGCTTCCGGCCCCTTCGATAATGACCAGATCATAAGTCTGGCGCAGCCGGGCCAGACTGCTGGAGACGGCCTGCCAGGCCGTCTCTTTGTAGGCATGATAAACCACCGCCGACATATTGGCTACCGGTTTACCATGAATGATTACCTGAGCCCCGGTATCGCTGTTGGGTTTAATCAGAACCGGATTCATATCGACATGAGGCTTAAGCCCACACGCTTCAGCCTGCACCGCCTGAGCCCGGCCGATTTCATCCCCCTGGACAGTAATAAAGGAGTTTAAGGCCATATTCTGCGCCTTGAACGGCGCAACCCGAACTCCACGCCGGTGATAGAGACGGCACAACCCGGCAACCAGCGCACTTTTACCGACGCTGGAACCGGTCCCCTGCAGCATGAGAAGTTTTGCTGTCATAGCTCTTGGTCAATTATAAATTAAAATTACGAATCAAAAATTACACGTTACGAATAGTCAAGCGGTTACTGTTACACCGCTTTACTCATTTCTGCCGATCAGATAGATCTGACAGTCGAGTCGGTATTTACAGTTCTCTTGCAGATGTCTGCAGGCGAGCGTTTCGCACACCTCGAAAATATCACCATATTTTTCACAGGTCAGATATTTACGATCCCTGATGCCGCGCTCTTCATTTGCTTTTCTTTCATCAATCATAAGATAGATACTCCCGCCAGCAATAACTGACCCGGCCGGCTCTGCTGCCCCGGCTATAAATTATAATCCCGGAATTATTTTTTTAATGCGCCGTCGGATGAATAAATTCGGCCATCTGGGCCAGGCCGTCGACGATTCGAGGTGAAGGACGATCAACCATATCGGAATCAATCACATAGATACGGCCCTGACGGACAGCGGGAATGGAAGGCCAGCGCTGCCAACTCTGACGAAAACGCTGGTAATTGGTATTAGGCGACATGGAAGAGATCACGATTACCTCGGGCGCATCCGCGATAACCCGCTCAATCGCATAGCGGGGATAGCGCACCGGATTGTCGGCGGTGACCAGAACGCCGCCGGCCCGCTCAATCAGGTCGGCAGCAAAGGTCTGCCGGTTGACCGAGACCACCGGATCGATGCCGACCTGATAAAAAACCCGGCACCGCGGCAGACCGGCAACCCGACGTTCCACGGCAGCCGCCTTTTTTTTCATTGCCAGAATAACCTGCTGGGCCCGAGGCAGGGTTCCGGTTATCTCGCCCAGATTACTGATTGAACGATAGATGGTATTCAGATCAACCGGCCGTATCCGGTAGACCGGAATGGCAAAATGTTTAAGAGCAATATTGGTTTTTTCATCCTGCCGCTCACTTCCGGCAATCACCAGGTCCGGTTCGAGAGCCAGAATTTTTTCGAGGCTGGGATTGATAAAGGTCCCGACCCGGGGTTTTTCCCGGGCCGCGGGGGGATAACTGGCAAAATCGGTTACCCCTACGATGCGCTCGGCGAGCCCCAGAGAAAAAAGGATCTCCGCCAGACTCGGGGTCAACGGCAGAATGCGCTGCGCCCGCTCCGGAATCTCCAGACTGGTACCGCTCTCATCGACAACCGTCACGGCCGCTGCCGCCGACGGCAGCAGAAAAACTAACAGCAACAGAAACAGATAACGCCGCAAAATAAATTCCACCTCAAATTGTAAAACCCCACCACCAGACAGCTGAGCCAGTAACCCTTTACGAAGCCAGCATATGCACAACGGAGAGACCGGCGCAATACTGGCCCGGAAAAACCGCATGCAGACGACCGAGCAGAGAACGAATCTGCAATGGCCCTTCATGGCCCGGCGTCCCGTTCTCCTTAATTCTGGCACAGGCATAATCCAGAGCCAGAAAATCCTGCTCGCGCATGCATAATGAAACCAGATGAACAATACCTAAACGTTCCCGGGCCCGGGGCACCACCCGGTCAACCATGCTTGCCAGATCAGATGCCTGAAAGAATTCAGCCCCAAGTCCGGTCAGCAGCTGCTCTAAAGCAGGCACCCCGGCAGACGGCATAAACCGCTTCTGTAAAAGCTGATACTCGTTTTTGCCGATGATCAGAGCGGCAATCCCGGCAGCAGGCAGATCCTGACAGCTTGAACCGTCAAGCCGCAGAAAAAAAGCGATCTGGTTCCAGATTTTCGAGTTGTCAACGGGAAACAGTTTAAGTTCAGGCTCACGGGTTGACCTGGTCACCACGCTGATCTCAAACCCGGAGCCCCAGAAAGCTGCCGCGTAACCGGCAAGCCGCTCCCGGCCCGTTTCCACCATCCGAGCCGCGGTCGAACCCTCAGGCATGATAATCTCTAAAACCCTACCGGACTGCAGCCCGGCCCCGAGCAGATAATCTAAAGCCTTACCCAGAAAGGGTTCGCGATAGTTGACGTAACCCAGAAACCCGGCTACGGAAGACATCAGAACTCAATGCCCCGCTGGGCCATGATCCCTTTCTGATAAGGATGTTTAATTTCACGCATCTCCGTCACCAGATCCGCCACCGCCAGCAGTGCTTCGGGAGCGTCGCGACCGGTCAGAATAACATGCACCCAGGAGGGTTTCCGGGCAAGGGTCTCAAGCACCATGCTGACCGGCAACAAACCGTAACTCAAGGCATAATTGACTTCATCACACACTACCAGATCATACTTCTCACTTAAGATCCTGTCGGCACAAAGGGCCCAGGTCTTCTCGGCCAGAGCGCAATCTTCAGGCAGAGGATCGCCATCACCAAGCTTCAGAAAACCTTTGCCCATCGGCTCCAGAGAAAAGTTTTCAAATTTCTTCGCCGCCGCCAGTTCGCCATACTGCCAGCCGCCCTTGATAAACTGAATCATGGCCACTTTAAAGCCTTGACCCAAAGCCCGAAAAACCGTACCCAGAGCAGCTGTAGTTTTACCTTTACCATGACCGGTATTCACAATAATCAGACCATGACGTTTTTCTTTGCTTGCCTCCGACATAAAATTTCTCCTTAACCTTTAACCCTGATCCTCAAAAAACCAACTGGAAAGATAGCGTTCACCGCTGTCGGGAAAGATAACGACAATCATCTTCCCCTGATTTTCGGGTCGGCGCCCCAGACGCAGCGCCGCGACTGCCGCAGCCCCAGAGGAAATGCCGACGAGAAGCCCTTCGCTTTGCGCCAGCTGCCGGGTCATTGCGGCCGCATCTTCAGCTGAAACTCTGACAATTTTATCATAAACAGCACAATTTAAAACTTCCGGCACAAAACCGGCGCCAATCCCTTGAATGCGATGCGGCCCGGCCGGAGCCCCGGAAAGAACCGCTGACTCCTCAGGTTCGACGGCAACAACCGAAACTGCCGCCTTTTTCTCGCGAAGAACCTCGCCACAACCGGTAATGGTGCCGCCGGTACCGACTCCCGCGACTAGAATATCAATTTTGCCATCAGTATCTTCCCAGATTTCCAGCGCCGTGGTCCGCCTGTGACACTCGGGGTTGGCCGGATTGGCGAACTGCTGCGGCATGAAACTTCCCGGATTTTTCAGACAAATCTTTTCCGCCGCCCGGATTGCCCCCGGCATACCCTCAACCCCGGGGGTCAAAACCAGTTCAGCCCCCAGAATCCGCAGTAGATTCCGCCGTTCCAGACTCATGGTCTCAGGCATCGTCAAGATCAGACGATAGCCCCGGCTGGCGGCGACAAAAGCCAGACCGATGCCAGTATTGCCACTGGTAGGCTCGACAATCACCCCTCCGGGCGATAAAGCTCCAGCCTGCTCTGCGGCCGTAATCATTGCCACTGCAACCCTGTCCTTGACACTCGATAAAGGATTGAAATATTCAAGTTTGGCAACGATTTCAGCGCCGCTGGCACGAGACAATGAAGCAATGCGCAACAATGGCGTCCTGCCGACCAGATCCGTCAGCCTGCCGGCTATCTTCATGACTTACTCCTTAACGGCCGGGAATGATGATGCGCGAGCTCTCTCTCTCTTTTCGCAGTTGCTGCTGCTGCATCTCCTTGATTTTTTCAACCATCTCCGTCAGCGCCTGGCGCATGGCATTGGGAAAAACAGCCATCGCCTCTTCCAGGTTGTCAGCCGGCAAGGGGGCCTGCAGGGGCACGGGACCTTCCGGGGACATCAACTGGGTGTTGCCAATGTAAACCGGTGTCCGGCTCAGATCCGGACTGCCATCAAGATGGATCGGAGTCAGGACTCGGATCGAGGCAACCTTGAGGTCAGTAATCGTCTCTTCACGATAGAGGTGTTTGGTGTCAACTGAAAAATCGGACAGCCCTTGTTCCCTGGCACTCATGCTAATCTCCAAAAATCGGGTTAAACGAAAAATTCAAAAAAACCGTTCATAACAAAAAAGAGAGGATCGTGTCACTTAAAAACAACCCCTTATCGGTGATGCTTAAATTATTTTCGGTTTCGGCCAGCAGCCCGTCAGCCAGAAACGGCTGGGCCCGGGCCATAACCGCAGCGACGGCCTGAGCCCCGTACTCAGCCTGCAGTGCGGCCAAAGCGGCCCCTTCACGCAGCCTGAGACCCATCATCAAAGCCTCGATCAGGGATGTGTTGCGGTCAATGAGCTCTTTTTCACACCAGGTTTCACAATCCGGCCTGGAACTCCGCTCTGCCGCCGCCAGCCGGCGCAGATAGACCAACGGATCGGAAACATTACAGTAGCGCTCCGCCCAGTGCCGTTCATTCCGGCGACAATACCAGCCGCCGCAGGCGCCGGCACCAAGCCCGAGAAAATCCTCAAGATGCCAGTAGGCCAGATTATGCCGGGCCTGCAGACGGGGCTCACGGGCAAAATTGGAAACCTCGTAACGATAAAGGCCGAAATTTTCCAGACCCCGGGCAAGCAGTCCCATCATCTCGACCTGAGTCTCTTCACTTAAAGCCTGCACTTCTCCGGCAGCAACCATCTGCGCCAATCTGGTACCCGGTTCAAGCGAAAGGGAGTAAGCCGAAACGTGTTCCGGAGCCAGAGCGCTGATTTTGTGCAGATCCGCCTGCAACCCGGCCAGATCCTGGCCGGGCCAGGCATAGATCAGATCAAGACTGAGATTTTCCATGCCGCCCCGGCGCACCTGGTCTACTGCCTTCTCAATCATCCTTCCGTCATGGCGCCGCCCGAGAAGCTGCAACCCTGCCGGCGCAAAAGTCTGCGCTCCCAGACTTAAACGATTGATCCCGGCAGCGCGATAGCCCCTAATGAGCCCGTAACTGAGGTCGGCCGGATTGGCTTCAAGGGTGATTTCCGCCGCCGTGACAAAGCCAAGTTTATCAGTACACAGATCAATAATGCGGGAGTAGAAATAAGGCGACAACAGGGATGGAGTGCCCCCGCCGAAATAGAGGGTGGCCAGGGGCAGGTCAGCTCCCGGCCAGAACTCAAGCCGAGAGTTAAACTCGATCTCGAGTCCGGCGAGGTACTCTTTTTCGGGAATTGCGGCAACGACGCTGGAGGAAAAGGCACAGTAGCTGCAACGGGAACGGCAGAAAGGAACATGAATATAGAGATGGCCTGCGGTTTGCGGAGACAATCAGATCATCAACCGGGATTGCCGGTACTCTTCTCTTCGATGTGCAGGGTAACCTCATAACCGAGCCGCCGCGAAATTTCGGCGGCCGCCATTTTGACCGCAGGCGCGATCTTCTCCTCAATGGCGGCATCCGTCAATCTGAAGGATGGACCGGAAACGCTGATACCGGCCACCACCCGTTTTGTGTAATCACGAATTGCCGCCCCGACACACTTAACGTCATGATCATACTCTTCATCATCGACAGCATAGCCCTGATCCTGAATCAGTTCCAGCTCTTTAAAGAACGCGTCTTTGTCACGGATTGATTTCGGCGTGCAGGCTTCCCAGCTCTTGACCGGGGGCAGAATCTTTTCCAGTTCACTGGTGTTCATTGAGGCGACCTGGGCTTTGCCGATAGCCGAGCACCAGACCGGCAACTGCGAGCCGACCCGGGAAACGACCCGCACCGACTGATCCGACTCGACAACATCGAGGTAGACGACGTTATGATTGCGAATCACCCCGACATAAACATTCTCATGTAAATCTTTACAAAGTTTTTCCATTACCGGATGAGCCTGACGCAAAACCCCCATCTGCCGGATAAAGGTCTGCCCCAACTCCAGACTTTTAATACCGAGACGGTAATTTTCCGTAATCTTGTTCTGCTCGATATAACCCTTCTCTTCCAGAGTCGCCAGAAGCCGAAAAACGTTGTTTTTATGAAGCTTGAGACGTTTGCTCAGCTCCGTCACACCCAGTTCATCGACGTCGCCGCTGAATTCTTCCAGCAGTGAAAGCGCATGCACCACCGCCTGAATAATATAGTTTGATTTCTCTCTCTTGACCATGACAAGGGTCCTCTTAAACCATAAACCTTAAGCCGCCGGGAAGCAGGCCGACCGCCTGAAACAATAAACAAACAGTACATTATGATAAACTTATTTTCGCTCACCGCTATAGCGCAGAGGAAAACTCTTGTCAAGCATTTTATGGGAGACAACAAAACATATTTTTAGTTCTTGTAAAACAGCTAAACCTCAACAATAGCTCGACAATCTGCGAGCAAGTCCAATGGCTGACTCCATGCTGCGGCTATTCGCAATGAATTTATCAGAAATATCAAACGCCGTACCATGATCAGCAGAGGTGCGGATAAAAGGAAGGCCGATTGACAGATTCACGCCGTCATCAAAGTGAAGCATTTTAAAAGGAACCAGCCCCTGATCGTGGTAGAGGGCGACCAGCACGGCATAGCGACCCTGAAGGGCCTGATGAAAAAGGACATCCGCCGGCACCGGGCCTTCGACCGGGACCCCGACCTGACACAGACGCGCCAGAGCCGGCTTGAGGATACGGGTTTCTTCGTCCCCGAAAGCCTCATGCTCCCCGGCATGCGGATTAAGTGCCGCCAGACCAATCTTCCCGGAAAGACCGGCTTTCTGCATGAATTCATAAAGCATAAGCACCTGATCTTCCACCAGCGCGACCGTCAGAGCCGCCGGCACTCGGGCCAAGGCAAGATGGGTCGTCGCCAGCATCACTTTGAGCCGCTCCCCCCAGAACATCATGCCCACCCGCGGACTACCGCTGAGCTCACGCAGAAGTTCGGTGTGTCCCGGATAGTCGTGGCCGGCGAGATGCCAGGCGTGTTTTGAAATCGGGGCGGTCGCCAGGGCCCGGCAGAGCCCCTGCTGCACCAGTTCAACGCCCATTTTAACGTACTGAAAAGAGGCTTCACCAAAAGCCGCAAAATCACGCCCCCGGGCTAATTGCGGCAGCGCGTCGGCCAGCGGATTTAAGACCGCCACCTCCCCGGAACGTAACCCGCGCCCTTCCAGATCGCCTTCAAAACCGCCGGCCCTCTCCACAAAAGTCAGCGGTGACGGCACCGCGCCGCTGACCGCTGCCGCAACCCGCTGCAGCCAGAGAGCTTCACCTACCACCACAATCTCATGGCGTACAGCTTGATCCATCCGCAAAAGAGCGCGCACCGTCACCTCCGGCCCGATTCCGGCCGGATCTCCCATCGAAACCGCCACTCTGTTCATAGCTACTCTCCTCATAAAAAAAACAACCCGCAAACAAATGAACCTAAGTTTCGCCTGCTCCGCAGACGAAATGGCCGGCAACCATTCAACCTCAGGGTGCTCCGGCAACGGCAAAACATCCCTTGCATGATACGCGCAAATAGGGTAATGGGGGGCCCGTTAAACGGCTTTTGGGGCCGCTGCAAAAAAACTCAACCATCAACCCCGAGCATAGATTATCAAGGTATCAATCGATGGAGAATCAAGCACCGTACCAACCCCGGATACGCACTTTTTTAGAAATGGTCAAGTTTTCTCATACGGTTTTCGCTCTGCCCTTCGCTCTGCTGGCGGCCTTGCTGGCAGCCAACGGACTCCCCTCTCTCTGGAAGATCTTATGGATTATCGTGGCCATGGCCGGTGCCCGCACCGGCGCCATGGGAGCCAACCGACTGCTTGACGCCAAAATCGACGCCCGCAATCCCCGCACCCGTAACCGGGCGCTGCCCACCGGCCAGATCAACCCCCGACAGGCCCTGCTGATGACCGGCGTCAGCTACCTCATCTTTATCTTTGCGGCCGCCATGCTCAACCCTCTGTGCCTACATCTGGCACCCTACGTCATCATGCTCCTGACCGCCTATTCTGCGGCCAAACGCTATACGATCTACACCCACTACATCCTGGGTCTCTGCCTTGGACTGGCCCCGATCGGAGCCTGGATCGCAATCAGCGGAACCCTGGCCCTGACCCCGCTGATCCTGGCTTTGGCGGTCGGCAGCTGGGTCAGCGGCTTTGACCTGCTTTACTCTTTGCAGGATATCGAATTCGACCAGCAGGAAGGCCTCCATTCAATTCCAGCCAGCATCGGCGTCGTCAAAACCATGGCTTTAGCCCGCAAATTACACCTGGGCATGCTCGGCGGCCTTTTTTTCGTCTACCTCATTTCTCCTTCGCTGGGCTGGCTCTTTCTCCTGGCGCTGCTCGCGGTTGCCGCTCTGCTCCACTATGAACATGAAATTTTAAGCCCGACCGATCTTTCTAAAATCGATACCGCCTTTTTCACGATCAACGGCTATATCAGTATCATCCTTTTTGTCATCGCCGCCCTGGATATCTTTGCCGGCTGATTACCGCAGCCGGCCGAAGTCTCGCAAAAAAACTCCGGCGGCAGACAATTTTCAACCCTCATACAGGTTGTCATGAAGCACCCTTCATGACAAAACCCGAACAATCCTAACTTACCAGATAACCGGGAGAAGATCCATGCCTCAGATTGAAGCATTCAAGGGAACTTGTTACAACTCGGCCATCATCGACGACATGGCTAAGGTCATTGCTCCGCCCTACGACGTCATTACCGGCCCGGCCAAAGCCAGACTGCTGAGCAACAGCCCCTACAATATCATCCGCCTGATTCTCGGCAAAGCCGCTCAGGAGATGGGCGGCGTCAGAGCGCAAAGCGAATTTGAAGAGGCGGCGGCAACTTTTGCTCAGTGGCTGGCGGCTGAAGTGCTGGTGCGAGACTCTCAGCCAGCCCTCTACGATCTGGAAGAGGAGTTTGAAGCCGTCGGCAAACGTTATTGCCGCCGGGGCTTTATCGGGTTATTAAAGCTGGAAGAGGAGAAGAACGCCGTCCGCCCGCACGAAAAAACCATGCAGGCGCCCAAGCAGGACCGCCTCGAACTGACGCGTCACTGCCGGGCCAATTTCAGTCAGATCTTCACGCTTTATGAAGATGAAGACAACGCCGTCGAAAAAGCACTGCAAATAACGCGGCCCGCGGCACCGATGTTTACTTTCAGCGAGGACGGCATCACCCGTCGCCTCTGGCGCATCACCGACCCCCAGGCGATAGCCGCCGCTCAAGCCCACCTGCAAAATCGTGAAATTTTCATCGCCGACGGCCATCATCGTTACGAAACCGCTCTGCTTTACCAGCAGGAGATGCGGAGAAAGACACCTGCATCTCCCGGAAATCAGCCCTGGGATTACGTCATGAGTTATTTTTCGAGCATGTCCAGCCCGGGGCTCGCCATTCTGCCGACCCATCGTCTGCTCTCAAATTTCCCGACCCCCTCTGCCGACGAGCTTAAAAGAGGTCTTGAACAATATTTTACTCTGGAAAAATGCGATGACGATGGCGAGCCGGTGGCGGCGCTTCTGCAAAAACTCGAAAAAAGCGGCGACAACTCAAGCTTTATCATGCTGGCTGAAAACTTCAATGAGCCGCTGCTGCTGACCCTCAAGCGCACGGCGGCGGCCGAAATTCTCGGGCAACTGCCGCAATCTCTGGCCGCCCTTGACGTTTCCGTACTTCAGCAGCTGGTTTTCGGCCACATTCTCGGCATCAGTTCCGCCGACATGGAGCAGCAGCGCTACACCCGTTACACGCAGGATGCCGCCAATGCCATCGCGGCGGTACGCAGCGGTGAAGCCCAGATTGCCATTCTACTGAAAGCAACCAAAATCGAGCAAGTCAGGGATGTCGCCCAGCAGGGAGAAAAGATGCCCCAGAAATCAACCTTTTTCTTCCCTAAACTGGCGACCGGGCTGGTGCTCAACCGTCTCGATTAAGCAATGGCTCAAACACCGGAAAACTGCCCGTCCAGAACCACAACCCTGGAGAAACCGCCCCTGCTGGATCTCGAAATAGAACAGCCGGCCAACGGCTACCGTTACAACCGGGATCCTTTTCTTCTGAGCCGCTTCATTACTGAGCACCAGGTGCCATGGCGGACCCAGCTCGCCGGAAAAATTCTTGATCTGGGCACCGGCGTCGGCATTCTCCTTCTGCTCCTGGCCCGGCACTTTCCCGGGGGCCGTTTTACCGGCATCGAGATCCAGGCGGAGTTGGCAACCCTGGCCGGCAGCAACGTCAGCCGCAACAACCTGAACAGGCAGATCGAGATTATTGCCGCCGACTACCGTGAGCCCGCGATCAGCAAAACCCTGGCCGGCCGCTTTACAATGGTCGTCAGCAACCCCCCCTACTATCCGGCGGAGGGAGGGCGCCTCAATCTCTGCCCGCAGAAGCGCATCGCCCGCCATGAAATAACCGGCAATCTGGCAGAACTGACCCGCGCCGCCGCCAGTTTTCTGAACGAAAACGGCCTCTTCATTATAATTTTTCCGGCTGAACGCCTGATTGAACTTGTCACTCATCTGACCAGGCAGCAACTTGAACCCAAACATCTGCAGTTCATTCACCCCGAAAACGCCGACCGAGCCGGCAACCTCCTGCTTGCCGCCCGCAAAAATGGGGCCCCGGGCATCATCATTGACCCGCCCCTGACAATCTGACCGCTCTGCGCTGTTCAACCACCATTTATGAGCGCTTAAAACGATTAATTTTTTTTTGACAGCCCTACTCTTTTACGCTATAGATAGTGGTTCTTGTCCGCAAAGTGCAACAAACAGAAAAGAGCCCGGAAGAGCGGCTGGCAATCTGAACCTTTTAATTAATGAGACACCCACCTGCACATGTCATCTTTCACCCATATCAATCAGGTTTTTACACTCATTGAAGATGATCTCAAAGAGACTGAAGCCGCCTTCTCGCACTATCTGGGATCGGATATCGCCCTGATTCCGAAAATCGGCGAACATATTATTTTGAGCGGCGGCAAAAGACTGCGGCCGGCCCTGCTGATTCTCACCTGCAGCCTTTTTGGCGGCAAACGCCAGACCGCCACGTTGATGGCGGCGGTCATTGAGTTTGTCCACACCGCGACCCTGCTGCACGATGATGTGGTCGATGAAGCCGATATGCGCCGCGGCCTCGCCGCAGCCAACACTATCTGGGGCAACGAAGCCTCGGTACTGGTGGGCGATTTTCTCTTCGCCATGGCTTTTGATCTCGCCGTCGACCAGGGTTCGCTGGCCAGCCTCAAAGCGCTCTCCAGCGCAACCAGAAGGCTGGCCGAAGGGGAAATTCTGGAGCTTATGAAAACCGCCGATGTCAGCACGACGGAGAGCGACTACACCAAGATCATTGATGGCAAAACTGCCGTCCTGATGGCGGCCGCCTGCGAAATCGGAGCCATTATTGCCCAGGTCGATCCCGATACCATCGAGCAGATGAAAGAGTTCGGCTCCTGCCTCGGCATCGCTTTCCAGATGATTGACGACATTCTTGACTACACCTCCTGCGAGGAGGAACTCGGCAAAACCATCGGCATTGATCTGGAGGAAGGAAAAGTCACCTTACCTTTGATCGACACCCTGAAGAAAGCCGAACCCGCCGAGCGGGAACGGATTAGAGAGATTATTACCGCCGATTATGTCAGTCGCCAGGACTTTGGTTTCGTCCATACCCTGATAAAGAAATATAAAAGTCTCGAATACACCAGTGCCCGGGCCGACAGTTATCTCCGGAAAGCCCATGCCATTCTGAATGAAATGCCGCAAACCCGGGAAACTGAGGCGCTCCATTTCATTACTGATTATGTGCTGCACCGCGACCGCTAACAAGAGTCCTTCATGCACACCATCGTCACAGGTTATATTTTGTTGTATTAAAGATATTTATTACTCAGCCTCAAAAGGAGAAGGAAGATGTCCGACAACGTTACCCAGGTTACCGATGAAAGTTTTGCCAAATTGCTGGAAAATTCAGAGCTCCCGGTTCTGATTGACTTTTTTGCCACCTGGTGCGGCCCCTGCACGGCAATCGCCCCGATTCTTGATGAATTTGCCGGGGAAAACAGCGACAAGCTCAAAGTCGTCAAACTGAATGTTGATGAAAACCCTAAAACCCCTGCCCAGTTCGGGGTTCGCGGCATCCCGACCTTAATTCTCTTCAACCAGGGCAAGGAAATTGACAAAATTGTCGGCATGACCTCGAAAGACAACCTTGAAAAAATGCTGGCGCGAGTCTGAACCGCCTCAACTCAGATACCTTTTCAAACGATAAGTCAAGGAAGTCGAACATTATGCCCAGACTGCTATCTCGAAAAAAAAATTGTTATGGATCGATCGCCAGCGGTTGTATCCTGCTGCTTGTCGTCATCTTCTGCGGCTGCGACAACGGCTCAAAAAGCGCTCAGGTTCCCAAGGAGGTGCCCGGTTTTTCCCTGACTTCGCTTGACAACAGACCCCTGACTCGTGACAGTCTCAAGGGGAAAGTTGTCCTGCTCGATTTCTGGGCAACCTGGTGCGCTCCCTGTCGGGCCGCGATTCCCCACCTTATCACCCTCTATGAAACCTACAAGGATCAGGGACTGGAAGTTATCGGGGTAAGTCTTGACCAGGGCGGGCTCGCTGATGTTACTGATTTCGTCAAGCGCAATAATGTTCCCTACCCGGTGGCTCTGGGCACCAACAATCCGATTACCAAGGATCTGGGCAATATAACTTCCCTGCCGACGATTATTCTTCTCAGCAAAAAATCATCCATTGAGTTTAAAGTGGTGGGTTTCAATGCCGAGATCGGCAACCAACTTGAAAAAACTCTTAAAAAACTACTCGCAGAATAAATATCTGCATTAAACCACAGGTTAAACAGGTAGAAAACATGAGCCATGACCTCCTCCTCGAAATCGGCACCGAAGAGATTCCGGCCGCTTTTTTAAGTAAAGCTTTTGTCGATATGCGGAACGAAGCTGACAAGATGCTCGCCCGTCTCCGCCTTGAGCACGGTGCCATAAAAATCATGGCCACGCCGCGACGTCTCACTCTGCAGGTAGCCGATCTGGCTGCCGGCCAGGAAGATCGTGTCGTGGAAAATATGGGCCCGGCCAAACGCATCGCTTTTTCCGCAGACGGGCAGCCCAGCAAGGCTGGTATCGGTTTCGCTCGCGGCCAGGGGGTTAAGCCTGAAGACCTTGAGGTGGTCAACACGGAAAAGGGTGAATATGTCTGCGTGCGTAAGCAGGAGACCGGAGAGCCGACCCCCAGACTGCTGGCTGAGGCCCTGCCCGCCTTTATCATGAGCATCCCCTTCCGTAAATCAATGCGCTGGCATGATCTTGAGGCTCGCTTTGCCCGGCCCATCCATTGGCTGGTGGCCCTCTACGGCGACCAGAGCATCGCTTTTGACTGTGCCGGCATCAGCAGCGGCAACTCTTCCAGAGGCCACCGTTTTATGGCCCCGGAGAAATTTACTGTCAGGCAACCTGCGGAATACATTGAACTCTGTCGCCAGGCAAAAGTTATTGTCGACCAGAATGAACGTAAGGAAATGATAAAAGAACAGCTGACCGCGATCGAAAAAGAGCTCGACGGCAGCATCATTGAAGATCCTGAACTGCTGGAAACGGTCACCAACATTGTCGAATACCCCCATGCCATCGTCGGCTCCTTTGCTGAAAGTTTTCTCGAACTGCCGGAAGAGGTTCTGATCACGGTCATGCGCCACCATCAGAAATATTTCTGTCTGCGTGACCGGCAGGGCCGACTCATGGCAAATTTCATCACCGTCAACAACACGGTGGCCAGAGATCCCGAAGTCGTCGTCAAAGGTAACCAGCGCGTGCTTTTAGCCCGACTCAACGATGCCCGTTTCTTCTACCGGGAGGATCTCAAGGTGCCGCTGACGGACTTTACCGAACGTTTACGGAATGTCGTCTTTCAGGCCAAGCTTGGCACCTCTTATGAGAAGGTCGAACGTTTCCGCACTCTGGCTGAAACTATGGCCGCCGAACTCTGCCCCGCACAAAGTCAGGCGATCAGCCGGACGGCGCTGCTCTGCAAAGCCGACCTCGAAAGCAATATGGTTTGCGAGTTTTCCGATCTCCAGGGCATCATGGGTCGCGAATATGCCCGGGCCGCCGGGGAAGCGGAAGAGATCGCCATCGGCATTCATGAACACTATATGCCGACCGCTGCCGGCGGCACCCTGCCGAGCAATGACTGCGGAGCAATTGTCGGCCTGGCCGACAAGATTGATACCCTGGTCGGCTGTTTCGGCGTCGGTCTGCAGCCCACCGGCAGTGCTGACCCTTACGCGTTACGGCGTCAGGTTTTAGGCATAATCAACATCTGCCTGGAACGCAATTACCATATCTCCCTGCATAAACTGATCGCCTTGGCCCTGCAGCTTCTAGGCAATAAAATCGAAAAACCGGCTCCGGCCATCGCCGCTGAGGTTATCGAATTCATCAGGGGTCGCTTTTTCAACAACCTGACGGCCGGCGGCATCCCCTCCGGTGTCATCGAAGCAGTTCTCGCTACCGGCTTTGACGATATTGTAACTGCGCACGAGATAATCAGTGCCCTCGACCGTTTTCGCCATCGCGAGGACTTTGCCGACCTGCTGACCGCGTTCAAGCGGATCATGAACATTACTCGCAAAGAAACAGAGCTCTATACCTTAATCCCTGAAAACCTCCAGTCCGGGGCGGAGAGAGACCTTTATCAGAACTGGCAGGAGGTCGGCCGACGTTTACATCAGGATCTGGAAAACCGTAATTACGATCAGGCTTTCAGTACCATCGCCCAGCTTAAGGGCAGCGTCGACAATTTTTTTGATGAAGTCATGGTCATGGTTGAAGAGCAGACCATACGCGAGAACCGTCTGGCTCTACTGCAGGGAATCGCAGCCGACTTTAAAAAAATCGCCGATTTTTCAAAACTATAAGGAGGAGATAATGAGCGAACAATATGTCTACAGCTTCGGCGGCGACTACACTGAAGGCGATGCCGGCATGAAGAACCTGCTCGGCGGCAAAGGGGCTAATCTGGCGGAAATGATCAAGATCGGAATTCCCGTGCCTCCGGGCTTTACGATAACCACCACCGCCTGTGTCGCTTTTTATGAAAACCAACGCCGCTACCCCGACGGTCTGGAAGAGCAGGTACGTCAGGCCCTGCACAAAACTGAAGAAACCATGCAGAAGGGCTTCGGCAGCAGTGCCGCACCTCTGCTCTTTTCGGTTCGCTCCGGAGCCCGGGTTTCGATGCCCGGCATGATGGATACGGTACTTAATCTGGGCTTGAATGACGAAACCGTCAAGGGGCTCATTGCCGGTTCCGGCAATGCCCGTTTTGCCTACGACAGCTATCGCCGCTTTATTCAGATGTATGGCAACGTGGTCATGGGCATAGAGGGAGAAAAGCTTGAAGAGCTGCTTGATGAAGCCAAAGAGAAAAAAGGGGTTGCCCTCGATACCGAACTTGATGCGGAAGACCTCAGGCAACTGGTCATCGGCCTTAAAGATCGAGTCCGGGAGCTGACCGGAAAAGAGTTTCCGGAAGATCCCTACGCCCAGCTCTGGGGTGCGGTCAGCGCCGTTTTCAACTCCTGGAACACCAAGCGGGCCGTAACCTACCGCAAACTGAATAACATTCCCGACCACTGGGGCACTGCTGTCAACGTGCAGGCCATGGTTTTCGGCAATATGGGTAACGAATGCGCTACCGGGGTCGCTTTTACCCGCGATCCGTCAACCGGGGAAAATCTTTTCTACGGCGAATTTCTGGTCAATGCTCAGGGCGAGGATGTCGTCGCCGGCATTCGTACCCCTCAACCCATCAATGAAGCCGGGCGCGGCGACTCCAGACTACCCTCCCTGGAAACCGTAATGCCCGATCTCTACCGGCAGTTGGTTGAAGTCTACCAGAAACTGGAAAAACATTATCGGGATATGCAGGATCTCGAATTTACCATCGAAAACCATAAACTCTGGCTCCTGCAAACCCGTAACGGCAAACGCACAATTACGGCCGATATAAAAATTGCCCTTGATATGGTCGCTGAAGGTCTGATCGACAAACGCGAAGCGGTCTTAAGGGTTGAACCGGGCAAACTCGATAAGCTTCTGCACCCGACCCTTGATCCTAAAGCTGAAAAAGAGCTTCTGGCTAAGGGACTGCCGGCCTCGCCTGGAGCCGCCTGCGGCGAAATTGTTTTCTGCGCGGATGAGGCTGAGATGATGAAGAGTGCCGGCCGCCAGGTAATTCTGGTCCGGGCTGAGACTTCACCCGAAGATATTAACGGCATGAACGCGGCCCAGGGGATTTTAACTTCACGCGGCGGCATGACTTCCCATGCTGCTGTTGTCGCCCGCGGCATGGGTAAATGCTGTGTTGCCGGCTGCTCAGAAATCGTGGTTGATTACGAAAACAACTGTTTTAAAGTCGGCGATCGAGTCCTGCGCAAAGGTGAGATTATCACCTTGGATGGCTCAACCGGCGAGGTTTTTTTCGGTAAAATCGCCACCATCACCCCCAGCCTGACCGGCGAATTCGGTACTTTCATGAGTTGGGCCGACGAATTTCGCCGTCTGAAAGTAAGAACTAACGCCGACACCCCGCATGACGCCGCCGTCGCCCGTAAATTCGGTGCCGAAGGCATCGGCCTCTGCCGTACTGAACATATGTTTTTTGAAGAGGAACGAATTAAAGCGGTGCGGGAAATGATTCTGGCTGACAGCCTGCAAGGCCGCGAACTTGCTCTGGCCAAACTCCTGCCTGCGCAGAAAAGTGACTTTATCGGCATCTTTAACGCCATGGACGGCCTTCCGGTAACCGTCCGCCTGCTCGACCCGCCGTTACATGAGTTCCTCCCGCAGAATGAAGACGATATCAGAGAACTGGCCGATATCATGGGGGTCTCACTGACCGCGCTCAAAGAGAGAACCGAAGCCCTGCACGAGTTCAACCCGATGCTTGGCCATCGCGGCTGCCGGCTCGGGGTCAGCTATCCTGAAATCTACGCCATGCAGGTTCGCGCCATCATGGAAGCCGCCTGTGAAGCGACGCGCGACGGCATTACCGTAATCCCGGAAATCATGATTCCGCTGGTGGCGGATGTCAGTGAACTCAGATTCCTGAAAGATAAAAGTGTGATCATCTGCGACCAGATTATTGCACAGTACGGAGTCACCTTGAAATATCTGATCGGCACCATGATTGAGCTGCCGCGCGCGGCCCTGACGGCTGACAGCATTGCTCAGGAAGCTGAATTCTTCTCCTTCGGCACGAACGACCTGACCCAGACCACCTACGGCTTAAGCCGCGATGACGCCGGCAAATTTCTGCCGGAATATCTCGCCGCCGGTATTTTCAAGAGGGATCCTTTTGTTTCAATTGATGTTGCCGGCGTCGGCGCCCTGATTGAGATCGGGGTGACCCGCGGCCGCACCACGCGCCCCAACCTCAAAGTCGGCATCTGCGGCGAACACGGTGGGGAACCTGATTCGGTCGCTTTCTGCCACCGTACCGCACTTGATTATGTCAGCTGCTCCCCGTTCCGCGGGCCGATTGCCCGCCTGGCAGCGGCCCAGGCGGCCCTGCAGGAGAGCTGAGTGAATACGGCCACCTGATGGTCTGCACGGTAGTGGTTTTTTATTTTATAGTCCTGATGCTTGAACCCAGGAATGCTGTCAATCACCAAAAGAGCACACAGAACGTGAAGTTTTTAAATTAACTGGAATGTTCTGCGTGCTCTTTGTGGTCTTAATCGCACTTACGATGGGCGCTGCCCATGCAGGAAAACCACGGTTTTGAGCAATCCCCGCAACTGTGATCTACCGGAAATTTACCGAGTGCTGCTGAAGGCTTTTGGCCCGCAGCACTGGTGGCCCGCCGAGGGACCGGATGAAATGGTTATCGGAGCTCTGCTGACGCAGAATACAGCCTGGAAAAATGTCGAAAAAGCTCTTGCCAACCTGCGCAACCGGAAACAGCTTGCGCTCCCGGTCATCGCCGGCCTGCCCCTGTCCGAACTTGAAATGCAGATCAAACCTGCGGGATTTTTCCGACAGAAGAGCCGGCGCCTCAAAAATCTGGCAACTGCAATTATCGAAAGCGGCGGACTTGAGCAGCTCGCCCGACAGGAGACCCCAGCTTTAAGAACCTGGTTTCTGCGCCAGCAGGGCGTCGGACCGGAAACCGCCGACAGTATTCTGCTCTATGCGTTCAAGCGCCCGCTTTTTGTTATTGATGCCTATACCTTGAGAATAGGCAAGCGCCATGGGTGGCTGGCCGACAGCGCCGATTACGCGGCGGCGCAGCGTTATTTCACCCTTCAACTGGAGCCTGATCCGGACCTTTTCAATGAATTTCATGCCCTGCTTGTGCAGCTCGGCAAAAACTTCTGCCGACCCCGAAATCCGTTTTGTGAAAAATGTCCTCTGCAGCCATTGCCTGAAACCATTCAGCCGCAGGCAACCCCGTAACCGAGATCGCCGAAGATTCCTCCGTCTGACAACTTTTACAATGATTTCAGCGTTAATTGCCTGAGAGGCTTATCATGAATAACGACAACAGACCGCAAAAGAGTACAGTAATTGATGCTAAAACGGCTATTTTCGACAAAATCTTCAAAGAGAATCAGGAGCTCAGAGAGCGCAACTATGAACTGTCCTATACGCTTAAACATTTTGAAGAGTTAGCCCGAAAGCGTGAATCGCAGCACAAAAATTTTGCCGATCTGGAAGAACGGATTCTCAAGGCGGGTGAGCTTGGTCAGCTGACCTGTGAACTGCAGAAAAGTCTGGCCGATGATTTCTCCATTCCCATAGCCAATCTTTCGCTCATCGAAAACCTTCAAAACAACCTCAGCCTCGAACTTCAGGAAATTTTATCAGGTGTAGAAAACGAACGCGCCAACAAGCTTCTTCCGGCCATCAGCTTTATAAGCGAAAATGACTACAATCAGTTTTTCCCCCAGAACCGCCCCCTGGTCACCAAACATCCCGACCCCATTCTGCTGGAACAATTCGGCCCCCGACCCCATGACCTGTTCGAAATTGCTTCATCCGCCTTTGTCCCGCTGATCAGTCGCGGCCGGGCCATCGGCACCCTCAATATGGCCAGCCCGGATCCGGAAAAATTTATTCCGGGAACCGCCACCGACGCCGTCGAAACGCTGGGACGTAAGCTGGCCGCAGTTATTGAAAACACGATTTTAACCGCACAGCTGCAGAAACTTTTACGTACCGACCCACTGACCAATCTCTATAACCGCCGCACCCTTGAAGAGATTCTGCCCCTTGAATTCGCCCGGGCCCAACGCTACGGGCATCCTTTAAGCCTGGTCATGCTTGACCTTGACGACTTCAAAGCAGTCAACGACCTCTACGGCCATCAGGCCGGCGATCAGGTGCTGGCGCAAATCGGTACTCTCATCAGCCGGAATCTGCGGCAGCACGATATCGGTTTGCGTTACGGCGGTGATGAATTTACACTGCTACTGCCCGACACCAACACCCAGCAAAGCCGGATCGTCATTGCCAAACTTCTCCAAGCCGCCGCCGCTACCAAATTTTTTATCAACCCTGAGACCCATCTCCAGATCAAGCTGAGCTCCGGCTTGGCAACCTACCCGGACAATCCGGTCACGACTGCCGAAATGCTGCTGCAGGCAGCAGATCAGGAACTCTATAAAAACAAGCTGAACTGCAGAAAAAAAGCGGTGCGGAGCAAAGCGGAGAAAAGCGGAAAAGAGAGAGCAGAAAACCCCGGGGCAGAAAAGCCGGTCTAATAGACGACCCGCTGCCGCTGACAGATAAACTCCAGGAAATCACCCTCGCGCTCGACCATCAGGGTAACCGGCAAGCCGGCCTGGCCGCGAATCAGTTCGACAACTTCAGGCAAAGAAAAATCATCTACCGCCAGACTGTCGACCGCCACCAGACGATCACCCGGAAGCAGACCTTCACGCTCGGCCGGGGAATCGTGCAGAACGTCAGCTATTTCATAACCTGCTTCACTTTTAACCAGACGGGCACCGATACCGACCAGAGCCAGACGGCCTTTACCCTCCTGATTGCGCTCCAGTGAAACTTCAAAGAAAAAAGGATTGTCACGATTTTCAAAATCGATGCCGGACAACATTTCACTGACATATCCGGAAGCAGCCACCGTCATCGTCATCAAACCGCTGTTATTGCCCCAGATCTCAAAGAAACCCGCATCATCGGCAACCCCGCGCCGCCCCCCGACGCTAATCACAGCCCCGGCTAGAGGGGCACCACTACGGCGGTCATAGACCCGCCCGCTGACCCCATTAACTTCAATCCGTCCGGCCCCCGGCGCTTCGACCGCACTTAAATAAACATCAAAGTGGGCCAGACCATCACCCGCGCGGGGATCAAACCGACTGATCTCAAGAGGTTTGAAACCGGCACAGGAAAAACTCAAGCGGCCAGCTGCACCATCGAGACCGAGATGAAAATCTCCGGTCTGACCGGTAATCAGATTTTCTCCGTTAAAACTGACTATACAGGCATTTACCGGCAACCCGCCGACCAAAGAAAATACCATCCCTTCAATCCCGAAATCAGAGGCTGCCGGAGCAATCACCTCAGCGGCTTTGGCGGCTGCGGGTGGGGGCACAACTTTATCAGGCACAGCGGCCTTGACCTTTGCGACCGTCTTTACAGCCTTCGGTTTGACTGCCGCCGGTCGCGATTTCCGGACCGGAAGAACAGGGACATTCCTCGATTCGGCTGGCGGCTTGGAGAGAGCGGGAATCATCCCGGGCTCATAAACAACAAAAAAATAACCACCAACAAAAAGAAGAACAACCAGTACCGCCAATAAAAATTCAAGTTTGCTCAATCGCTTGCGCCGCATTACATTTATCCTGACCCGGCATCGCCGGATTATATCAGTTCCTTACAGGTTGTATTCTTGTTTTTTTTCAACTCTTTTTTACAACAGCAAAAACAGAAAAACGTTCTGATAAGAGCTCTTATTTGTGACCAACGGAAACACCTTCAGATACGGGCAGATGAAACCCGCTTGGGTTGCGGGATGGTTCCCGCGTCAGGGTTTTACAGGCACTTATTTACCTTAACTACCCTAAAAGAAACCGCCTGTCTATGGCAAAAAACTGCTCGCCTCCCGGTTCATCCTCTGCAGGGTCTGCAGCAGGCCGCTGCTCCGCTCAATCTTCTGCCGACAGGCGGCCAGCAATGGAGCGACAGAAGAAACCTGCGCCGCCGTTTCCGGCAGCCAGATTTCAATTTTTTTCGCCGCCCGGGTGACGGCGGTATAAAGCATCTCCCGGGTCAGCAGCGCACTCTCTAAGTTTGGCCAGAGTAGCACCACCCTCTGAAAGCCGGAACCTTGCGCCTTATGCACGGTAACCGCAAAAGCGCTCTCATGACTCGGCAGGCGCGCCGGCGAAAAAGGAGTGAAGGTCCCGTCAGCAGCTTTAAACCAAACCATCATCCGGCCCTCGACATCAGGCCAGACAAGACCGATATCACCATTATAAAGATTAAGCTGAGCAGCGTTGCGGGTAATCATCAGGGGCCGTCCCCGATAGTAAGGTGAACGCTCCCTGAGCCCCAGCGCCAGTGGCAGCAGACGGTTGAGATTATTAACCCCCAGCACGCCCCGCCGTAAAGGCGAAAGCAGACGAAAACTCTCGAAAAAGGCAAACGCCTGAGCCAGATTATCAATTTCGCAATATGATTTAAGGGCAAAGGTTCGACCGTCAAGTTCCACCTCCTGCCGCGCCAGCTCGGCTAAGAGAAACCCTTTCTGGTCTGCGGGCTGCGCCGGCAAAGAACGAATCACAACCTCGCCGCCGCCATCTGTCCGACAGATCTCTGCCAGAGCGGCAGCACGTTGCCCGGATGAGGCCATAATCGCCCTCTGCAAACGGGCGATCCCGCCATCAGCTGCAAAGCGATAGCTTCTTTTGAGTTCGATTATATGATCAGTTAAAAGCTCTTTTGCCGACACGGTCAGATTCGCGGCCAAAGAGCTCCCGGTCAGACGTTGCAGAGCCGCGCTAAAGGCAGACGAGAAACGGTTTTCGGCCCCTGAAGCGCACAGATCCCCGAGTACAGCTCCGGCTTCAACCGAAGCAAGCTGATTTTTATCCCCCAAAAGGATAACCGCACAGGCTTGAGGCAGGGCCGCAAAGAGGCTGCTCATAATCCAGAGCGGCACCATCGAGGCTTCATCAACAATCAGCAGATCAACCGCCAGCTGATTTTCAGCATGATAACGAAAGCCCTGTCCCGGCCGGTAACCGAGCAGGCGGTGAATGGTCGAGGCGGAAAGGTTAAGCAGTTCGTCTCTGACCCGATCCGAACAGGCAAGCAAACCAACCTCATCCAGCAGGGCCTGACGCAGACGGGCCTGGGCCAGCCCGGTGGGAGCACATAGCATAATCCGGGCGTCGGCATGCAATTCAAGCCAGAGCGCGGCAACTGCGGCAACCACTGAGGTTTTTCCGCAACCCGGGCCGCCGCTGATGATGGTGAAGCGGTTGCGTAAGCCGGCGCAAACCGCGGCTGCCTGAAAATCAGAAGAGGCTTCGACACCATTCGCGACCTCTTCACCTGAACCGGGGCCGGCAAAACGCGGAGCCACAAGCCTCAGGGCCGGCAGGTTTTCCGGCAAATCAACGACCACGCCCAGGCGCTCACTGATCATGCACGCCAGACGCTGCTCATAATCCCAATAACGCTGCAGATAGAGCCGCCCGTCATCAAGCACCAGCAGCTGCCGTTTTAAACTCGCATTGTGCGGCGCGGCCACAGCCTTATGCGCGACCAGAAAAGCTTCCCATTCCGCCGGCCATTGCAGCCGGGAGAGTCGGGCCGCAGGGGCCTCGGCCAAGGCAAAATCGTTATCCGCCGCCAACCAGGTGAGAAAATCATCCGGCAGGGTGCGCAGCGCCAGACAGATCTGCCGGCGGCGGTTGAGGACATAACTGACCAGCAGGGCGGCCAGGAAAAGCGGCCAGCAGAGCTCCTCCCCGGCCAGGCGAACAACCAGGCGGGCAAAATAGATATCAATATAGTGAAAGGGGCCGGGGCTCACCAGTGACTCAAGGAGGGCAATTTTTTCGGCCGCGCTCAAATCTACGGATTTTTCCATGATCATACTCGTCTCACAACGTTAACGACCCGCGGAACATCTCGGCAAGTCTCTCAACCAGCGCCAGAGACGGGCGATCATAAAAAACCCCGCTCTCGGCGTTGATCCCGTTAACGCCCCGAAGATAGAGATAGTAGACCCCGCCGAAATCAGTCTCATAATCATAATCAGCCAGACGGTTTTGCAGAAACTGATGCAGGGCTATCAAATAAAGGTGGTACTGCAGAATATAATCACTGTCGAGCATGTGCCGCTGCAGAGCTTCAGCTTGATAATTCTCGTAGGCTGGTCCGAGATTATTGGTTTTCCAGTCGAGCAGGTAGTATCTGTTATCAACCTTAAAAACCAGATCAATAAAGCCGTTAAGATAACCGCGCGTGGGCAGATCAGCCGGGAAGGCAAGCTGCCAGGCGGCGATTTTATCGGCTCCGGCCAGAGCGTAGGCCGGCATGCCGTAACCCTTAAACAGCTCCGTCACCTTTTTCCCATCCGGCGATTGCGCCAGCGGCAGAAAAAACTCCATCTCCGATCGTCGCGCAAGCCCCTCCTGTGCAAGTTTAAAACAACCATCAACCCCGGACAGCGGCGTATTTAAAACATTATCGATCAATTGAAGCAGCTTGTCACGATAGACCGACAGCAAGCGCGCGTCTGCAGACCTGACCGCTGACTCCGGCGCGTCGATAAGCCCGTATCGCTCCAGAGAACTACACAACAGTTCGTGCAGGGCTAAATCATCCCGCCAATGAGGCTGCCTGACGATGGCAAAATCAAGTTTTTCCAGGATCGCATGAATGACATTGCCGGTAGCCGCACCCGCGGGGAAATCGGCCAACGGCGGGCTTGCGCCCTCCTTTAACCGAAGAACCGCCGGCTCTGACTGCGTCAAACCTTTGTTCGTCTCGGCATGAGCTTCGGCTGTCAGCCGGGAAAAACTCAAGAGTCCCCCGGGAGACCGCAGCTGACGCCTGAAACAGCGAGCCGCCAGCAAGGGCGGTGCCCCGGAAGCTGCCGTTTGAGACTGCCGACTCGATGCCGGGGTCTCACGAACAATCTCTGACACCTCTTCCCAGATCTCTGCGCCCGCGTCATCAATCCGCGCCAGACTCGGCGGTGGTCCGCCTTTACCAATAAAGTCCTGCAGATCAGCAGGGCTGCGCGGCGGCCGGCGCAGATACATGAGCGCCGTTTTACCGCTGTCTCTAAGTTGCGGCCAGGCCAGATAAAGAGAAGTCTGGGCCCGGGTCAGTGCCACATAGAAAAGTCTCAGATTCTCGGCCAGCTCTTCCGCGGCCGCAGCCTGCAGATGGGCTTTGGGAACATCGGCATTTAAATCCAGACAACGGAGATAGCCGTCCCCACCGGGCGCCGCCTGATGAAAGACGGTCAAAGATCTTTTATGCTCTGCCGGCTTAAACCCCCGGGACCATAAAAAAGGCGCAAAGACGATCGGAAACTCCAAGCCTTTACTCTTATGCACCGTCATGATCTTGAGAGCTTCCGCCTCACTCTCCAGGCGCAGCTCATATTCGTTTTCATCCCGGGCAACATCGGTAAGATGTTCATGCAGCCAGAGAAGCAGAGCCTGCGGACCGAAAAGGTGCTCACCTTCAACCTGATGCAGTATTTCCTGAAGATGAAAAAAATTAGTCAGGGCCCGCTCGCCTTGAGCCGCTCGGCTCAGATTGAGACGCAAATCAAAATCCACCGCGGGCAACTGACCGAAGCCTTTGGGAAATTCGGCGAACATCGCCATCAACCCTCGTTTCCGCCAGGTCTCACGGGCCTGAGTGAAAGAGGAGCGCCAGGCTTCATAAAGCAGACACGGAGTCTTACCGGAAGCCTGCGCCTCGATCTCTGAACTGTCATGCACCGCGCCTAACCAGTCGGCCTCACAACCCATCAGCACAGTTGCCAGAGCCGTACTCAAGCTGTGGTCATCGTCCGGAAAAAGAACCGCGTTCAGGAAAAAAAAGAGTTCCCGGGCTTCTGCCGTCTGCCAGAGATTGCCGGCCGCAGTAATCACCGCCGGCACCCCTCTGGCGCTGCAGGCAGCCCAGACCTGAGTTGCCTCTTTATTGGTGGTCGTCAGAACTGCAATATCGGAAGCCTGTAAAGGTCGGCGAAAACTGTTCTCCCCGTCAACGAGCTCCGCCCGCCAGCACCGCGGCTGAGAATCTGCCGGCAACGGCTCTCGGGCCAGAAACAGCAGTTCCAGACAACGGCTGACCACCGCATCAACCAGCTGGCAACGAGCCTGCGGCGCTGTCAGGTTGCCGCCCTCCTCCCCGGCCAGATGCCAGAAACGAAAAGGCACATCCGGTCGACCATCCAGCATCAGTCGCAACTGCGGCTGACGGCCGCAACGCATCTCCCGATAATCAATACCGGCAAGCAGAAACGGAGAAGAAACCGCAAAGATTCGATTAATTGCCCGCAATAACTCCGGCGTCGAGCGAAAATTAAGATCCAGAGTCGCCTTTATCTGTTCCGTCTCCTGGGCCGCATCAAGATAAGCGTAGATGTCGGCCCCGCGAAAACCATAGATCGACTGTTTGGGATCGCCGATCCGGTAGAAAAGGAGCTCAGGACGATCAAAAAGCGCTTTAAAAATCCCATACTGGACCGGATCCGTATCCTGAAATTCGTCAACTAAAGCAACCTTGAAACGCTCTCCGGCTAAAGTCCGCAAAGCCCCGCCCGCGCGTCCGGCCAGGACCCGGCGCAGACCGAGCAGGAAATCACTGTAACCCTGCTGCCGCGCTTTGCGCTTGCCCGCCTCAATCCCGTCAGGACCGGCGGCAAAATCAAGAAACTCTCTCTTGACAAGACTAACCAGCCGCGCGGCCCGCTCCCGATAAAGCTGATAAGCGACAAGCAACTGCTCACAAAGATCAAAGATTTGATGTGCGGGAGGATTCTGTCGGTGTTTGACTTTAGTTTTAGCCTTGATGGCGGAACTTGCAAACTTTTCGACTGCTGCGAAATCTTTCTCCGTCGGCCAGGCGGCGGCCGTGAGAACCTCGGCCAGCGAAGCGGCAGACTGGGCAAATCCGGCCTCAGGCCAAGCCTTTTTGTCCAGTGGCGAGCCGTTGTAAAGACGCTGCTCGATCTCCTCATATTCACTTTCAAGACAGTTATACGCCTTGCGACAACCATCGTTAAAATGCGGGGTCAGTTTTTCAAGCTCGGCCACAACTGAAAGGATATCCTCAGACCAGGAACCGTGTTCGGGCTTTTCCGGCAGAACCACCAGATCGGGGTCCTGATCCAGCCGCTCCGCCAGTTTGATCAGGGTGTCAAGCTGCAAGCCATAATCAGCCGCGATGCGAGCCAGGCTCGCAGACCCGCGGTAAAACCGCCGCCGCCAATAATCCTCAGCCACCGCCTCGATAAACTGACGGCTGTTTTTAACCAGCTCAACCCCGGAACGTACCCCGCAGGCAAAAGCATAATCACTCAAAATCCGGTTACAGAACCCATGAATCGTCGCGATGACAACCTCATCAAAGCTGACCAGCGCGAGTTTGAGGCGCTCTTTGAGAAAAGCCACCGAAGCGCCCTGAGCCTGCGCCTGCAACAACACCCGGCCGAGATCTCCATCGCTTTTCGGATCAAGGGGACAAAGCGGTGTAACTCTGTCAAGCCGCCTTACCGCCGCTTTAAGAACTGCACGAATACGCTCCTTGAGTTCTTCGGTTGCCGCTTCCGTAAAGGTTACAACCAGAATATTGCCGACTTTCAGATCAACCCGTTCCAGTATCAGCCGCAGAAAAAGGTACTGAATCGTATAAGTCTTACCCGAACCGGCCGCCGCTTCAATCAGCACCCGTCCCTGATCAAGGGGATAGTCGAGAAGGTCGTATTCACGAAATGGACTGATACAGGTCATGAGCAATAAAAGCCGGCGCAACGTGACTGAAGACAACCGTCGCGTAAAAAATTCCCCACCTGGAAAAAGCTGCCTTCCACTTCTCTTCATGAGCTATCAACATCCGTTTAAATCGCATTATCTGACAATGAAAGCAAGATTTAATTCGATCAGTTCGAAGGATGTAACGATGAATAATCAGCCTCTTCTCCCGGTCCGCCCCCGATTGCTTCCGCGATTGCCGGATTGCGCATCGCTCGGCCTCGCATAATTTTTACTTGTACTTGACGGCTGATTTTGCTAGGCAGGAAGATGTTTGAATATCGCGAAAATGATAAGGTTTATAAAGTTATTCATTGACTTGCGCGGGCTTTGCTTCAGACTGAAGTCAGGAGCAGAGCCTGAACCGTAACGGGGGAAGATCATTATGAAAGGAGCAGGCGGAACTTCGGGAGGGATCGGCCAGTTTTTCATCGGCCTGATCATGATGTGCGGCGGTTTTTATCTGTTGCTACGTTCAATTACCGTATCTACTCATTTCGGACTCGGTTTCCGACTCTACAACTTTTCCCTCTTCGGCTCAAGCTACGGTCTGACCAGCGGCATGATCATGATTACATTCATGTTCGGCATCGGTATGATTTTTTTCGACAGTCGTAACTTCATCGGCTGGCTGCTGGCAGTCGGCTCGCTGACGGGGCTGATCTTCGGGGTCATCTCGGCCATTCATTTCCGCTTTCAGCCGATGAGCGCCTTTGATCTGATCACCATCCTGGTCCTGGCGGTCGGCGGCCTCGGCCTTTTTCTCCGTTCCCTGAAAAATCTGGAAAAGACCCTGCCCGAATAACTGTTTTTCCGGCATCGGGACGACATGGCGCAAACGGATGACAGGCAAACGAACAGACTCTGATCAATAAAGAGCCACGGCATGAAAAATATTTTCAAGATTGAAACAGGCACCGACCTGAAAAATGAATTTATCGGCGGTCTGACTACGTTCATGACCATGGCCTATATAATTTTTGTCAATCCTGCCATCTTAAGTGATGCCGGCATGGACAAACCGGCCTTAATCACGGCGACCTGCCTGGCCGCTTTTTTTGGCACTCTACTGGTCGGCATCTGGGCTGACGTCCCTTTTGCCATGGCTCCGGGCATGGGTCTTAATGCCTTTTTCGCCTACACGCTGGTTCTGGGCCAGGGGCTCAGCTGGCGCACCGCGCTGGGGGTGGTCTTTATTTCCGGCATTTTTTTTCTGGGGCTGACAATTATCGGCATTCGGGAAAAAGTCGTCGCGGCGATTCCCGTCAGCCTGAGGTTCTCGGCGGCGGCGGGCATCGGCCTTTTTATTACCCTTATCGGCATGAAAAACCTGGGCTTGATTGTTGACAATCCGGCAACCCTGGTCTCTATCGGCAAACTGACAACCCCGGTGCTCCTGGGTCTGGCCGGGCTGATTGTCATTGTCATCGCCACGATAAAAAAAATCCGCGGGGCGATCCTGCTCGGCATTCTTGTGACATTTTTTCTGGGGATCATTTGCGGCGAGGTGAAAATGCCGGCCGCCCTGGTGTCGATGCCGCCGTCGCTGACGCCGGTCGCCCTGCAACTCGACATTCCCGGGGCCCTGCAATGGGGCCTGGCGGGAGCAATCTTTTCATTCATGTTTGTCGATCTTTTTGATTCAATCGGCACCATTGTCGCGTGTTCTTACGAAGCGGGCAGTGTGCAGGAAGACGGTACGATTGCGAATATCGATAAAATGCTGGAGGCCGATGCGCTGGCAACGGTTGTCGGCGCCCTTCTGGGCACGAGCACTACGACCACCTACATTGAATCGGCATCCGGGATTGCGGACGGGGCAAAAACAGGCTGGGCCTCTATCGTGACGGCTGTCTTTTTTCTTTCAGCCCTCTTCTTTGCCCCCCTAATCAGCGCCGTACCCGCTTTCGCCACGGCCCCGGCTCTGATCATTGTCGGGGTGTTTATGTTCAAAAACATCCAAGAGATTGATTTTTCCGATTTTACGATTGCGGTTCCTTCATTCCTGACCATAACCCTGATACCGCTGACGTTCAGTATCGCCACCGGCCTGACCATCGGTTTTCTCTCCTTTGTCATCATTGCCGCCTTAAGTGGCAATAGCAGAAAAATTTCAGCGGTCATGTGGGCAGTCGGCGTTCTTTCCGCGGTCAATCTTTACATCTCAGCCTGAAGAAAAACCCAGAGACATGGCGACCAGCTCGAGATATTTTCCGGTGCCGGCCGCGCAGCGGTCATTCATCTCAAACTTATGCACCCGACCATCCGGACGCAGGGCGATAACCGTGGAAGCCTGGCCGCCGATGTCTAATTCATTACGCTGACAGCAGCGGGCCGGTCGATGCCGATAACCGATCGCCAGCTCACGAGAAAAGGAAAAGTTACCAGCCTTGCTAACGCTACGCACTTATGCTATATCGCATAATCTGAGAATGCTAGGAAGAACCCCAAACAGCACAGGAATGCTGATACATGCAGATTACCCGCGCTTAAAATCCCCCAGGAAGCGGCATTCCGACGAAAACGACGATTTATTTATGACACAAAACAGACGGTTGCCAAATTGCTCCAACCTGCAGCGCGCACTATGCTGTATAATATTTTTCATTCTGGTCTCTGTTCCAACCGGAGTTCAGGCGGCGCCGCCTCAGCACATCCTGCTGATCAACTCCTACCACGAGGGCTATAAAGGCACCGATGATATTGTTGACGGCTTTCGGACAACTCTCAAAGCGGCCCTGCCTGAAGCCTACATCAAAACCGAATATCTCGACTCCAAAAATTTCTCGGGTCGGGAATATGACGAACAGCTCCTGACCATGCTCCGCTACAAATACCGGGTAAATTATTTCAATCTGATTGTTGCCGCCGATGATTATGCTTTCAACCTGGTCGAGCGCTGTTACGATGAGCTTTTTGCCCCGACCCCGGTCGTCTTCTGCGGCACCAATGCCTTTGACCTGAATCGCCTGACCAAGCGGAATAATTTTGTCGGTTTTGATGAACGCCCCAGTTTCAAAGAAACCCTGGCCCTGATTTTCAAACTGCGGCCCGAAACTGAACGAGTGATTGTCATTCATGACAGCTCCCTGGTCGGCCAGCTTAACCGCCGGACGTTTCAAGCGGAAGCCGCGGATTTCAGCTCACAGGCAGATTTTATCTACCTGAATGGTCTTGAACTCGAAGAGCTGCTCGAACGTCTGCACAAATTCCCGCCGGCTTCGACGGCGGCCTTTTACTTTGCCTCGGTGGTCAATGATCACAAAGGGAATTTTTACAGCAGTGGAGATGCCCTGGAGATTCTCGCGACCCAGACGCAGCTCCCCATTTTCGGAGGCTGGGAGTTCAATCTCGGCCACGGCATCGTCGGAGGTAAACTGATCAACCTCTACGAACACGGCCGCCAGGCCGGAAAACTGGCCGCCAGGATTCTCGAGGGTACTGCGCCGGCCACCCTGCCCAAGCTCTCACCCAGCCCCAACCAGTTCATGTTTGACGACCAGCAGCTGCAGCGCTTTGCCATTAAGGATCAGCAGCTGCCGCCGGAGAGCATTATTGTTGATCGGCCCCCGACTTTTTATGAGCAACGGCGGGCCGAGATCTTTCTCGCACTCTCCATCCTGCTCGCCATCCTCGTCAGCGCCGCTTTTTTATTCCTCTACCGCAGCCGGGCCCGCTTACAGCAAGTTTATCAGGAGCAGCTCAGGATTGAAAAATCGCTGCGCCATTCACAGGCGGAGCTCACTCAAGCCCTGAAGGAGATCAAAACCCTGCGCGGTATTCTGCCGATCTGCAGCTACTGTAAGGCGATCCGGAATGATGAGGGGTACTATGAACAGCTGGAGGGTTACATTCACAAACACTCAGGGGTGGATTTCAGTCATACGATCTGCCCGTCCTGCCTGCAGAAATATTTCCCGGAATACATCGAAGAATCTGAATGAGGTTATTTCCCGGCCTTCAGGTGATCAATCAGGGCCATGATGCCGCGAATGATGCGCACCTCACGGTGAGTCATGGCGGCCCGGCCGAAAAGCCGGCGCAGATATTCCAGAAGGTGATCCGGATTGCTTTTATCGAGAAAGTCGTTGGCCTCCAGGGTCTGGCGCAGATGGCCGTACATGCCTTGGAGTTCGCTATGGGTGGCCAGATCGGCGGCAGCCTGAGGCAGCCGTTCCGCAATGTTTAAACGACTCAGTTCATAACCATAGAGGAGCACCGACTGGGCCAGATTAAGAGAGGAAAACCCGGGATTTACCGGAATCGAGGAGAGAATATGACTATGACGACGCTGCTCGCGGCCGAGACCGAAATCCTCGCGGCCGAACATGATAGCCACCGGCGTCTCTTCTCCCAGATTATTGATTTTTGCGGCTGTCTGGGCCGGGGTATAGACCGGCCGGCAATATTTGCCAAGCCGGGCGGTGGTTCCGACCACGAGCTTGAATTTTGCCAGAGCCGCATCCAGATCGGAAAAAATTTCGGCCCGTTCGAGCAGATCATCCGCCCCGCAGCTTAAAGCCCGGGCCGCATCCGAAAGATGATCGCAGCCCGGCGAAATCAGAAGCAGACGACCCAGGTTAAAATTCTTCATGGCCCGAGCCACAGCTCCGACATTCTTGTCAAGTTTTGGTTCGACCAGAACTACGGCCAACTCCGGCCAGCTATTTTTCATAAGTCACTATTCGTAATTCGTAATTGATAAATCTTAATTTCCCTAAAGGAGTCCGCCATGATTAAAAAACCTACTGTCTTTGAACCCTACGAGTTCACGGTCGGGGAGAGAATTTTACGGCGACGCAAAGGAAAACTTGAGGATTGGGACGTGATTGCCGTCAACGATAAAGAGGTCACCGTCAAGTGCCCGTTTCACGGCATGGAACTTACCTGGCCGAAAAACCATTTCTGGTTTGGCGGCGACTGCGATTGATCTCAAAAAGGGTAACGGCCGCGGCAATGCCGACATTGAGCGATTCGCTGCGACTCGCCAGCGGAATCGTCACCTTGAGATCGCAGTTTTTGCCGACAATCGGCCTGAGCCCTTTATCTTCCGAACCTAGAACCAGCACCAGCGCGTCGGCCCACTCGACGGTATAGATATCCTGACCGCCCTCAGAGGCGGCGCCATACACCCAGAAACCGGCCTCCTGACAACGACGCAGGGCATCAGCCAGATTTACGACCCGGCTGATCGGCAGATTTTCCAAAGCCCCGGCCGCGGTTTTGGCGACCGTAGCCGTAATCGCGGCGCTGCGCCGTTCCGGCAGAAGCAGTCCCCCCGCCCCGGCCGCCGCCGCCGTCCGAATAATCGCCCCGAGATTGCGCGGGTCGGTCACCCCATCGACGGCCACCAGCATGGCCCCGGTCTCACTTAGAGCCAGAACCCGCAAAAGTTCGGCCAAAGGCGTAAAAACAAAAGGTGCCACCGCAACGGCGACACCCTGATGGCGAACTTCACCAGCCAGACGATCAAGAGCGGCAGCCGGAACCGATTTGATGGTCACACCATCCCGGCGCGCCCGCTCCACCAGCTCAGCAACCCGCCGGGCCGGTT
Source organism: Deltaproteobacteria bacterium (assembly GCA_016938065.1). Taxonomy (GTDB): domain Bacteria; phylum Desulfobacterota; class Anaeroferrophillalia; order Anaeroferrophillales; family Tharpellaceae; genus Tharpella. Next base: position 3,842 of record JAFGVI010000024.1, on the reverse strand, counting down.
TCTCGACACAGTAGAGGGTCTGAATCCGGCGCAGCTGGCGCCGAAGAAGCTCATCTACGGCATTGATCCCGCAAACCAGATCTTCACCCTTTTCAACAACGACCATCATTTACTCCCGGAAAAGTCGAAATCTGGCAGCCTTACAAGAGAGCTTTGCGGCACATCAGTTGCCAAAAAGTCTTAAATTAATAAATCTGTACCACCACGAATCAGGATTCTCCACCGTTTTCGGAGACGCTACCGGAGTTGCATGAGACTCGGTCGAAGCGGCTGCCGAAGAAGCCGAGTGCTCCTTGACATGCGCGCTCACGGCCTGCTCAAGAGCCGTCGCCGGCGGTGCTGCCGGTGTAAGCGGAGGATGCATAATCACAACAGATTCGGGACAACGCTGATAACATGGCTGCTGACAGGGTTGCTGACAGGGACGACTGGCCTGAAATTTTTTCAGGTTTGTTCCGGCAATCTCCCGCTCTAGCTTTTGCTCTTCGTCGGCAAGCTCTTCTACCAGATCCTTAACCTTACCGGCAATCTCCTGATTATCAGCCAACAGGCCCTGCAGATCCAAAAGACTCTTAACCGAAGTTTTAAGCTTGGCCAGACGCTTTTTCAAACCTAGAACCACAAATTCATCTTCCAGAGCCAGAACCCGACTGCCGATCTTCTGATCACCATCCTGCAGAATCACAACCTTACGCTCAATATCGACAATCTGCTTATGCAGTTTCTGATTGTTAAGAAAAACTGAAATCACGGCCAGAGCCAGCAGACAAAAAAGAATGATCGCCACAAAGGAGAAAATCCCGCCACTCTTCTTTTTTTCACCTTTGTTCTGCGGAACAGCCTGACTGCTTTCTACTTTTTTTTCTACTTTTTCTTCGCTCACAAGTTCTCTCCTGAAAATCTATTATTGACGGTGTTAACAGCGCAGCTGCGAACCGTGCGGTTTTTCTCCGCATTTCTGTCTCTCAACGGGAAACGCTTTCCCTCCCCGCAGGGAGGTTGCTTATAACCTTTCCTGGGACTTCGGTCAAGCCGGAGATTGCATCAATTAATGATTTTTAACAACCTGCAAGAAGATCCAGAATCTCCCGGGTTTTGCTCTCCATCAATTTCTGGTCACCACGACTTTCAACATTGAGCCGCACTAAAGGCTCGGTATTGGAGGTTCGCAGATTAAACCGCCAAGCGGCAAACTCCAGACTCAAACCATCGATCTGATCATGCGCTGTAACCGCTTCCCGCGCCCTGAAATGTTTCTCGACCCGGGTAATTGCGGCCAAGGGATCAGCCAGCCGCCGGTTTATCTCGCCGCTGACCGGAAAGCGCCTGATTCTCGCATCAACCAGTTCGGAAAGTGTGCGACCACTTTTTGCGATCAGCTCCAGCACCAGCAGCCAGGGAATCATTCCGGAATCACAGTAGGAAAAATCTTTAAAATAGTGATGCGCACTCATCTCGCCGCCATAGAGCGCATCGAGCTCACGCATTTTATCTTTGATAAAGGCGTGGCCGGTTTTGGAAACCTGAGCCTCGCCCCGGTTTGCCGCGACCAGTTCGATGGTATTCCAGGTCAATCGCGGATCATAAATAATTTTCGCCCCGGGATGATGCGGGAGCAGACTTTCAGCCAGGAGCCCGACAATATAATAACCCTCAATAAAACGCCCCTTTTCATCAAAGAAAAAACAGCGGTCGAAATCACCGTCCCAGGCCAGACCGACAGCCGCCTGGTGGTCCCGCACCGCCTGACTGGTCAGGGCTCGATTCTCAGGCAGCAGGGGATTGGGAATACCCTGAGGAAAGCTGCCGTCGGGTTCGTTGAGCAGTTTAACCATGGTAAAAGGGAGGCGTTTTTCCAGTTCATCAAGCACCAGCCCGGCACAGCCATTCCCCGCATTGACCACGATTTTTAAGGGTTTAAGCTGCGCCTGGTCAATATAACCGAGCAGATGCTCGATGTAAGCCGGACGAAAGTCAAGCGAGGTGACCCGACCACGGCTGGTTGACGCCGGGAACCGTCCCGCCCGAACCAACTCCCTGATCTGGGGCAGGCCATCATCACCGCTTAAAGGACGTGCCTCCCGGCGCACCAGTTTCATGCCGTTATAATCGCCGGGATTATGGCTGGCCGTCACCATAATACCGCCATCGAGCCGGTAATGAAAGGTCGCGAAATAGACCTCTTCGGTGCCGCAGAGACCGAGATCGAAAACCTCCGCCCCCCCCTCGTTGAGGCCTCGGGTCAGCGCCAGCGCCAGAGCCGGGCTTGAAGGACGCACATCCCGGCCCACAGCGACCTTACGGGGCTGTAAGTACGCAGCATAAGCCCGCCCCAGACGATAGGCCAGCTCTTCATTGAGTTCATCGGGTACCCGCCCGCGAATATCGTAGGCCTTGAAACAGGAGGTCGAGATCTCCATTGCCACCATCAGACAACTCCTTGCAGGTAACTTGCATAAGCAACACGGATCCCCTCTTCCAGGGTAAATCGGGGCCGCCAGCCGAGCCCCTTGAGACGAGAGACATCAAGCAGTTTTTTTGGCATTCCATCAGGCTTTGCCGCATCGAAAGCAAACCCGCCGGCATAGCCGACCACGTCCCGGACAATCTCGGCTAAAGCACGAATCGTCAGGTCAACCCCGGTGCCGATATTAAGCAGTTCTGTCGATTGACAGTTGCGCATGACAAAAAGCAGTGCCTCGGCCAGATCGTCGACAAAAAGAAATTCCCGCAGAGGTTGACCCGTCCCCCAGAGAACGACAGCGTCGGAAACCTCTCCGGCAGGCGGCTGGGGGACAGTGTCGGAATCATGCAAACGCTGTCCGTAAAAGGCGGCAATGCGCTGAAGGTTGGCATAAAAGTCATCCGGCAGAGGGCCATAGACCTGAACATCTTTTGCCAGGGCCGCACGATCACCGGCAGCCGCCAGTTTAGCCAGATGAAATTTACGCATCAGGGCCGGCAGCGCGTGTGAGCTTAAAAGATCATAGTTGTCAAAAGGTCCGTAGAGGTTGGTCGGCATCACCGGCACAAAATTAGTCTCATACTGACGGTTAAAAGCCCGACACATCTCGATCCCGGCAATCTTGGCAACCGCATAAGCCGAATTGGTGGGTTCGAGAGGGCCGCTCAACAAATACTCCTCACGCATGGGCTGCGGTGCCAGACGGGGGTAGATACAGGAGCTGCCGAGAAAAATAAGTTTCTGCACCCTGGATTCTGCGGCCGCCCGCAAAACATTACACTGAATCATGAGATTGTCGTAGATAAACTCGGCCGGCCGGGTTGCGTTGGCATAGATACCACCGACTCTGGCGGCGGCGAGAAAGACATAGTCGGGTTGCTGCTCCGCAAAAAAAGCAGCGACCGCGTTTTTATCGGTCAGATCAAGTTCGGAGCGCGACCGCAACAATAGATTTTCATAGCCCGCCTGCTGCAGACAACGCACAATCGCCGAGCCCACCAGACCGCGATGACCGGCGACATAAACTTTATCGCTTTTTTCCATAAAAACACCTTCTAACGGCAGTAGAAGAGACAAGAGAGAAATATCCTTTTTTATAATAGAGAAAGGCAAAGACAAGCAATGAAAATATTTATTAATTTTTTTGGATTTCTGCCGAAAAAACAAGAGAAGCTGTCATCACAGAACAGAATGGATTTAGACCCTCTTTTATGCTATTTTACTGGAAAGAGGCAATCACATGCGGGCGCATTCGGGGCTTAAAACAAGAAAAACAAAAAAGGCGCCCCAGAGGACGCCTTAATGTTTGAAACGCTGGTGCCGGGGGACGGAATCGAACCGCCGGCACGGGGATTTTCAGTCCCCTGCTCTACCGACT
>JAFGVI010000023.1 GCA_016938065.1 Deltaproteobacteria bacterium | reverse complement strand
GTCAACCTGATTAACCGGAGTAATGACTGAATTTTATGACCTCTACTGCAACCGCGCCTCACCTGATAAAGACCGGCCCGCAAACCCTGGCAAAAGGCTCTGAACCTACAGCAACTGCGGTGGTTATTCCCCTCTACAACCATGCTGCGACGCTGGTCAAAGTGGTGGCTGACGTACAGCGGTTTGCCGACTTGATAATAGTTGTTGACGACGGCAGCCGTGATAATGCGGTCGCCGAGTGTGCAAAGCTCGATCAGTCCGTGCAGATTATCCGCCACCCGCGCAATCGGGGTAAAGGGGCGGCGATCCTGAGCGGAGCTGAAAAAGCCCGGGAACTTAACGCCAGCCATATCGTCACCATTGACGCCGACGGCCAGCATTACGGCGACGATCTGCCCGCTTTTTTTGCGGCGATCAAAAACGATCCCGCCGCCATCATCGTCGGCTGCCGCAATTTTGCTCAAACCTATGTCCCCGGCAGTTCCCGCTTCGGACGAAGCTTCTCAAATTTCTGGTTCCGGGTTCAGACCGGACAGCGGATCGGCGACAGTCAGAGCGGTTTTCGGGCTTACCCGTTAAAGGTCTTAGGGGCCCATAAATGGCGGGAAAAACGCTACGCTTTTGAAAATGAAATTCTGGTGCGGGCGGCCTGGTCCGGGATCCGGATTCAGGAAATTACGATCAGGGTTCACTATCCGGAACGGCGCGAACATATCTCCCATTTTCATCGGCTCTGGGACAACCTGCGTTTAAGTTTTTTAAATACCCGGCTGACCATCCGGTCCATGCTACCCTGGCCGCATAATCAGCTTGATGACGAGGGGCTGCCGCCGGCCGAGCCGGTCTCGATTCTGCACCCGTTACGCAGTTTACGCCTGCTCCTCAAAGAGAATGCCAGCCCGAAACGTCTGGCAGTGGCAGTGGCTCTCGGGGTTCTGGTCGGGGCTCTGCCGTTAATCGGCATCAGGGCCATGCTGATCCTGATGCTGACCGGCTACTGCCGCCTCAACAAGATTGTCGCGCTCTCAGCCGCCCACCTCTGTATGCCGCCCCTGGTTCCGGCTTTAGCTATCGAAGCCGGATATTTCATGCGCCATGGTGCATTTTTGACTGAAATCTCCCTGAAAACCCTCGGCTATCAGGCCCTGGAACGTTTCTGGGAGTGGGGCCTGGGCTCACTTCTCGTAGGACCGCTGCTGGCGGCAGGTATCGGCCTGCTCACCTATCTTACGGCAGAAAGTCTCCGTAAACAACAAACCCTGAACCAAGCTTAAGGCCTCCAGCGTGACCACGGCAAATAATAAAAAATGGAGCAGCCGCAGTGTCGGTGCTCCCTGGCAGCATCGCTTTTTCTATCTTCTGATCCGGTGGGGCGGGCGCCGCAGCGCCTACCTTTTTCTCTATCCGGTGGTGCTTTACTACCTTTTGTGCCGCCCGGCCGAGCGCCGTAAAAGCCGCTACTATCTGGAACGCCGCTTTCCCGACCGCCGGGGTTTTGCCGCCCTGGGCGACAGTTATCGCATGCTCCTGGGCTTAAGCCGTTCCCTGGTCGATCGCGCCCTGGTCGGCATTTGCGGCCCGGAAATGCTTAAAACCGAATTTCCCGAAAACACCCGCCTGGCCGAACTTGCCGCCGCCAATGCGGGTCTGATTATTCTGACCTCCCATGTCGGCTGCTGGCAGGCGGCGATGGTCTATCTGAGTCAACTCAAAAAACCGGTTCATCTCCTTCTGCAACAGGATGAGGCCGATATCGACCGCCACTACTATGAGCATTCCGGCCAGAAAAATCCCTGCCGGATTATCGACCCGACCGCTTTTCTGGGCGGCACCCTGGAGATGACGGCGGCCCTGAAACGCGGCGAAATTGTCTGCATCATGGGCGACCGCCACCAGGGAGCGGCAGGCAGCAGCATGGCACTTGATTTTCTCGGTGCGCCGGTCAGATTTCCGCTCGCCGCCTGGAAACTTGCAGCCGTTACCGAAGCCCCGCTGGCGGTCCTTTTTCCGCTCAAGACCGGCCCCGATCGCTACCATATCGAACTTGCCGAGGTCATCAGGGTGCCGAGCGCGGCAGCGCGACCGCTGCCGCGCTTACAGCCCTATCTGACCCGTTATGTCAAAACGCTGGAAAACCTCTGCGCTAAAGAACCGTTCCAGTTTTTTAATTTCTATGATATGTGGGATCAACAACCAGAACCGTGAACCGAAACTTTTATTACTTTTATTAAAGGTGTAAATTATGCAGGAAAACCATCTGCGCGAGCAGTTGAAAAAACTGATTATTGAAGAGTTGAATCTGGAAGATGTTACCGCCGCGGAGATCGAAGATGATGATCCTTTGTTTGGCGATGAGGGCTTAGGCCTCGATTCACTCGATGCGGTCGAACTGGTCGTCCTTATTCAGAAACATTTTGCGGTTGAGATCAAGGACATGGAAGAGGGCCGTGAAGCTCTGGCGTCGATCAGGGCTCTGGCCGACTTTATTGAGCAGCGCAGGGCGGTGGGAATTACGAATTAAAAATTACGAATTACGAATGACAGTTGCGTTACAAACTTTGGAGATCTCCTGACCATGAAAATCGAAAGCGTCACGACAAAGGCTTTTTCCGATCAGCGGCCCGGAACTTCGGGACTGCGTAAGAAAGTAGCAGTTTTTCAGCAGCCGCACTATCTCGAAAATTTTGTCCAGGCGACTTTTGCGGCGCTGGGGGGCGTTGCCGGCAAAGAGCTCGCAGTTGGCGG
>JAFGVI010000022.1 GCA_016938065.1 Deltaproteobacteria bacterium | reverse complement strand
ACGAGCATTCCGGATGGGACATGGCTAAACGCTGCAAACGTTCGAGCACCGCCCCACGTTCAGTATTGGTGGTTTTGAGGAATTTTTTGCGTGCCGGCACCGAATAGAAGAGATCGGCCACCGTCACCCGGGTACCGGGCGGGGCTCCGATTGATTCTTCCTGCACGACACCGCCCGCGGCCACCGTCAGCCGAACTGCGGACTCCATGGCCGCAGTTCGGGAAATCAGGGAAAAACGGGAAACCGCGGCAATGCTGGGCAGCGCCTCACCGCGAAAACCATAACTGCTGACCCCGAAAAGATCGGCGGCTGAGGTGATTTTACTGGTGGCATGGCGCTCTAAAGCGAGATGGGCCTGGGCCGGCTCCATGCCGGAACCGTTGTCGATCACTTCGATCAGATTTTTCCCGCCCTCCTCAAGCACGACTTTAATCTGATCGGCCCCGGCATCAAGCGCATTTTCTACCAGCTCCTTAACCACCGAAGCCGGACGTTCTACCACCTCACCGGCGGCAATCTGATTGCAGACATCTGGCGGCAAAAGACGGATTTCAGCCGCTTGTTTAGGATTGGTCACTTTTATAATTCACCACTTTTACAATTTGGCGGTTGTTTGATTCATCAATATAACTGAAAATGTCGGGCAATGATTTTTTCCTGATGCTCTCGCAAAATATAGCTTGGCACGAGATAGAAAAAGAGACGACAGGCCAGAAAAATAACAAGCAGATCATCAATCTGTCCCAACCCGGGAATCACCAGATCGGGCAACAGATCGTAGGGCGAAAAAAAGTAGATTACTGCCGACAAGGGGATTAATTTAAGATAAAAAGGGACACGGCGATCCCCCAGCAACCCCCAGCAGAGACGCCCCGCCAGCAGACCACGCTGCCACCAGCCGGGATTCGAGAGGTTTCGATTGTTCATGCGACTCATAAAAGAGTGAACCGGCGGCAGGAGGCGACCGGCGCTGGAAATTCGGCCTCTATCATTAACGGCATTCCCCGCTGCGCATTTTCTGCTTGGCGACAAAGGTTTCCACCTCTGCCACCAGAGCCTGAACCAGTTCACTCTCCGGCAGTTTTTTGAGAATCTCCCCCTGCCGAAAAATCAGACCCACTCCTTTGCCCCCGGCAATACCGAAATCAGCGTGCCGGGCTTCACCGGGACCATTGACAACACAGCCCATGACCGCAATCTTCAAAGGCTCCTGAATATGCGCCAGGGCCTTCTCCACAGCTTCGGCCAATCTGATCAGGTCAACCTCGGTGCGTCCGCAGGTGGGACAGGAGATCAGTTCAATGCCGCGCCGGCGCAGGCCCAGACTTTTGAGAAGCTCAAAGGCGACAAAAATCTCCGCTTCCGGAGCCGCGGTCAAAGAGACCCGCAAAGTATCGCCCAACCCTTCCCCGAGCAGCAGAGCCAAGCCCGCCGCTGACTTAACGGCACCGCGCAGCATAGTTCCGGCTTCGGTAATACCGATGTGAAAAGGATAGTCGACCGCTTCAGCCAGCAGGCGATAAGCGGACAGGGTGGCCATCACGTCTGATGATTTCAAAGATATCTTGATAAGCGCAAAATTTTCATCCTCTAAAAGCCGAACATGCCCCAGCGCACTCGCGACCAGCGCCTGCGGGGTATAGCCGTATTTTTCCACCACCTCTTTTTCCAGAGAGCCGCCGTTAACCCCGATGCGGATCGGAATGGACCGCTCGCGACAGGCCGCTACCACCTCGCGTACCCGGGCCGCCGAGCCGATATTGCCGGGATTGAGACGCAACCCGTCAACCCCCTCGTCAACCGCAATCAGAGCAAGACGATAATTGAAATGAATATCGGCAATCAGTGGAATACTGATCGATTTTTTAATCGACGACAGGGCCAGAGCTGCCGTTTCATCGGGCACCGCCACCCGTACCAGCTCGCAGCCGACCGCTTCGAGACGATTAATCTGAGCCACCGTCGCAGTCACATCCCGGGTATCGGTATTAGTCATGGACTGCACCGACACCGGGGCCCGACCGCCAACAGTAAGCTCTCCCAGCCTGATTTCCCGACTCTGCCGCCGCGGCCAAAAATCCAAAGTTAATCCCCCCCAAGCCATAATTAACAGTTACGGACATGGCATATCATTTCTGCAGAGAATCCTCAAGCTCTAATGCGGGACAAAGCCCGTCCGGCAGCTTCATCCAACTATTTTACGGTTGACATTTCAAGCGCTTCTCTCTATTTGCACCTGAATGTATAAAACAGTCTTTGACACCCCGATAATTAAGCCATTCCTGCAGCCGATCGCACGATCTCTGTTTAAACTCAATGGTTGGAAAATTGTAGACCGAAGTACGGGTAGTAAAAAATATATCCTCATCGGCGCGCCGCACACCTCCAACTGGGACTTTCCCATGTTTCTACTGATCATGATGGAGCTCAATTTAAAGGCCTATTGGCTCGGCAAACATACTCTGTTTAATTGGCCTTTTGGAGCCCTTTTCCACTGGCTTGGCGGTCTTCCGGTCGACAGAACCCGAAGTACCAATATCGTGCAGCAATGCGTCGACTATTTCGCGGCGGAAGACGCTTTGATAATCGCCAACACCCCGGAAGGCACCCGCTCCCGGGTCGACAGATGGAAAACCGGCTTTTACCATATCGCCACCGGCGCCGGCATACCCATCGCTCTGGGATATTTGGATTACCGGAAAAAAGAGGGCGGCATCGCCGGATTATTCCAGCCCACCGGCGATATTGATGCCGACATGAAGACCATCAAAGCGTTTTATCGCAATGTCTCCGGCAAACACAGCCACCGCTATGACAAAACCTGAACGGTTACAGACACTTCTCACATTCTGATCTTCGCTTCTGTTTTTGCGGGATTTTTTTCGAGATGTTTGCCCCGGTGACTTGCAGCAATGGCAAAACGGGTCATCACATGAGAAAGATCAGAGTTGTTCCAGACCTCGGAAAAATCGGCTCTTTCCCTGATCTTTTCATGCAGCTCAAAAAGGGGGGGGGCAGAGTGAATAAGATAGCACAGATCGAGAAGATGCTGCAAACCATTGCGAGCGAAAGCTATCTCACGCAATCGTTTACGGGCAAAGCGCAACTGAGCCCGAAAGTCATGAACGCCATGGGGCAGGTGTTGCGGGCTGATTTTGTTCCGGCCCATCTGCAAACGGCAGCCTACGACAACCGTCCCCTGCCCATTGGTAACGGTCAGACGATCTCCCAGCCTTTTATTGTTGCCTTGATGACCGATCTTCTCAACCCGCAACCGGATGACATTATTCTGGAAATCGGCACCGGTTCAGGATACCAGGCCGCCATCCTCTCTCTCCTGGTCAAACAGATATATACAATTGAGTGTATCCCTACTCTGGCGGAAAAGGTCTCATCCCGCCTGCAAAAACTCGGATATGCCAATATTGAGGTGCTTCAGGGAGACGGCCGGCAGGGTTGGCCGGAAAAAGCTCCCTTCGACGGCATTATCGTTACGGCTGCCGCCCCGCAAATTCCGCAAGCTTTGTGCGCACAATTGAAACCCGGCGGCAGTCTGGTTATTCCTGTCGGCCAGCCCTACAGTTCCCAGGAACTTATAGTTCTGAAAAAAAAAGAAGATGGAGAATTCACGACCCGGAAGATATTGCCGGTAGCCTTTGTGCCGCTCACCGGCAAGGAGTAACGTCACCTTGTAAGTCCGGACAATTTCGCACAAATCCAGCTTAAGGCCGGTCGCCGATTTATGGTATAAATCGGCGACCGGAGAGATCGCCCCGACTCGCAACCCGAGCCAGCATAGCCAGCTCCTCGGCCAGAAGTTCGAGCAGATCATCAAACGCCACAATCCCCTCTAAAGAGCCATCGGCGTTGATCACCGGTATCCGCCGGATACCCTTCCAACGCATCAGCTCCAGAGCCGACCAGACATCCTCACTCTCAGGCACTGTAACTAGTTCATAACTCATCACATCGCCAACCGAAACGGCATCAAGTGCAACCTCTTCGGCAATCAATTCAACTACAATATCTCGATCAGTAATAATGCCAAGTGGAAAAACCTGTTCATTACGATGTTCAACCACAACAACGTCGCCAACCGCATAGCTGCGCATCAACTGGGCCACAGCAACAACACCCATCTCTTTTTCAGCGACAACTACCTCTCTGGTACACAACTCACCGACCGTCATAACCCACCTCCGTTGAACAGTTAATATCGGTTAGTATAACACGCCAGGATAAAATTGCTAATCCAGGAACAACCCCTGCATCCCAAATACAGCATTTGCAGCAATCTATCTATCCTCCAGTAAAAACTCGGCCTCGTGCCGGTGCCAAGCCCCCTTCGACGACAGAATACTGGAATAGAGATGAAAACTGGAAACGGTAATTTTGGGCAGGTGAAAAAGAGCATACTGGTTGAGAAAGGTGGTTATCAGCGCCGACGGAGTTTTTCTGGTGCGCGCCAAGGTGATGTGAGGTGAAAATTGACGAGGATCGGGAGTTACTCCGAACTTGACCAGAACAATCTCCACCTTTTTTCTTAAGGCCATAAGGGCAACCGACTTTTCCAGGCCAACCCAGAGCACTTGCGGATTGCGGCGCGACGGAAAACAACCCAGACCTTTCAGAGACAAAGGAAAAGATGGAAATCGTATCACCGCCAGAGCAGCCTTGAGATCCTCAACAAAAGTCTCGTCAAGCTCACCGATAAAGCGTAAGGTTAAATGCAGTTGCACTGCTGGAACCCAGCGCGCCTGCGGCAAATCGGTATTAAGCAGAACAAGTTCGCGCTTAATATACTCCGGCAGATCAAGTGCAATAAAAAGTCTCATCTCATCTTCCTTTACCCGGGCCAGATGATATCCACCAGAAAAAGACTTAAAAAAGGAAAATAAGTTATGAGCAGCAGGGTAATTAACAGAAGTCCGAGGAAAGGCAGGGTGGCCCGGTAGAGCTCGGCGATGGGGCGCTCAAAACGATAGCTGGCAAGAAAAAGATTAAGTCCGACCGGCGGGGTACAGTAACCGATCTGCAGATTGGTAAGAAAGATAATCCCGAGATGCACGAGATTAATCTCATAGGCAGACGCAATCGGCACAATCAGAGGAACCACTAGTACCAGGGCTGAAAAGATATCAAGCAGCGCCCCCACCAGCAGCAAAAAGATGTTCAAAAGCAGAATAAATGTATATTTACTGGTAATATACTCTCTGATCCAGATGAAGAGCTGTTGCGGAATTTCCTGGTCGATAAGAAAATTAGTTGAAGCCATCGAAGCCGCCAGGACCACGAGAATACCGCCAAAGAGAACCATACTCTGCACCATGATTTTCGGCAGTTCGCGCAGAGAGATATCTTTATAGATAAAAACCTCAACCAGCAGCACATAGAGAGCGGTCACTGCCGCCGCCTCTCCCACAACCAGAAAACCACCATAGATCCCGCCCAGTACAATAACCGGCAACGGCAACTCCCAGAGGACCTCTCTCAATATTGCCGGCAGAGGTTCGGAAGCCTCCGCCTGCCGCCCTTTTTTCACACCCCGGCCCTGGCGCATACAGTAACCGGCCAGCAGCAGCAGCATGACGACGCCCGGCAGGATGCCGGCGAGAAAGAGCTGGTCGATCCGGGCTCCGGAGATTACCCCATAGAGAATCAGCGGGAGACTGGGAGGGAAAAGGAGCCCCAGACTCCCGGATGAGGTCAAGAGACCGAGAGTGAAACGCTCGGAATAATTATCTTTCAGCAGCGCCGGAAAAAGCATGCCGCCAACGGCAAAGATGGTGACCCCGGAAGCTCCGGTAAAAGCTGTAAAAATCGCACAGACAAGCAACGCCACCACAGCCAGACCCCCAGGCATCCAGCCCAGCAGACTTTGCGAAAGTTTCACCAATCTTTGCGACGCCCCCGAAGCCGATAGCAGGCTGCCGGCAAAGATAAAAAGAGGCAGGGAAACAAGCATCGGGGTGTCGGCCAGGCGCGACATCTCAATAACAACAACGGAAAGATCAATGCCGGACCCATAAAAAGAGAGCAGAGCCAAGGCGGCAATCACCACGAACAAAGGGCTGCCGAGCAAAGCCAAAGCAAAAACTATAAATTTCATCAGCGTAATCCGGAAAAGCTGACTTGTGAAGGCCGCAGCGCCAGAATTAAAGCATAAACCTTAACAACAAAGCGAGCGGCCATCAAAGAAAAGGCAAAGGGGAAAATGAGGTTCAAGCCCCAAACCGGGATAGTTAAAAGCACGCGCCCGCTATCAAAATAAATCTCGTTTTTGATGAATAAAAAAGCTGCCCAGACAAGAAAGCCGCAGACCACTGCGGCGAAGAGGTTAAGCAGAAGATGGAGCCACAAAGCCCCTCTGGCCGATAAGAAATGGGAAAAAATATCAATGGTTATGTGTTTATTTTGCTTGGTTGCCAGAGCGGCTCCCGACATTCCCACCCAAAGCACAAGATAACGCAGCATGGAATCGGCCCAAACCAGGCCGCTGTCGAAAAAAATGCGCAGGAAGATCTGCAGAACTGCGAGGAAAATCATGACCAGCAAAAGCGAAGCGATAAATAACTCTTCGAACTGACTAAGGCGCCGCCCCAGATTTTTCAGAAATCCCAAAAAATTTCTCCCGCTCCGGGGCCGTCGTCGGCCACATAAAAATTAAACGCAAATGTAACTGTTCAGCCAGTTTTCTTTTTGAGTTTCCTTTGGCAAAAAACGTTATCGGTTTTCAGGGTCTGGCGTTGCGATAATTCTCAAGAATGGTCATCATCTCTTTATAAATTCCGGGGGAGAAATATTTCCCCACACTCTCGGCGACAATTTGGTCACGCAAACCACTAAGCACCGTAACCACCGCAGGATCGGCGGCAACCAGTTCGATACCATTGGCCTTAAGGGTCGCCAACGCCTCGGTATTGGTCTGCCGGGTATCTTCTTTAAGTTTTCCGGAAAAATATTTCTGCGCCGCCGTTTTAATTATGTCCTGAAGACTCTCAGGCAGGCGGACCAGCGCTTTTTTGTCGATAACCAGGGCACCATAGGCGTAACCGAAGGGAAGATCGGTAATATATTTTACCTTAGTAAACCATTGCAAAACAATCGATCCGTAATAGCTGTTAAAAACCGTGTTAACCATGCCGGTCTGCAACGAAACCAGCACATCCGGTAAAGAGAGCGGAATCGGGGTAACCCCCACGGCTTCAATAAAAGCCAGGTTAAGCGGGTCGCCATCCGGGGCCCAGCTTTTACTCTTTTTCAGATCTTCAAGCGTGGAGATCGGATAAGTCGACATCGTATAGATAAAACCGACTTCAGACATCGCGATAAGCTCCATATCTTGTTCGGCAAAGGCGGCAACCTGAAACGGCATCAGTTTATCCCAGACCTCGTCGACCTCGGCGTAGGATTGAAAAAGATACGGAATACCCATAACCCGAAAATCAGGAACCATTTCACTGATGCCGGTCATTGTAAATCCGGCCCCCTGCAACTGACCGATCTTCATCTTGCGGAACATGGCCCGGTCATCACCCATGACCCCGCCGGCATAAACCTTAAAGCCGACCTCTCCCCCGCTCTTTTCCTGAACCTCCCGGGCGAACTCGTCAAAACGTTGCGCCCAGATACTGCCATCAGGGGCAAGACTAGCCATCTTAAAGAGATATTTTGGTCGCTTGGCCTCAGCCCTGACAACCGCAAAACAAAGATTACCAAGAAAAAAGAAAAATAAAAGCAGCCAGGCGAAACAATAAATTTTATTCCGTCTTCGCATAATTCAATCTCCTTATAATAACCAGTAAAAGCAAAACGACCTGTAAAACGTTAAAAAAAATCATCTACCCTGGCTAAGAGTTCTGCCGCTTTTTTCTGAGCCAGGCGGTTGGCAGACATCATCTCATTCGCGGGCAGCGATTTCCCGATGACTTCGTTGAGCAGTCCGATAAAAAGCTCCCGATTAAAGGTCTGCCGGGCATATACATCCGCATAGGCAACCTGAACCGGCCAGTACTGGCGCCGACTCAAAGCCAGAGCCCGTTCAAAATGGTGCCGCCCAAGCTCCGGTTTGCCTCCCAGCATCACCGGCAGCGAGCCGTAGATGCTGCCCAAAACCAGATGGGCCGACCCGAAAGCCACGGTTTCATCAAGGGCAATCACCCGCAGCATCAAAGCTTCAACCTTGGGGAGCTCCGCCAGGGCAGCGGGGCTGCCCCCCTGCAGTTTGATCCACAGGGCCCAGGCCTGCCCGCCCCAGAAAAGATCAGCGGCGTCATCTTGGTCAAACGATAACAGCGCTTCCTGAAATAGAGACAACGAAGCCTGGCAGGTCTGCTTGAATTGCGCATTTCGAGAAAGCAGTTTAAAACCGTAAGCTCGGGCCTTGTCACCGGCCAGTCGGGCCCGCTCCGGTTTACCGGTCTCATCAAGCAAAAGAGCATAAGCCGTAAAGGCCCGAGTCCCGGCTCTGAGCAGTTTCGGATTTTCGGGATCATCAACAAGCATTCCGTCAAGCAACAGCAGCAGCGTCGGACTGCCGTCAATCAGCAGCTCAATATCGGTCTCCTGTTCAAGCGAACGGCTCAGCGATGCAAGCAGCGGATCAACCACTAATGCAGCGCAGCCATTGAGAACAAACAACAGAAACAAAAAAACTAACTTTAAACAACTTACTTCTACGAATCTTCTTTTGTTCATAGTCAACTTTTTCTAAAAATTCCAGAACTCGTCGATCTCGGCATCACTGAAATCCCAGATTGCGTTATGGGGTGGTACCGGTTCATCGCTGAAGAATTCCGGCAGACGGTCGTGGGCTTTGGTAAAGCCGGCGGCCTGATTAAAAGCGTGCTCGGTTTTTAACACCGAGATACCCAATGCCGTCACATCATCGGCCGTCAGGGCCAGACCGTAACGGGCATTGAGCATCTCCACCACCGCCGGCAGGGCGGTTGCGTCATCGAGCAGGGCAAAGGCGACAAAGATGCAGAGCCCGGTACTGTCGACCGCCGCCGTCGCAATCTGCAGGTTGCGGGAGAGCTCAACCTGACCATCTTTCAGCAAAGGATCGACAAAACCACCTGATTTAAGAATATTGGTCGCCACCGTGTAGCCCGCCGTATGGTCGGCGCCCATGGTCGAAGTACAATAAGTAATGCCGATCCCCTTAACCGAGCGGGGATCGTAGGCCGGAATCGCCTGATCCTTGACCACCGGCACCCGCGCCAGACCATAAATTTTTCCGGTCACGGCAGCCCCTGAGCCTAAGATTCGCCCCTGAGGGCTCCCCTTTTTAATCTCCTGCAGCAGGTTAAGAAAACCCGGACCATCACCAAATTCAATCACACCGGCCTCCATCGCCAGCCCGATCGTAACCGCGGTCTCAATCGAATCAACCCCGATATCATCCATAATACTGTCAGCTTCAGCCAGCAGATCAAGGTCATCAAGACCACAGTGCGCCCCCATGGCCCAGATCGACTCATATTCAAAACCGGAGGTCACATATTTTCCATCTTTATCAACAAAGACCTGGGAACACTGCATGACGCAACCGGCATGGCAGCCATGCCTATTCTTGCCACCCCGGGCGGCAATCATCTCCGCCATCTTTTCGCCGCTGATCATCTCGTGCCGGTCAAACTGACCACTGCGGAAATTTCTAGTCGGCAGACCACCCGCCTCATTGACGATATTGACCAGGACGTTGGTGCCGTAAGCCCCCAGAGCCGAACCGCAGACCGGATGATCAAGCAGGGCTTTTGTAAAAGTTTTCGCCGCCGCCTTGAATTTATCTTCGTCAGCCAGGGCCACACTTTTAGGTGCGTCGGTCGCATCAATCGAGATATATTTAACCCCTTTTGTCCCCATTACCGCCCCCAGACCGCCGCGGCCGAGACTGCGCAATTTACCGTCGGGATCTTTAACTGAGATATTGGCGGCCAGCTGGCAACGCTCACCTGTCTGACCGATACTTAAAAGCCCCCAGTCTTTGGGCGCAGTCTTTTCCAGAGCGGCAACCACAGCAAAGTTTCCGGCCCCAACGAGATCATTTTCCGGGATGATTTCAATCCCGGCGGCATTTATTTTAAGAGCATAAAACTGACATGGCGTCGGTAGCCCTTCAAGAATCAGCGCCTTAATCCCCAGGCGCGCCAGAAGTTGGGCTGCCGTACCGCCAACGTTACTCTCCTTGATAGTTCCGGTCAAAGGGCTTTTGGCCCCGGCCGAAAGCCGCCCGGAGTTGGCGGCCCGGGTGCCGGAAAGCAGACCGGGTGCAAACACTAATTTATTATATTTACCCAGAGGATGACAGGTCGGCGGTACTTCGGAAGCGACGATCGTCGAAGTCAAGGCCCGCCCGCCGAGACCCTGCAGGGCCGCCGGTACATCTTCAACTCTAACACTAAGATCACCCATATTGACGCG
Organism: Deltaproteobacteria bacterium; assembly: GCA_016938065.1. GTDB lineage: Bacteria > Desulfobacterota > Anaeroferrophillalia > Anaeroferrophillales > Tharpellaceae > Tharpella. The sequence continues at coordinate 3,587 of JAFGVI010000022.1, read as the reverse complement.
ATAAATTTTCTCAGCCATGCCCCCCCCCACTATTGCTGTTTTTAGTGCTTTACGGTTTAGGCATAGATTTAGCATCCAACCCAGTCAATGTCAAATAACTGTCGAGCTACATATACTCAAAACGATTACGATAACGGATAATTTGATAGATAAAGAAAGGTCCCCCTAAAAGTGAAGTCAAGACCCCGACCTTGAGATCGACCGGAATAATCAGGCGGACACAAAGATCAGCATAAACCAGAAAAACCGCTCCTAAAAGTCCGGCCAGCGGAAGCAGACGACGATTATCAGGGCCAACAATGGCGCGCACCATATGAGGCGCGACCAGACCGATAAAACCGATAACGCCGGCGACCGCAATCGCGCCGCCGGTCAATATTGAAGCCGCTAAAAGAAGAATATTGCGCGCCCGACCCACCTCAACCCCGAGATTGGCGGCACTCTCCTCACCCAGCATCAGAATATTAAGATCACGCACATAACAGAAGATCAGGGCCAAAGCCGAGAGTGCCGTCATAGTCACAATCTCAACATGCATCCAGTTACGGTTATTAAAATCACCCATCAGCCAAGTAACAATGACGCGACCGACATCGAACTCCCTGGTACTCAGGGTGATAACAAAGGAGGTCACCGCCCCGAGAATAAGGTTTAAGGCGATACCGGCGAGCAGCAGCGTGGCTATCGAAGTTCGGCCCGCACTGGTGGCAATGACATAGACGATAATCAGCGTGAGAAGGGCGCCACCGACCGCCATCATCGGCAGAGATGCGGTAAAAACCGATGTCAAACCCAGATAAATTGCCAGAACCGCGCCTAAAGCCGCCCCGGAGCTGACCCCGATAACCCCGGGACTGGCCATTGGATTTTTAAAAATCCCCTGCATTACCGCTCCGGCAACCGCCAGCGAAAAACCCACCAGGGCCGCAGCCAGAACTCGGGGCAGACGCCCATCCCAGATAATTGCCAGCTCTACCGGAGAAGGCTCGGCAACCGTCAAAATCCCGCATTTTGCCAGAATAATTTGCGCCACCCGGCTGCCCGAAAGCACCCATGAACCATGTGTTAAAGAGAGGAGTAAGCCGCCGGCCAGCAGTAGCAACAGCAACAGCGCAAAGGTTACAGTCGCCCACCGCGTTCGTTTAGAATTCATCGGGATAGATAATTCCGGCCAGGAGATTGGCTCCGAGCAGAAGAAATTGCGAGTTGAGGCAGAGATAGCAGCCGGGCATGGTCAAAACCCGGTCATTCTTGACAGCCCGGGCGTAACGCAACAGGGGATCAAGCTTAAGAGTTACTGCAAGGTTGCTCTCTGCGGGAACAATAATAATTTCCGGATCCCATTGCAGGATGGTTTCATGATCAACCTGTTTCCACGACTTAATCCCCTGCTCGGCCCCGACATTTACGGCCCCGACCAGTTTGCACAGGGAGGTAAAGTTTGAGACGGCACCGGGAAGATAGCCGCCGAGGTCATAGTAAAGCAGACGCAGCGGTTTTTCCCGTACGGGTAGAGCCGCCTGCAGAAGAGCTCTCTTTCCGGCGATGAGATTAAGCAAGGCCTCGGCATTAGCACTTTCATCCAGAACCTGGCCCAAAAGTCTGATCTCTTCGATAATTGCATCAAGCGAATCCTGTGAGCCGAGATCAAGGGTGGGGATGCCGGCCCGATGCAGCCTCTGTTTGAAAACGGCATCGGAAAAGGCCACGGTAAAAACTATATCGGGCTGTGCCGCAATGACCAGTTCACTCTCTTTGTAGCTGAAAATCCGTCCGCTTTTCGCGAGTTCGGTTGCAATCAGCGAAAATCGGGGATCGGCAGCCACCTCACTGAACATAAGCAGACGCGAACGCGGACAGATGGCCCAGAGAATCTCGCTGACGCCGACCGCATGCGGAATTATCCGCAGCGGAGCCCTGTCGAGAGCAACATTTTCCGTTTTAATTTGAAAACTTTCGCTGCGATAATCATAAACCCGATGGGAAAAGCTGATCCGGCGCGGCCAGGCCTGCGCAACTTCCGGCTCACTTCCGGACTCACCCCGGACGTAACTCAGCTCTTGAAAAAGCTGCGCCATCGGTAAAGGAGTGGCCGGCATCACCCACTCCGCGCCAACCGCCGCTCCGGCTGGCAGAAAAAAAATGAGCAGCGTAAACGTGATTGCCAAAGTTGTGAACTTCATCATTGACTGCAACTACACCGACAGGCTCTGAAATTCAAGCAGATCAGAAGATACGGCAACCCTGACCCGAAAAACCTCTTCCAGAACAACCCTCGTAAAAGCTTTTGCAGTCGGCCCCTGATAATAGATGCGGCCATCCTGCAGAATCGTCATCGTATCACAGAAACGACGGGCGTGATTAAGATCATGGACTGAGGTGAGAATGGTTTTCCCCTGTTTTTTAAGCTCCAGGAGGAGCTCCATGAGCGCCAGGGAGTTACCGATATCAAGACTTGAGGTCGGCTCATCCAAGAGAATCAACTTAGCTTCTGTCGCCAGAGCCCGAGCGATCAGCACCAGCTGCGCTTCGCCGCCGGAGAGTTCCGTCAGGGACCGTTCGCGCAGATGGGCGGTAACCGTAGCCTGAAGAGCCCGTTCCACCACCTCAAGGTCATGGCTGCTTAGAGACTGAAAACGTTTAAGATGAGGATGGCGACCCATCAGAACAAAATCGTAGACACTAATCGGAAAGTTGACTTTAGGGTTCTGCGGCACCAGGCTGACCACGGAACTCAGACGCCGCCGCCCCATAGTATTGCAATCTCGGCCCCGGAGTTTTATATCTCCACTTTGCGGAGCATAAATGCGACAGATATTTTTCAACAGGGTCGTTTTACCGGAACCATTGGGGCCGACCAGACCATGAATCCGGCCAGCCTCATAAGTTGCCGTAATATCCCGAAGAATCTGCCGGCCGCCGAAAGAGAAAAAGAGATGATTGATTTCCAGCATGATCTGCGACGTGATGACCGTGATTTTCAGCGAAATTTAAAAGGCAAACATTTCTTGTAAACAATCTATTGTTTTGCTTTGGGTATCCGCAAGAATCTTACCTAATTTCTGAATTAACCTGGATTTATCTACCGCTCTCATCTGATCAAGTAAGATGAGCCCCGGTTTCTGCTGAAAGGTACATTCTATTCGCGTAGGGAAACTGAAACCCTTTGAAGTCAGGGGTGCGACAATAGCTGTTTTCAATGAAGACATTTCATCTGGTGAAATAACAACGCATGGTCGTGTTTTTTTTATTTCTGACCCTTGCATCGGATCGAGCTGCACCAACCAAATGTCAAATCTCTGGATTGCTTGTTTTACCATTCCCAATCCTCATTTTTTGACAGAGGTGCATTCAACCACTCCTGCTCTTTTTCATCATCCTGAGATTCTAAAGCCTTGTCAAACTGCTTTTTCCAGCCTTCTCTGGGCTTTTTTACAGGATGTATTAACAAGCCATCGTTGATAACTTTAAATTCCAGTTCAGTATTTTCAAGCTGAGCCTGTTCAATTATTACTTTCGGAATGCGGATGCCTTGCGAGTTCCCAATTCTGATAAGAGTAGCCATTTTGCCTCCTGTCACAGCTGTT
>JAFGVI010000141.1 GCA_016938065.1 Deltaproteobacteria bacterium | reverse complement strand
GGGTTTAGCGCGCTGGCAGGGGGCGGAGACGATGTTTCGGATTCGTCAAAGTCTGAGTCAGGGGATCACGCCGGCCGAAGAGATGGTCGATGCCGGTCTGATTTTTATCGCGGGGATGCTTCTGTTAACCCCCGGATTTCTGACCGATACAATGGGTCTGCTGATGCTCTGGCCGCCCAGCCGCCGGCGTCTGAAAATTTTTCTGCGGCGCAAATTTGATCAGTGGATGGCTTCCGGCCAGATTAATATCGTGCGTTACGACTGATGATGCCCAGCATTGTGAGTGCCATGTTTTCAAGGCTCACAAAATAGAGGTTGTTTCTTATGGAAACAAGCTGAAGGTTCCGTTCGGTATATGAGAGCTTATCGCAGATAACCTCAATTTTTGTATTTACAACGAAAATTATAGATATCCATCACTTATGTCTGCTTGAAATTTTAATTTTTGAGCTAAAGTCTTTTGTGCCAATTACATACAACTTCAGGGTTGGATAAAAAATGAAGATGGACATAGCTGGCAAGAGTGTTTTTGCCAATTATCCCGCTCTTATTCTTCTCTCCTAAACTATTGCTTTGAATAAAAAGCTTCGTATGAGCATCATCTTTAAAAGTCATCTCTGACCAATGAAATTCATGTCCGCGCAAAATCGTACCGGTGGGGCCGAACACTGTTTCAGCTAGGGTTGTTACCTCCCGATAACCTAAAGACCTGAGCGCCCCCGACATCTTAGAGTTAGCGGCAAAGATACCACACATGGGGAAACATAAGCCTTTGTTATCGGTGATATTCTGACCAAGATACATAAAGCCGCCGCACTCAGCATAAATATGCCCCCCCTCTTCGGCAAAACTTCTGATCGATTCACGCATCCTTTCATTGCCAGCTAATTTTTGGGCAAAGACCTCAGGGAAACCGCCACCGACATAAAGCCCCGCAATATTTCTAGGTAGTCGCAAGTCTTCGAGCGGAGAGAAATCAACCAGCTCAAAACCAGCATCCTCAAGCAGTTTCAGGTTGTCATGATAGTAAAAATTAAAAGCAGCATCACGTGCTATGGCCAAACGCTTTTTAGCGGGAGTATTAATGTTGGCTGGTAAAGATTTTTCTTCATATTGCGGTCGGCGTATCTGGGTTAACTGCAAAAGCTGCTCTATATTAATATGTTTTTCCGCCCCTTCGGCAAGCAAGGAAAACCATTTTTCCGACTTATGGTTTTCATCGAAAGGAATCAGTCCGAGATAACGCTCATCTAGCTTCCAACTGGGATTTTTGGGCAAAGCTCCCACCAGAGGGGGCAGCCCGGCACTGGCTAGAGCCTTTTGCAGAAGATCGGCATGTCCACTACTGCCGACGTTGTTCGCAATCACACCGACAATAACCACTTGTTTATGAAATTCGGCAAAACCTTTGACTAATGGGGCGATACTACCGGCCATGCCTTTGACATCAACCACAAGAATTACCGGCAAACCCAGAAGTTTCGCGCAAGCCGCGGAGCTACCCTCGATAGAGGTCGGCAAAGCACCGTCAAAAAGTCCCATCACCCCCTCGACGACAGCAATATCTACCTTAGCGCAGGCTGAAGCAAAAGTTTTTTGCACCCCTTTACTGCCCATCATCCAGGTGTCGAGATTAATTGACTTGCAGCCGGCCGCCTGTTCGTGAAACATGGGATCTATATAATCGGGACCGCACTTACCGGCCATGATTTTGTATCCCCGTTCTTTTAATGCACGGAGTAGAGCCAAAGTAATTGTTGTTTTACCGCTCCCAGATTGAATCGCTGCCAGACAAAACCCGGAAAAAGCTTTGCCGGATAAAATATTATTGAGCATGATCTCATCTGTCCTTAGGCTGTGGTTAACATCATTTCGTTCAGCCGAAAAAAATATTTTTCAGCAGTATCATTACCATTTGTCAGTCCGTAAGAAATTGCCTCGAAGCTGGTTTATTTGCTTTCGGGATGAATAAATTCGGCCAATTTTGCCAGTCCTTCGATAATCCGGGGTGAAGCCCTATCGACAATTTCTGATTTAATCAGATAAATCTGATTATTACGGACAGCCGGGATTGACTCGCATCGTTGCCAGATATTTTTAAAATAGTCATAGTTAAAGCCTTGCGCCATTGCCGAAATAACAATGACGTCCGGTGCGTCAACTATCACCCGTTCAACGGAGTAGTGCGGATAACGGATTGGAATATCAGCAGTAATCAAGAGGCCTCCCGCACGCCCTACAAGATCTGCCACCAAAGACTTACCTCCAACACTTATTATAGGCTTGACGTTGACTTGGTAAAAAACCTTTTTTACTGGCACTCCGGCAACCTGGGCTTCAATTTCGGCAACCTTCTTTCTCATCCGCGAAATCACCTCGCGGGCCTTCTCCTGAGATCCCGTCACTTCTCCTAAGTTAGCAATAGACCGGTAAGTAGACTCCAAATCGCTTGGTTTAATTTGATAGCAGGGAATGCCAAGCTTGATTAAGGCCACGTTTATTTGCTCAAACCGCGCTTCACTGCCGGCAATCACAAGATCAGGCCTTAAAGCAACAACTTTTTCCAGACTCGGGTTAATAAAACTGCCTACCCGGGGCTTTGTCATGGCCTCTTCTGGATAGGTCGTGAAGTCGGTTACACCAACAATGCGTTCATTTAGGCCTAAAGCAAAGAGAATCTCGGCCAAACTGGGAGCCAAAGGCAAAATTCGTTGCGGCGCCGCGGGCACTTTTACCGAGTGACCGAGTTCATCTTTAACAACCAGAGTTTGGGCATTGACAACATGAGCTGTTGACAGCAAAAAAACCATCAGAAAGACCATGTAAAATCTTAGAATACTCATTTTGCACTCAAATCAAAAAATGACTTCATAACCAATTTTTACAAGAGGACCGTCGAGATCATAATAGAGATAGCGATTGGAAGCATCGGCGCTCAAATCACCTGATATCTGGACCTCTTCGGCAAAAATATTGTCAACCGCTAAACTGAACCATCCGGGACCAAACTTGAGCTTGCCGTAAAAATTGACCGTAGTGTAGTTGTGAAGCTCGCGTTCTCGGCTAGCCAGAGTTTGGCTGCTGAGATCCAGGGTGAGTTTGTCTCCAAGAAATTTCAGTCCTACTGTGCTTTGAAATTTAGGCCCAGCCTGATAGTTGACTCCATCGGCATCTTCCGCCCTGGGGTCTGCCCAATAACCGTGGCTGTAAACCGTCAGACGTTTTCGCCAGTCGTTCTGATTGGTAAAAGGATTGCCTGCGAGCTCCCATTCGATACCGGTGCTCTGATAGTCTCCAGCATTAAAATAGCTTAATGGGTAACCGGAGCGGCGGTCGATTTCTATCTTATCTTCGTAATCCATGAAAAAGGCAGCCAGCCTTAGACTTAAATAAGGGTGATCCCATTTCATCCCGGTTTCATAGGTCCATCCTTTTTCAGGACCCAAATCGGGATTACCTACCATCATACTGCTTTCGTAATAAAGTTGATTAAAAGTCGGACTACGGAAAGCCCGGCCGAGATTGGCAAAAAGATGGAAAGCCTCATTGAGTTGCAAATCGAGACCAAAACTCGGCAGCAAACGATTATAGTCATCTGTGCCGGGTTCGCCTTCGACAAGCTGCTGACGAAGTCCGGTAGTCAGGGTCAGATGCTCGAAAAGCTCTTTTTTGATCTGCGTGAAAAAGGCATAGTCATTGCGGTAGTGATAGCCGTATTGATGGCTGTAATCAGACCCGAAATAAGTATAGTCGACGCCAACTACCCAGCTCGCCCAGGCAAAGGGCAGCCGGTAATCACAGCCCAAGCCGAAATTGAAATTGCGGCTTTTGGTTTCCGAAGCCGTACTCGTATAGATATCACGCCTCATTTCTTCAAAGTTGCCGAAAAGCTTGGCCCTGAAATCTACGCTCTCGTAACGCAGGTCAGCAAAATGTTTATAATGTTCTTGCTTGGTCCCTTCGTATTTTTTAGCGGGGTTGTCGTAACGTTTTTGAAAACCGCTCTCGTAATAAGATCCCAGATAATCAAAATATAGATCTGGGAGCGGATTATAATTACAATTAACTGCAAATTTATCGCTGGCATCGAGATCATAACGATAACCATTAGTAAAACTGCGGGAAACCTCGCGCTGGTCACCAAGATGCTGGTAATTGAGCCCCAAATTAAACCCAGGCAGGGAGGCTGACATCGAATGATTATGAAAGTCCTCATTTCCGCTTTCAAAGGCTGCCCGATAAGCGGTTTTAGTGGAGGTTTTTTTGGTAATAATGTTGACAACTCCGGTCATGGCGTCGGCCCCATACAGGGTCGAAGCGGCACCTTTGAGAATCTCTATACGCTCAATCTGATCAATGGGAATTGTATTTAAATCATAGGAATGACTAGCGCTTCCCTGCAAAGGTGCACCGTTGAGCAAAACCAACTCACCATCGTAGATACCGCGTATAGCCACCTCGGATTTCATCGCGCCATGGGCAATCCCCAATGGGGCATAGGCCTTGTAGGCAAACCCGCCGGCCCGTTTTAAGGCATCAACCAGGTTGTTGGCTCCACTTTCGATCAGCTCCTCGGCAGAAATTACCGTGACAAAACGCGGTGTACTGATTTCAGCACTAAGGAAGCGCTCGGCGGTAACCGTCATGGTGTCAAGTTTTTGTGATGTTTCCGCAGCTATAAGCAGGTTGATATTCGGTGCCCAAGGTGCAAAAAACAAGCTTCCCAAGGCCAGTAGCGCAATCATTAAATCTCGTCGCAAATAGTTTGCTAACATATTTCCTCACTTTTTTGATGTTATAAAAACAGATATAAGGTTTAAGCTGTTTTGAGCAATAAGCAATAAAAAAGCCCGAAACCTATGTAGGTTTCGGGCTCCCATTTTTCCCCGGCACAAACAAGCCTACCCCCGTTTTCCCCTAACGGTTAACGTAAGCTTTTAAGGTATGCAGCAGGTCTTCTGACTCCCGGATCATTCCTCAACGACACCTTCCCAGAATTAGTTCCAGTGGTCTATTGTCGTTTCGGTTCCCGGTCACAGCGGTGGGTCCGTCTCCGATTTACACGGAGTTCCCTTTTCATCCCGTTAAGGAACTGCAAAACCATACATCAATAAATTGTGGAAAACCAACTAGCATCGCTTAATGCTTAATGTCAACATTTTTAAATTATAAATAAAGCACGTGTGAAAATCTTGTAGATCGCACCAAAACGCATTTCCAATGTTGTGATTTTCCAGATATTAGACATACTACTTAAAAAGTGTAACCATTGCGAATACCGAGATGATTCATGCCGTCATTTTCGCTATAGATTCCGGCATTAGAGATGTGAAAAAAGAAAATTGACAAGGATTGGTGTTGTTTGATCTGGTAGCCAACTTCCAAAGCCTCGCGAAAGAGCAGATCACTGTCCAACTCTTTTTCATCGCGTTTTGAAGCTTTACGGGTACCGTTATGCAGGGTTAAACCCAAGCCCAGATTGAGGAAAAATTATTACTAAAGACTTTTTCCCAAGTTAGACCACTGTAGATCTGACTGGTATCACCTTGGCTGTGAATAACTACGCCAAGGTGGGGATGCGGCGACCAAAGCCATTCAAGTCAGTCGGGTTTGGAGACTATTAACGGTCGGATAAATGCTTTAGTTCGGCGATTTTCTTGTCGAAAAAACTGTTGTGGAAAGAGAGCTTTGCTATTTCGAGACCAATTTATAATTTCGGCCACTGTCCCCCTCTTCTTTACCCTTTCCTTTGGCTAATCTGCCGGGTCAGCGGTATAATAAGACGTGTATTATTCCAATCTCTAGGGCCGCCTGATACTGGAAGAAGTTTCATGTCACTTTCTGTGAACAGAGCTAGCCCTATGGATTGAATATTTTTAGAGGCATTCGAAAGATTGATCTCATCAATCCAGAAAGTGTTCTTTCTTACTTTGCCTTTGTGGCCTTCTAGGTTGGACTGATAATAATCAGCTTGTGAAGCAATTTCTCCCTGCTGATCCAAAAAATGAACCGCTACCCGGTATTTCAGTTGAACTGATTCAAGACTTTCCCACACCAGTTGCAAGGAGTGGTTGTTTTCTAAATCTACGACTATTCCTTTGAGCAGAAAATCGGTGCCGAAGTGGATGTTCCTAAATTCTTTGAGACTCTTTGCTGTCATCGATTCGACCCGTGCCTGCTCAACCATTGCAACGCCGGGTACGACCGGTTTTAACCATGCAAGGGGGGAGAACAAGCCCATTAGAATCAGAATTGAGAACAGGACTTGTTTTTTAGCTATAATTGTCGTGACTTCATTTTTCAGTGTAGAGAGCGTGTTGTTCTTACCCCAATTCAAAATGAGTTTTTGACAAGGTTTTTCAATAAATTCCCATAACAGATAAGACCCCAGTAGAACTAAGACAATAAAATAGCCGTAAGTTATCCATGTTGGGGGCATGATGAATTTTTCAAAATAAAAACTGTATGCCCTTATCAGAATTTGATGGAGAAGGTAGATCGAAAAGCTGATTTCTCCGAGAAACACAAAGACAGGTTTGGATAAAATTTTAGATATTTCCCCCTTGGCAAGGGCCATAAGTAGGATGAAAGGGGCTACGAAGATCACGTTGGAGTTACCTACGGCCACCCATAATCTTCCTGGCACAGCAAAGAATGAAGATATATAAGAGCCCAGAAAAAGGCTCATTGACATACCGACCAGAGATCCCGCCAGTGCCGTCAATTCAATTAAGGTTGCCGCAATTCGTGCTGGTTTATAGGTGTGTTTTATTCGATTGTAAAGCAGAGCCATGACCATGCCGGAGGTAAACTCGAATGATCGGGCAACCGGATTGTGCCCGACGACACCTAGAATCGTCATTGTATTTTTTACTGATAGGTAGTGAAGCAGAATTGTAATGACAATGGTGAAGGTAAGGGTGCCTACCAATTTGAATGCCCAGTTGCGGCTGAATCCGGCAAGGAGTAAAGGAAATAGCAGATATAATCCAAATTCCGTGGAGATGCTCCATGAAACGGCATTAAATGAGTAATAAAATTCTGATAGAGGAACCCATGATTGCAGCAGAAAAAAATTGGACGCTAGAGGAATCCAGAAAGTCTTCAATGAACCTGGCTCAGTGATTTGGTGTGAATACCATCCTGAGAAAATGACAAGAGTCAATAGTAGCGTAACACAGTGTAGGGGCCATACTCTGGCAATACGAGCGATGAAAAATCGGCGCACTGATCCAGGAGAATGAAAATCTTTGTAAACATAAGTCAGAATAAAGCCTGACAATATAAAAAAAAAGGATACCGCCTGATGGGTTGGAAAAAAAGCATTGATAGAAGTTCCGAACTGAAAGGGCTCAAAAGAATGGTGTAATACGATGAGTCCAGCAGCAAAGAAACGAAGCGCAGTCAGTGCATTAAGTTTTTCAGGTTTAACCACTTTATTAGTTTGAATACTTTTCATAAACTTTATCGCCGGACGGCCGGGCTCAATGATAACCCCGCAGTAGCAAATAGATATCCCATACCAATCTCAGCCTCTCAGACAAAACCAAAACAAAAGATAAATCGTAAATACGACCATCGGCCTATCGCAGATATGGTTTTGGTGATTTTCTTTTAGCGTGAGATTTGCTGTGGTAGTTTTTCATTCTGTGTATTCTGGATAATGTTCTTTCAAGCATTTATCGCAGATACCACGACTAAATTGAGCATCAGAATGTTCAGTAATGTATTTTTCAAGTTGATTCCAACAACCCTTTTCGTCTCGGATTTCTTTACAATGCATACAAATTGGAATAACTCCCCTTAATGTTTTCAGTTCATCTATCGTGTTTTGAAGCTCAGTTAGATTTTTTGGCGCTGTTGTTCCAACTCATTATTTTTGTCAAGAATATATACTAGATTTTCATGAAATTCAGATATTTCTCGTACTCTTTTTTTCGATCCTTGGAATACTTTGTGATGGGAAATGGGGACAGATCTATTTAATTTATCCACGGCTACCTCATCTCCATCGCCGATAGCCCCTCTGGTCTCAGTTGCTCGTTCTCCAATAACCGAACCTTCTATTATGCTTCCATCCGACACCTGGGAATCATCTTCGCAATCGTCTGCACTACCATTACCATATAAAGTGTCATTAGGCATTTCATAATCTGAAGAACTGGCGTTTTCTGCAACAGCTGGCATAATGACCATTCCTGTCATGGCAATTGTCAAACCTAACAGAAAAACCATCTTGAGCAAAGTTTTGCTTTTCATGATTTTCTCCTAATTGCGCTTCGGCTATTTTTCAGCTTCGGAATTTAGACCCGTGGTTTTCCGGCTTCGCCTTTCAGCGAATGTGGCATGTGCTCAGATTACAATACTCATATACACATACATGATAGTTTTAGTCAACAGTGCCCAATAATATATGTCCTGCAAACCTCAATCTTGCACTTAAATCGTAAGGTCAAGATATATCGTAATAATCCTGATAAACCCGTTTCATAGCATTGCCACTTCATTGAGGATGTGATTACCTATGTGTGGTTTAAGCGCGTTCCTAGTAACCAAATCCACTGTCGTACCAAGCCATTCACTAAGACGATCTTCAAGCTCTAAAAACTTGAAAAAGCCTAAAGGCTTATCAAAACTAACAAGAATATCTACGTCACTGTTATCGGTACTTTCGCCTCGAACGTAAGAGCCAAAAACTCCAATTTCAATGACACCGTATTCTCGGTTTATTTCTTCGCGGTGAGAATGCAGAATGGCATTGATATCGTTTAACGACTGAGGTCTCATTTGCTTATGCCGCCGGTAAAATTTATGCCTGACTTTCTTCTGCTGATAACAATATCGGTTTAACCTACTAATGGCAACCTCAACCCGACCGCAAAAATCGCAAATTTAAGATTTTCGGGCAAACATAAAAGGATCGACAAACGGGACGTTTTAAGGCTGTTGTTCCGGATGCCTATCTGTGATCGAGTTTTTGTAACTCTTTGATTAAAGTCTCCAGGGGTGGTCTGACATTGATGTCGCCAACCCCGAGGTAGCGAATGACTCCCGCCTTATCGATAATCACCAGCGCTCTTTCCGCTATGCCGTCACCGCGCAAGAGGCCGAAACTGTCGGCCGCAGCGCCGTGCGGCCAGAAATCGGAAAGGACCGGAAACCAGAGATCACCCATCTGCTGCGTCCAGGAAAAAAGGGTCGGGATATTGTCGACGGTGATGCCTAAAAGTATGGCATCATGTTCTTTGAAGAGTTCCTCAACAATATTGTAGCCCGGCCACTGATCCGAACAGACCGGTGTCCAGGCCGCCGGAACAAAGGAGAGGACGACAACCTTTTCTCCGCGAAAGTCTTTCAGGCTGATCTTTTTGCCGCCGACTGCCGGCAGGGAAAATTGCGGCGCGAGGTCGCCGACTTTGACTTTAAGCCGGCTGTCGCGCGCTTTTAAAATCCCGGGATTGTAGATACTGTTTTTAAAATTTACCGACTGCGCTGCCAAGGGGGTGACGCCGGCAAAGAGAAAAAAAGTCAATAGCATCAGGATGATGGTTTTTCTTTTTGGCATGGTGCTCACCTTTGCTTTTACCGGCAGTCGGCCTGCTTTAAGATTTCATCAAGAAAGTTCCGGGCCCCGGCAAAACCGGCCAGTTGCGAAAAAAAGATCCGGTTTTTCTTCTGGCCTTGCGTGCAGATGCCGATAAAATAGGGGGTGCGGACGCTGCCCAGCTTTTCATGAATGCTCAGGTCGTCGTCAGCAAAGAGGGGAAATTCAACCTGGTATTTATTTTTGAAAATATCCACCTCGAAGGTTGAATTGCCGGCGCCGATACCGATCAATTTGATGCGCCGGGCCAGGCTCGGATCGTTTTGAATCAGCGTGTAGAGTTCGTTGATGGCTGGTGCATCCTTCTGGCAGTGGGGACAATACATGCTGAAAATCTCGATGATGACAATTTCGCCTTTAATTTGCTCAAGCGAAAAAGTCTGGTTGGCCTGCAGGCCGAGATAAGTGCATTGTTTAAGGTCCGGCGGGGCACTCAGGCTGAAAAGCGGCAGCTGGTTGCCGACGTCAAGTATGTTTTTGTCGGCGGCGACCAGGTAACTGCTGCAGCCGAGAAGGCTGATCAGCAAGGCGCAGATGATAATTTTGAATTTGTTCATGGTCTGTTCCTTTTTGTTTGACGGTTTCCGCTCAGCCCTTATTTAAAACCCTCTTTTGCTGCCTGCAGATCAAGGTGCAGCGTGACCAGGTTCTCGATCTCCGGGTTAATGGCCGAGCTGCTTTTTCGGGTGTCGATGGTTTTTATATAGCGCTGGCATTGATGGCAGACGTTGACCCGGTATTTATCATGGTTGCCGTCCTCGACCGTGAAGTAAGAGAGTTTCTGCTGGTCTTCCTCGCCGCAAAAAGGGCACTGCAGGCGTTTGTAGGGCCATTCGCAATCGCACTGCAGGCAGAAGAGCGTGCGTTTTCCTTCCTCTTCGCGGAGCAGGCTGAGATCAGCCGGGCGCGAGCAGACCGGGCAGCGGCCTTGGTTCCAGCCGCTGTTTCTAATGACGGTATTTAAGTTTGCTGCCAGTTCTGTAAAGAAAGGCTTGAGACTTTCATGGAGCAGGAGCGGTATCAGATCCAACTCCTCCGCCTCGGTACTGATTGTCAGTATGCGGGCGATGGCGGTTTCACCAAGATTGGTTTCCCGGGCGAAAAGTTCGCGAATCAACTCGCGATAAGCGTTTTTGTCGGCGGCCAGAGTTTCCCGGATTGCGGCCGTGGCGGAGGGATGCTCGTTCTCGGCAAGGGAGAGCAGTTCAAGGAAATATTGTTCCGGGGTCGGGTCGTTGAGCAACTCTTCCTTAAGATTAATCAGGGGTTGATCTGCTTTAAGTTTCCGGCTGGCGCTTACGGGGCTCAGCGTGAAAATATCCCGGGGCCGGGTTGCCGCCTTCTCGTTGCGCAAAAGATGGATATTCTGCAAGGTTTCAATGAACTCGAGATAGTGCGGAAACTCTTCTCGATATTGTGCGAAAATCTGGCTGACTTCAGTCGTCATTCTATGGGACCTCGGGTTTTTATGGTGGCAAAGCAGGACGGCCCGCTACTTTGGGCGGGCCGTCCTGGGATTGTCAAAAGGGCAGGCTTTTTATTCGCCGATGAAGATCTCCAGCGTACCATCTTCCTCTTTTTTTCGCAACCATTTCGGACATTGGCTCAAACACCAGGCCCGGCTGGTATAGCCGGTATAGACTAAAGCCGCCGAACCGGGAACCCCGACCGTGCCGAGATAGATGTGGACCACGATGAAGGGTAAAAGGGCCACCACGCCGCAGGCATGCAGGGCATACATCCAGTTGATCAGCTCTTTGCTTTGTCCTTCCGGGTACAACATCAGCAAGCCGCTGCCAATCATAGCCAGGCCGACAATGACCACGGTCAGGAAAAAGACCTTCTGGCCGGGGTTGTATTTGCCGGTTTCGGGAATTCTATCAACTTTCCAGAGATAGCCACCCGCTTTTCTGAGCCATTCGATATCGTCGGGCAGGTCAAAGGTGCCGGCCTCTTTCCACCAGTTAAAGGCGGTTAACAACAGGGCCGGGATGAAAAACAGTCCGGTATAGTTGTGGACCAGTTTCAGGTTTTTCAAACCGCCAAAAGGTACGGCGATGAAATTAAAAGAGTGAAACATCATGCCCAGTCCGGAAAAAATCAACATGAGGCAGGTCAGGGCCAGATACCAGTGCAGCAGCCTCTCAAAGGTGGTTGACACCTTGATCATCCCTTTTTCGATAATCATCATCATTTTAGGCATCTCCTTTTGTCTCAGGCAGAGACTTTCTAACATCTTTGGGTCCCTTGGTCAGGTAATGGAGAAAGGTTCCCGCCAGTACGGCCCCGGGGGCGAGCAGGCTTAAAGGTTTGAGCCACTCTTTCCAGGCGATCAGTGAAGCCGGAACCATCGGATTCTGCGGCAGGCCAGCGTAATGGACCGGCTGCTCGGGCAGAATGTAGAGCATGTGGGTGCCGCCGACAAACTTGTCGCCGTAGAGATGGCCTTTACCTTTTAAGGCGGCCAGGCGATTTTTAATGATCTCCTTCATCTCAGCTTCGTCGCCGAACTGCAGTGCCCCGGTCGGGCAGGCTTTGACACAGGCCGGTTCGAGGTTGTTTTCAAGGCGGGAGAAACACATATCGCATTTGCCGACTTTTTCGGTTTTGGTGTCGTATTGCGGGACATTGAAGGGGCAGACTGCAACACACTCCTTACAGCCGATGCATTTTTTCTGATCCAGGGCGACCGTGCCGTATTTCGTGTAGCTCAGGGCGCCGCTCGGGCAGACCTTGACGCAGGCCGCATCCGTGCAGTGCATGCAGGAATCTTTGCGGAAAAGCCACTTGACCCCGTCGGCGCCGGCATCAATCTCGTCAAAATGCATTACCAGCCAGGTGTGCGGATTAAGGTTGGCCGGATTCTGGTAGCTGCCCCGGTTTTGGGTCTGCTCAGCCGGGAGATTATTCCACTGTTTACAGGCCAGTTGACAGCCGCGACAACCGGTACACTTAGTGGCGTCGTAAAGTTTGATCTTCTTTGACATCGTTTACACCCCCTTCTTTTTGACATTGACCATAAAAGCCTTACTTTCCGGAATCATGGTGTTGGCGTCACCAATGAACGGGGTCAGCAGATTGGCGGAATCACCCGAAGTAAAAACTTCCGGTTTCTTGTCCCCGAGAACATATTCACGCATTTTCGTCGTCGCCCAGCCGTAGTGCCAGGGGATGCCGACCTGATGCACGGTATTGCCATCGATGTTGAAGGGTTTAAAGCGCGGGGTGACAATCGCTACGGCCTCAACCTGCCCGCGAATCGAGCTGGCGATGACCATGTCACCGGAGCTGATGCCTTTCAGTTTAGCCAGCTCTTTACTGATCTCAATAAAGAGACCGGGCTGCATCTCGGCCAGCCACGGGCACCAGCGCGTCATAACGCCGGTCTGCCAGTGTTCACTGACCCGGTAGGTGGTGCAGACAAAAGGAAAGCGGGGGTCGCAGGTCGCCCGGGCGTCGACATCGGTGCCGGAACCCTCTTTGTCCCAGCGTTTGATGACCGGGTTGGTCATCTGCGGCGAGAGCGGATTTTTTTCAACCGGGCATTCCAGGGGTTCGTAGTGCTCGGGGAAAGGCCCCTCGGCCAGGCCGGGTCCGAAGATGCTGGCGACCCCGTGCGGTTTCATGATGAAGGGTTTACGGCCGGAGCCCGGCGCTCCGACGCCGTCGGGCACGTCGCCGATCCATTTGCCACCATCCCAGATGATAACCGGCTGCTGCCGATCCCAGGGCTGGCCCGTATCGGGGTCGACCGAGGCGCCGTTATAGATGATGCGGCGGTTAACCGGCCAGCACCAGGCCCAGTCGGAGTAGAGGCCGACCCCGGAGCTGTCTTTCTGGTTGCGGCGCGCGGCCATGTTGCCTTTTTCGGTGTAGGAGTTGCAGTAGAGCCAGTTGCCGGACGAGGTTGAGCCGTCATCCTGGAGAAAGGCAAAACTGGGAACCAGGGTGCCCTTTTTATAGGTTGTACCTTTGATCGTGACATCTTCGAGAAAATAGCCGTTGATCTCCTTGGCGATCATCTGGGTATCAAGATAGCGGATGCGGCCATCGCCGCCCAGGGGGCCATAATTCCAGCTCAATCTGGTGATTGCTTCAGCCAGAGGGCCGCCCTCTTTTTCATAGAGATCTTTGAGCCGGTAGTGAAGTTCGGAGATGATCTCGCCGTCGGGTTTGGCCTGGCCCGGAGGGTTGGCGGCCTTGTAACGCCACTGCATCCAGCGACCGCTGTTGGTGATGCTGCCCTCTTTTTCCATCGAGGCGGCGCAGGGGAGCATGAAAACCTCGGTTTTGATCTTTTCGGGAGCCATGTTCGGGCCGCGCCAGAAGGAGCCGGTCTCATTGTCAAAGAGATTGACATTGACCATCCACTCAAGTTCGGCCAGGGCGGCCCGGGTTTTGTTGGAGCTCGCCCCGCTGCAGGCGGGGTTCTGACCCCAGGCAAAAAAACCTTTAAAGTTGCCCTGATACATCTGGTCGAAGAGAGTGAGCCAGGAGTAGTTGGCTCCGTCATCAAGTTTCGGCAGATAACTGTAGGCTTCTTCCAGGGTGCTGCCGCTGCCGTAGTGGGCCCGCAGCAGACTGGCCGAATATTTGGGATAATTTTTCCACCAGTTAAGACTGTCACCCTCATCCGTGGACGGGGTGTATTTGGCGTTGTAGTCAGCCAAAGTCGGCTGTGAGCCTTTGGGGGTTTTCAGGTAGCCGGGCAGAATATGAAAGAGCAGGCAGTGGTCGGTTGAACCCTGAACATTGGACTCCCCGCGCAGGGCATTGACGCCGCCGCCGGTAACCCCCATGTTGCCGAGGAGAAGCTGAATGATGGCCATGGTCCTGATATTCTGAACGCCGACCGTATGCTGGGTCCAGCCCATCGCGTACATAATGGTGCCGGCTTTGCCGACGGCTCCGGTGGCCGTATACTCTTTGTAGATCTCCAGCAGTTTGTCGGTGGGGGTGCCGGTGATCTTGCTGACAGTTTCGGGGGTGTAGCGAGCGTATTGTTTTTTCAGCAGTTGATAGACGCAGTTGGGATCTGTGAGGGTCATATCCTTGAGGATGACGCCGGCGCTGTCAGTCTGAAAAGACCAGGTTGATTTATTGTATTTAAAATCTTTGAGGCCGGAAAAAACGCCGCCGTTGTCGCCCGGCATCTTGAAGTCGGGATTGACCAGGAAGGTGGCGTTGGTATAGTGCTGCACATATTTTTTCTGGATCAGGTCATGGTCGAGCAGATATTTGATCATGCCTCCGAGAAAAGCGATGTCGGTGCCGGAACGTAAAGCTGCATAGATATCGGCTTTTGAGGAGGTCTGGGTAAAGCGGGGATCGACACTGATCAGTTTGGCCCCGTTTTCCTGAGCCTTGGTCACATATTTAAATGAAATCGGGTGGTTGGCAGCCGCGTTACTGCCCATGATGAGGATGCAGTCACTGTTTGCGATATCGTTCCAGTGATTGGTCATCGCTCCGCGTCCAAACGACTCTGCCAGAGCCGCTACGGTGGCGGAGTGTCATATGCGGGCCTGATGT
>JAFGVI010000140.1 GCA_016938065.1 Deltaproteobacteria bacterium | reverse complement strand
CCTTGTGAGAAGACGAGTCTGGGGACTAATTCCGGCTGGATCGCCAATACCCACTGGAATAATTGGGGTCTGACCTTTGGTACGGCCTTCTCATACCGGGTCATGGCCCGCAACCATAACAGTATAACAACGGCTTGGGTGAGCTTAGGTTCGCAGGCTACGCTTTCCTGCAGCGGTACCCCCTGTCCCGCTGATTTTGATAACGATAAGGATGTCGATGTCGCTGATCTGGTAGTCTTTATCGCTGATTTCGGCCGAACTGATTGTGCCGTAGGATCTCCCTGTGAAGGTGATTTTGACAGCGATGCGGATGTCGACGGCGTCGATCTGGCCGAGTTCTTAAGTGAATACGGCCGCCAGGATTGTCAATGAAAAAAATATTTCTGGTTTCGATCTTCCTGCCCCTTTTTCTCGGTTTAGGGATGGGGGCGGGCGCAGCCAGCAAATAAGTGCTCTTATCAGAACATTTTCATGTTTTTGGCGATGTTCTTGGGTTGGCAGCCTCTTTATGACAGCGGCGGTCAGGGTGCGAAACTCTGCTCCTCAAGCGGCAGGGTGACGGTTACGCAAGTGCCCTGGCCGGGTTTGCTCTCCACGGTAATGGTGCCGTGGTGGTAGTCGATGATTTTGCGGGTCAGGGGCAGACCCATGCCGGCCCCCGACATCTTGCTCGTAAAGAAGGGGTCAAAGATGCGGTCAAGATGCACGGCACTGATGCCGTGCCCGGTATCGATGATCTCGATTTTAAGTCCGGGGGAGTTCTTGACGGAGAGGTCGGGGGCGGTGTTGAGGGTTAGTTTGCCGCCGTCATCGATGGCCTCCAGGCCGTTGCTGATAATCTGGATGAAGGCAATCAGCATATTGTCGTGGTTGAAGGGCAGGGCCGGCAGGGTCTTGTCGTAGTTTTTCTCGATTGCCACCCGGCGCTCTTCCGCCAGCTTTCGGGTCTGGCTGAGGGCTTCATCAAGCAGGGTGTGAATATCGAGTTTTTCTTTGCCGCCGTCGCTGAGACCCTGCAGAGCGACGCTGTCTTTGACCATACGTTCGAGCCTCTCGGCCTCCTTGAGGATGACTTTGGCGTAGCCCTTTTTGCGGTCATCTTCGGGGAGGTCGTCGAGGATGCGGCGGGCAAAACCGCCGATCGAGACCACCGGATTGCGAATCTCATGTTCCACCCCCTCCACCATCAGGTCAAGGGCTTTGCGCCGTTCGCGGGAGACCGCCTGGCGGTGTTCATGGGTCAGCTTAAGTCTTGATTTGATGCGGGCCAGCAGCTCCTGCAGGTGGAAGGGCTTGGTGATATAGTCATCCGCGCCGATCTCCAGACCTTTGACCTTGTCGTTGATTTCCTGTTTGGCGGTAAGCATGAGGATCGGAATATGTCGGGTCGATTCATCGCCTTTTATGATGCCGCAGGCCGTAAAGCCATCCATTACCGGCATCATGATATCGAGCAGAATCAGATCCGGAATCTCGCGGTGGGCGAGTTCGACCGCTTCTTTACCATTGTAACCCTTAATGGTCTGGTAGCCTGACTTCTGCAGGACTTTTTCAAGTAAAGTTACGTTGTCAAGGTTGTCGTCAACGATCAGGATAGTTTGATTCATGATCTATGTTCCTTGAGAATGGCGGCTATAGTTTGTGGAAAGGTGCGGACGTTGATCGGTTTGGTGATGTAGGCATTACATCCCGCCGCCAGGCTTTTTTCTTCATCACCTACCATGGCGTGCGCGGTCAGGGCGACGATCGGCAGCTGCGCAAAATCTTTCTGCCGGCGGATCTGCCGGGTCACTTCATAACCATCCATATCCGGCAGGTTGATATCCATCAGGATCAAATCGGGCCTGATACTGTCCAACCGGGCCAGGGCCTGCCGGCCGTCAGTAACGCCGACCACTTCATAGTCCCGGCTGCCCAGCACCTTGATTACGAGGCGGCGGTTGTCATCGTTATCTTCAATCACCAGAATGAGCGGACGATTTTTTTCATCCATGTTTTTCAGTCTCCTGTCAAGAAACTTTTTTCATTTCCCCCTCCTCCTCTTCCGCAAGCGGGAGGAAAAAGGTGAAGGTGGAACCCTCGCCGTAACGACTGTCGACCTGAATTATGCCGTGGTGCATTTCGACCAGGCGTTTGGTGATACTCAGGCCGAGACCGGTGCCGCCGTACTTGCGGCTGGAGGAAGCATCGAGCTGGATAAACTCGCCGAAAAGCCGTTCCAGATCTTCGGTTTTGATGCCGATGCCGTTATCCTTGACGGCGACGGCGAGATAGTGCTTTTCGGGATCAAGGCCCGGCGGCAGGGCGCCACGGAAGACCTCGGCGGTTAAACTTATCTCCCCGGCTGTATCGGTAAATTTAATCGCATTGTTGAGCAGATTTATGAGAATCTGACGCAGTTTTTCGGGGTCGCCGATAACTTCAGGCAGCGACTCTTCTTTCTTGAGCGAAAAATGTTGCTGTTTATGTTCAAAAAGAGGGAACAGGGTGGTCAGGGTCTCATCCAAGACCGTCTCAAAGGAGATCGGGGCCAGGGAGATGGTCATCTTGCCGGCTTCGATCTTGGAGAGATCGAGGATGTCGTTAATCAGGGCGAGCAGGTTGGTCGCGTTTCTTTCGACGGTTTCCAGGCTTTTTTTCTGTTCTTCATTGATCGGACCGTCAATGCCGTCGATCAGCAGCTGAGTGTAGCCGATAATCGAGTTCATCGGCGTGCGCAGCTCATGCGACATGTTGGCGAGAAATTCCGATTTGAGGCGGTCGAGCTCTTTCAGTTCGGTGTTGGCCTGGCCGAGCTCAATCGATTTCAGTTCGAGTGCGATAGTTCTTTCCGCGACCTTGATCTCCAGCTGTTTGTTGAAGCGGGCGAGCTGGTCATAGAGCCGGGCAGTGCCGATGGCTACCCCCAGCTGCTGGGCCAGGGTTTTGAAAAGTTCAATAAACTTATCGGAAAAATAGCCTTTCTCTTTCATCGAGGAAGCACTCAGGACGCCGATAATCTCCTTTTCGGAAAAGATTGGCGCCTGAACAAAGGATTTAATGCCCTGGCCGGTCATCAAGTTGGTCGAGACCGGTTTGTCGATCTTTTCGGCATCGGACACATGAATTACTTTGCCGGTCAAAAAGCATTCTCCGGAGTAGCACTCCATGCTGGGCTGGCGTTCGGAGTTTTTGACAAATTCGGGTCGCAGGCCCCGCTGCGCTTTGATGCGCAGCATGCCGTCGCGGTCAAGCAGGCGGACCGAGCAGTTGTCAATGCGGAATTTGTCGACCAGAAGGTCAAGAATGTCGTTCATGACCTGTTTGGGGTCGAGGGAGGATGCGACCATGCGGCTCGCTTCATAGAGCACTGAGAGCTCTTTAATGCGCTGCTGCAGCTCCTCCTGACTCGCTTCAAGGGAGAGGGAGATCTTGCCGAAAATGTCAAAAACATTTTCCATCTCCGAACCTAAGGCTTTCATATAGGTATCGCAGATAATGCGGGCCGCCGAGGAACCGACGGCTCCGGCGATCGACTTTTCGACTTCGGCGGCCAGCTGCATCCGTTGTTGGTCGTTCATCTGAGCAAGCTTGTCGGTGTAATCGCTGGTCGCAAAAAAGTTTACCAGGGTGGTATGGGCTTTGCGCTTGCCGATGAAACGGGCCATCATTTTTTCGAGTTCGGAGAGGGCCGGGAAATTGGCGTAGCGTTTTTCCTGAACAAAACGGTCGATTGTCGGTTTGAAAACGTCAACGAATCTTTCCGCCTGACGGCGGCCGATCTCATCCTGGGAACCGATCAGGGAAACCGCGAGATAGGCCATGATATTGCTGCTCAGCGACCAGAAAAGGGAGTGGGAGTAGAAATCAAAACCCGTCAGCCCGAAAAGCTCGATCGGGTTCAGCCACCAGAGGCCCAGCGGGCCTTTCGTCAGGATCGAGCCCGGCAGCCAGCCGGAGTAGACGAAAGAGGGAATCATCATGGTGTAAAACCAGAAGTTAAAGCCGAAGGTGAGGCCGGCGATAGCGCCGTGGCGGGTGCCTTTTTTCCAGTAGAGGCCGCCGATGATGGCCGGGGCCGTCTGAATCGCCGCCGAAAAGGAGATCAGCCCCATATTGACCAGCATGTAGGAGTCGCCGATGATGCGGAAAAAGAGGTAGCCGAGCAGGATAATCAGCAGAATGCCGAGGCGTTTCAGGTGGATCAGCCAGAAAGAGAGATCAGCTTTGACTTTGAGGATGAGGAGCAGCGGCATGATCAGATTGTTGAGCAGCATTGTGCTCAGGGTGACCGAGGAGACGACCACCATGCCGGTAGCTGCCGAAAGACCACCGATGAAGGCCAGTACCGAAAGAGATTGCTGCGAGTGCAGCAGGGGCAGGGTCAGGACGTAATTGTCGGCGATCGATGAGGGGCCGCCGATCTCCAGGAGGCCGCCGAAAGCGATGGGGATAACGAAAAGGTTGATCAGAAAAAGGTAGAGCGGCAGGAGATACATCGCTTTATTGATATGCTCTTCGCGCTGGTTTTCAATGACTGCCATATGAAACTGGCGCGGTAAAAACATGATTGCCGCCATGGAAAGAATAATTGTTGTAAACCAGGACTGATAACTGTTGGCCGCCGAGGTGTTGATTAACAGGAGCTCCCGGTAAATTTCGTGGTGGGCAATCCGGCTCAGAATATCTTTAAATCCGCCGAACAGACCATAGGTAACAAAGAGCCCGACGGCGAAAAAAGCGATCAGTTTGATGATTGATTCAGTGGCGATGGCCGCCGCCATGCCTTCATGTTTTTCCGAAGCGTCAAGATGACGGGCTCCGAAAAGGGCGCCGAAGAGGGCCAGCACCAGCGATATATAGAAGGCGGTTTCAAGGTAGAAAGGGTGGCCCTGATAGCTGGCGTCAGGGATAGCGGCCAGGGTTTGCAGCCCGGGCCGCAGTTCGGGGTGGGTAAGGAGCTCAAACGTACTGGAGATCGATTTGAGCTGCAGAGCGATGTAGGGCATGATGCCGATAATCGCAAAGATGGTGACGAGTGCTCCGAGATACGAACATTTGCCGTAGCGGGAACTGATGAAGTCGGCAATGGAGGTGATATGATTTTCCTTGCTGATGCGAATCATTTTGCGCAGGATGAAGCCCCAGGCAAAAGCGGTCAGGGTCGGGCCGATATAGATGGTGATGAACTTGAAGCCGGTGTTGGTGACCTCGCCGACACTGCCGTAAAAAGTCCAGGATGAACAGTAGACGGCCAGGGTCAGAGCGTAGATATAAGGGTTGTCAACCAGGCTTTTGCCCCTGAGCTTGCGCAGGTCGGCATAGTAAGCCACAGCAAAGAGAAAAAGCAGGTAGCTGACGGAAATTCCGGCAATCAGCAGATAGCGGGGATTAAAGTCGATGATCCTCTCCCTTTCCCTGAGGGACAAAGCTGGTTGGCGGGGTGAGTGCTCTCCCCGGGATTGAAGCGGGCTTGTAACTGTTGAGCCATTTTTTACGGGCGGTGGCTCGACAGCCAGGCGTAGATGACAATAACAATAATCGAGCCGAACCAGCCCAGCATGAGATAAAGATAGAAGGCCGGGTAGCCGAAGATCATGAAATCTTTATTGAAAATGTGGATGATAGGGTAGTTGATGAGGAAGAAGCCCAGGATAAAAAAGATTACCCACCACTCTTTTTTATAGAGTATGTGTATTGCCTTTTTCATAGTTTATTCTCAATAACAGTTAGCGGGCCGGCGTTTGGCTCTCGGCCTGGCTCCGGTCAGCCGCTGATTTTTCCGAGATTGCCGCTGGTTCTGAAGTGTTGATGCTCTGCCAGCTGTCAACCCCGGCAGCCCGGGCCAGGGCCGCCAGCTGAATATTATATTCGTACAGGGCGTTGTAGTAGCTCGCTTCCGCTTCAGTCAGGGCGGCCTGGGAATCAAGAACCTCGGTGGCGGTGCTGAGCTGGTTCTGGTAGCGCAGCTTGGTCACGCGGTAATTTTCCTTGCCAAGTTTGACCTCTTCGGCCGCGGTGGCAATGTTGCTGTAAGAGGTGGCGGCGTTGGTAAAGTTATTTTTAATCTCAAGGGCAATCTCATCTTCGACCTGTTTTAAGGTCTGGCTGGCGCCTTCAAGCTCCGCCCGGGCATTTCTTACCTGATGGCCGCTGCGGTCCCACTCCCAGAGTTTCCAGGTGGCGCCGATTGAGACAAAGGTGTTGTAGGGGGTTGAAGTCAGGCCGTCGCCATCGACCGTGAATTTATCACCCATACGGCTATGAGTGGCCTGCAGATAGAGGCTGGGGTAGTAGTCGCTCTGCGCGAGTTTGATCTGATGACCGGCTGAGGCAATGGCAAAATTGGCCAGACTCAGTTCCGGTCTTCTGCTCAGGGCTATGGCGGTTGCTTTTTCGAGCGAAAACGGCATGGTTGCCTGGGTTGGTTCGTCGTCAACCGCAAAAAGGCTGTCCCGGTCGATCTGGATGATCGTCGCCAGCTGGGCCCGGCTCAGTAAAACTGCAGTCTCAACCCGACGCTGCTGCTGTTGAGCCTGACTGAGTTTGACCTTGGAGTAGAGAAGGTCGTTCAAAGGGATTAGCTCATTGTCAAAAAAGAGCTGGGAATCGTGAGCCTGGGACTCAAGCCGGGCCACGGTGCGGGTCGCGGTTTCAGCAAATTTGAGCTGTTTGAGGTAGTTGAAGTAGGCGGCTACGGTCTCATAGGTGATCTCAAGGTAGGCCAGTTCCTCTTCGGCCCGGGCCTGTTTGATGCCGAGCTGGGCCAGGCGGTATTTCTCCATAATCTTAAAGCCGGTAAAGAGCGGCTGGGTCAGGGTGATGTCCAGATTGTAGAGATCGTGGGTGTTGGCCGGAAAACTCAGGCCGTCAATATCGTAGGAATTGATCTTGTCTCGATAGGTATAGGAATAGCCGGCTTCGAGTTTCGGGAGAAATTCGGTTCTGGCGGCTTTGCTCAGCTCTTCAGCCTGAACCGTCTGGAAATGCTGCAGCTGAATACGGGGGTGGCGCTGGCGGGCCAGGTTCAGACAATCTTTGAGGGAGTAAGATGTTTGTCCGGCCGCCGGAGCCGCAATAAGCAGGATGAGGATGACTGATAATTTGAGGGTGGAGACTCTTGGCTTGCAGGGAAAAAACATGGTAAATAGACCCGATCGAAAGTGTGGAATATCTGGCTCAGCGTGTGCTGGCGTAATTGTCGTCTGCAGGTTTTCGCTACACTTTTCAGGTTTAAGAGTCAAGAAAATACGGAATAAAAGAAACATGATGGCGGTCGATGACACGGATTTTGCCGGGCCAGCATCACTGAGCAGGAAAGCAAACATCTTTTTTCTCCTGCGCAGGTTTGTTCCGCTTTGATTGTCAGCAGCGCTAACTTTAAGGCTGTATCTCGAGGACAAAAAAGTGCTCGTTGACGGCGGTGCCCCATTGTTTGCCGTTCTGTTCTTTAACCAGTTTAAAGCCGCTCTCTTCGTAGAGGTGGCGGGCCGCCGTAAGCCCGGCAAAGGTCTGCAGGTAGACTTTGGTGTAATTCTGCGTTTTGCAGAAAACAAGAGCTTTTTCGAGAAGTTTACGACCCACCCCTTGGCCCCTGAGCTGGTCGGAGATAATGAACCACCTCAGGTGCGCTCCCTTATTGTCAGCATCAATGCCATCGATAGCAACAGAACCTTCAATGCGGCCGTTTTGTCGGGCCAGCCAGAAACCGTCCCGGTTCTGGTCGTAGCGCTGGAGGAAGGCTGAGAGTTCGGTTGCGACCTTGGCTTCGAAATAGAGCTCAAAGCCCCAGTGTTCATGGTAGTAGAGACTGTGGAGCTCGGCGACGCGGCCGATCGCGCCGGGCCGGTAACCGCTTTCTATGCGTATTTCAGGGGGGCTGTTTTTTTCTGACATAAAGAATTTTTTTGACGGTGGCGATGAGGTCGCGGTTCTGATCGATTTTTCAGTTCAATATTTCCGGGGTCGGTCGGGCCCGTATTTGTCAGGAGAAGTCCTTATACGCCTTGCTGGCTGTTTAAAAGGGATGCAAAATAAACCGGAATCTTGGCCTCGAAGGTCATAATCTCTTTACTGTGAGGATGCGAGATGGTCAGAGAGAAGGCATGTAAGGCAAGTCTTTTGCTGCCTTTTTCCTTTTTCCCGTAGATTTTGTCACCGGCGACCGGATAGCCTTTTTCGGCAAAATGGGCCCGGATCTGATTTTTCCGGCCGGTTAGAAGCTCGATTTCAAGCAGGCTGTACTGATTGGTCTCTTTCAGAACTTTATAGCCGGTTTGCGCCAGTTTACCTTTCTGCGGGTCGGAAACCGAATACATTTTATGAATGCTGTTTTCCGCCAGGTAGGAAGAGATTATGCCCTCTCGCTGGGGCAGGGCGCCGTGGACGACGGCGCAGTATTTTTTCTGAAAATTGGGCCATTCATTTTGCAGGTAGAGTTTCGCCGGCTCATTTTTAGCAAAAATCAGCAGGCCGGAAGTATCCCGGTCGAGACGATGGACAATAAATATCCGATTTCTTGATTTCTGCACCCCTTTGCGCACATAATCAGTTAAAAGGAAATAAGCCGTTTTTTCCTTGATTTTTTCAGTCCCCATGGTCAGCAGACCGCTGATCTTATCAACCACCAGAATATCCTGATCTTCATAGAGAATGCTAAGACCACGGGGCTGAAATTTCTGCGGTGGAGGTTTAAACTTTTTCTGCTTTTCATGCATGAGCATTACTCTTGTCAAAGATAACCTGAAGGTCACTGTTGTTGTAATTAATAGTCATACCGGGTCTGATTTTTCTTCGTTTCCGGGTTTCGGTCTCACCCTCGACGGTGACGAGACCATCTTCAATAACAATCTTGGCCTGGCCGCCGGTATCGCAGAGGCCGCTCGCTTTAAGGAGCTTGTTTAACTCAATATATGCGTCGGTAATAACAAACTGTTGCATTATCTCTCTTCTTTAGGTTCGTTGTTTTCCACGGCCCCGCCTCTGTAGACCGGTTGCTGCGGGTTTTGCAGGACCCGGGTATCGGGCGGGACGGAGGCGGTCAGCCAGACGTTGCCGCCAATGACCGAGCGGGCGCCTATGACGGTCTGGCCGCCTAAAATAGTCGCTCCGGCATAGATGATGACCTCATCCTCAATTGTCGGATGGCGTTTAGTGTTGCGCAGGCTTTCGCCGGCGTCACGGGGCAGGGAGAGGGCGCCTAGGGTGACTCCCTGGTAGATGCGGACCCGTTTGCCGATTTCAGTGGTCTCGCCGATAACGATGCCGGTGCCGTGGTCAATGAAAAAGCTTTCGTCGATATGGGCCCCGGGGTTGATATCGATGCCGGTCAGGTTGTGGGCATATTCAGTCATCATCCGGGGCAGAAGCGGCACTTCAAGATGGTGCAGCAGATGCGCCATACGGTAGATCGAGATGGCAAAGAGGCCGGGGTAGCTGAAAATAACCTGGTCGACGCTTTTGGCGGCGGGGTCGCCCTCAATTGCGGCTCGCACATCGGTGGCCAGAATATTGCGCAAGTCAGGCAGTTGTTTGACAAAATCGGAGGCTGCATCAAGGCCGCGCTCCTCGCAGTTTAGACATTTGTCATGGTAGCGCAGGCAGTCATGGCGGATTGCGAGGATGATCTGATTGCCGAGCATTTCGTGGAGGATGGAAAGTTCCTGGCCGAGATAATATTTAAGATTGACGGGGTCGATCCGGGTCTGGGTGAAGTAGCCGGGGAAAAGGATGTTGCGCGCCTGTTTGATGATTCGGATGGTTTCATCCCGCAACGGGATCGGCTGCGGGGCCAGATGTTCAAAACATTCACCGCTGAGACAGGTTTTAGTCAGCTGGTTGACGACCTTGTGCAGGTCCTGGCGCCGGCGGTCGAGATAGATGGCCGGATTCTGACAATGTTCGGAAAGCTGCTGGTTTGGCATGGCCCCGAAAACCTCCGATTTTTTATGAAAAAGGTGACAGTTCACGTAAGCGTTTGACGATGGGCGGCAGTTGCTTGATGATCTCGTCAATATCCGCTTCGGTGTTGTAGATACTGAGACTGAATCGGATGGAACCGTGCGCCATGGTGAAGGGTACGCCCATGGCCCGCATGACGTGCGAAGGTTCAAGTGAGCCCGAGGTACAGGCTGAACCCGAAGAGGCGCAGATGCCGAATTCGTTGAGCATCAGGAGAATGCTTTCGCCTTCGATATTGGCAAAACTGATATTGCTGGTGTTCGGGGTGCGCTCTTTAATGGTGCCATTGATTTTAGCCTGCGGTATGATGCGCACCAGTTCGTTTTCCAGGCGGTCGCGCAGAGCCCGGACCCGGGTATTTTCTTCAGCCAGATTGCGGCCGGCCAGTGTACAGGCGGTGCCTAGAGCAATGATTCCGGGCACGTTTTCAGTGCCGGCCCGCCGCCCTTTCTCCTGATGGCCACCGACCATGAAAGGTGAAAATTTGGTGCCCTTGCGCACATAGAGGGCGCCGATGCCTTTGGGCGCGTGCAGCTTATGGCCTGAAAGTGAAAGCATGTCGATGGCGCTGTCTTTAAGATTGATCGGGAGTTTGCCCACGGCCTGAACCGCGTCGGTGTGAAAGGTGATGCCCCTTGCCCGGCACATGCCGGCAATCTCTTCAACCGGAAAGATAACCCCGGTCTCATTGTTGGCCCACATGATCGAGACCAGAGCCGTATCCGGGGTCAGGTTGGCTTTCAGTGAATCCATATCGAGACAGCCGTCGCTGTCGACCGCGATTTCACTGATGCGGTAACCCTGTTTGCTCAAAGAACTGACCAGCGAGCCGATGGCCGGATGTTCAACCCGGCTAGTGACGATATGACGTTTGCCGGGATCGGCGGCGAGGGCCGCATGTACGGCTGTGTTGTCACTTTCGGTGCCGCAGCTGGTAAAAATAATTTCGTCCGGACGGGCTCCGAGCAGTTCAGCCACCTGGGCCCGGGCTTCTTTCAGTTTGGGACCGACCCGGCCGCCGACGGAATGCATGCTTGAGGGGTTACCATAGAGCTCGCAGAAGTAGGGCTGCATACTTGTAAAAACTTCTTCGGCAACCCGGGTGGTGGCGTTGTTGTCGACATAGATGGGATTCATTTGGAAACCTCCTCGACGACCAGATCGGGAGAGACAAACTCTCGCAGTTTAGCTTCGACCAGGTTCTTCAGGGTGATCTGGGCCGATTTGCAGCTTGAGCATGCACCGCGTGTCGCCACCATGACCCGGTTGCCGATAATATCGATCAACTCGATATCGCCGCCGTCGAGCTGCAGTGAAGGGCGAATTTCGCGTTCGACCGTCTCCTCGATAAGGCGCATTTTCTGGATGTTGGAGAGTTGTTTCTTTTCTTGGGGCAGCGGTTTATGCTGAATCTCGAGGAGAATTTTGGCGATGTCGCCATGACAGCGCTCGCAGCCGCCGCCGGCTTTGGTGAAATTGGTGACCTCTTCCACGGTTTTCAGCCGGTTTTCCTGGATCGCCTTGATGATTTCGAGATCGGTG
>JAFGVI010000021.1 GCA_016938065.1 Deltaproteobacteria bacterium | reverse complement strand
ATCGGTGAAGCCCTGCTCCTTTCAATCCTGGGAGAGAAAGTAAAGATTCGCCAGTTTGAAGCTTTACAGCAGTCCCTCTCCCAGTCGAACCTGAAAATCTCTCCGGATCATCTCGAGATGAGCTCCTACTGGGGTACCCGTTCGGGCTGTAATATAACCCGAGTCGGCAGCGACGGCCGCAACGAGGACGTCGCTAAGCCAGAGCAGGAAGGTATTTTTAAATCAGGCAACCCCAGAAAAATTCTCCAGGAGAAGAAAAATATCGAAACCTGGGGAGGGATTCTGCCCGATCTCGTCCCGCGCATCTACGCCTATCAAGAGGATCACAGCAGTGCCTCGCTGCTGATTGAATTTATCTCGGGACCGACCCTGGAAGCGATGATCATCTCCCACAGCCCGGTGGAATTAAATGAAGCCTTGGATCACCTCAAAAAAACTTTAAGGATGATCTGGGATAAAACCATCGAATATAAACCTCGACCAATCGATTACATGGAACAACTGCAGCGCCGCCTTGATGCCATCCGCGAGGTGCATCCGGATTTTTTCCGTGAAGAACAGAAACTTAACAACTTAAATCTGAGCTCAACCGAGCAACTTATCGAGCGCTGCCGGTTACAGGAAGCCGAGATCAAGGCCCCGTTTACGGTCTTTGGGCATGGTGACTTCAATATCAATAATATCCTCTTCAATAATCAAAAGCAGCGCATCCATTTTATCGATCTCTATCGCTCACACCGAGCCGATTACCTGGAAGATATTGCCGTAATCATGGTTTCCAACTTTCGCCTGCCCCTCTTTGATCCGGTATTGCGAGCCCGCTTGAATCTGGTTATCAGAGAGCTTTTTCTTTTTTCCAGAAACTATGCCGCAAGCATGAAGGATCAAACCTTCGCATTGCGCCTGGCCCTGGCCCTGGCTCGCTCTTTTTACACCTCTACCCGATTTGAACTAAATGTTAAACTTGCCCGGGAAATGGCTTTAAGAGCAATTTTTCTGCTTGAGAGTGTTGCTTACCATCATGAACACAAACTGGATCGGAAAGATTTTTCCCTGGCGGAAGACATACTCTACTTTGGTTGATAAAAATCATGATGCCTCTAAGAACAGACAAACAACGGAGAAATGTACATTATGAAAATCGGTGTCATCGGTACACGCGGCGGCTGGTCTTCTGAACTGCTGGCCGATACCGTATTTAATAAAACCGGCTATCGTCTACTGGTTGAAATGGATAAGGTTCGACTCGACCTGCCTTACGGCAGCCTCTGGTATGAAGACATTGATCTTACAAGCCTTGATGCCCTGATTATAAAAAAAATCGGCGTCCGTTATTCGCCCGATCTTTTAGATCGCCTGGAAATGCTGCGGCTGCTGCCAAAACATGGCGTTTTGCTCTGCTCTGACCCGTTAAAAATTTTAAGGGTTCTCGATCGACTGAGCTGCACGATCACGTTGCAGGAAGCCGGTATTCCCATGCCGCCAACCTCTATAACCGAAGATCTTAATCAGGCTCGAACGGCCATCAGAAAGTACGGCGAAGCTGTATTAAAACCACTCTATTCAACTAAGGCCCGGGGCATGTCAATCATCAGGGATGATGATAATGCGATGGCCAAACTGATTGAATTTAAAATGAACAACAATATTTTCTATATTCAGAAAAAAGCTGACCTCGGAACCTATGACCTGGGTGTCGTTTTCATGGGAGGCACTTATCTGACCACCTACGCCCGCTGCCGGCAAAATGGCGCCTGGAACACCACCACCGCTTCCGGCGGGCAATACGCGGCGGTTGATCCACCCCCGGCCATCATCGACCTGGCCCGCCGGGCCCAGGCCCCATTCGGACTTGATTTCACCTGTGTCGATGTGGCTGAAACATCTACCGGGCCAGTTGTTTTTGAAGTTTCGGCCTTCGGCGGTTTCCGGGGTATTCAGAAAGCCCGGAACCTGGACGCAGCAGCACTCTATACTGATTATGTCATCACTAAGATCAAGGGGATAAAAAAATGATTTACGCGGCCTCCAACCTGGACGATTTAGCCTCGCAACTGTTGCAGGATCAAAACCTAAATGAGCAACTTTTTCTCAAATTTGAAGATTACTATGTTAAACTGCTCAGTAACTCGCACACCCTGATTAAAGAATTAACCCATTATTTTGAGACGTTCGTCACCGGCCCGACCAAAGCCGGGGTAACGGTAAAAGCCGTTGAGATGCCGTCTCCGAGGATCGATGCGCACTTTGAACTAAAAGCCCCGGATCCCGGAAAAAATAAAATTAAAGAAGAATTTATCGACCTGCCCGGCGGCCGTCTCGTGCGCAAACGGTTAACAAGGATGCTGTTTCTCTTTGGCGGCGACCAAAACCTGGCGGTAGGCCCTTGCTGTGCTAATGCCAATCAGGTTATAAACTTTATCAACAACCGCTTTATTGCCCATAAACTTGACCGCGGTTGTCTCTTGGGCCATGCCGCAGCCATTGCCTGGCATGGTCAGGGCTTGGCCCTGGCCGGCTTTTCGGGCATGGGAAAATCGACTTTGGCCCTGCATCTGATGAGCCGTGGAGCCCAGTTTGTCAGCAATGATCGTCTCTTGATAGACGATCTGAACAGCAATCCCCCAACCATGTACGGCGTTGCCAAACTGCCTCGCATCAATCCCGGCACGGCTCTTAACAACAGCGATCTGACAGCAGTCATGCCCTTGGCGGACAGGAAAAAATTTGAATTTCTTGAGGGCGATGAGCTCTGGCAACTCGAACATAAGTATGATGTTTTCATTGATCAATGTTTTGGCCCGGATCGTTTTCAACTGAAAGCCCCGATGGATGGACTGGTTATTCTGAACTGGGAACGGGGTCCGGGTCGACCGGTTTTAATTGAAGCCGATGCCGCCAGAAGAGGGCAATTGCTCCCCGCCTTCATGAAAACCACCGGCCTTTTCTATCTTCCGGAACCGGGTGGTGCGCCATTGCTGACTACACTTGAGCAATATCAGGAAAGCCTTTCCCGGTGTCCGATATATGAGCTCAGCGGAGCCATCGATTTTTCCGTAGCCGCCGATTTAT
>JAFGVI010000139.1 GCA_016938065.1 Deltaproteobacteria bacterium | reverse complement strand
GTTCGATTATATCTGGTTGGTACCGGTTTTTCCGGCCATCGGAGTCTTGATCAACGGTCTGCTCGGACGCCGTATTGAAGCGATCAATAAGAATCTGATACACTGGATTGCCTGCGGGATGATTGCTCTCTCCTTTATTGTCACCTGTATTATCTTTTTTCAACTGCAGGCTCTACCGGCCACGGAAAGGATTCATCAGGTGACCTGTCTGCCCTGGATTAACAGCGGTATCCTGAAAACCAATATTGCTTATCTGATCGATCCTCTCTCCATGATGATGGCCATGTTTGTTATCGGCATCGGTTTTCTGATTCATGTCTACTCTATCGGATATATGGATGGCGATCCGGGGCGTTACTATCGTTTCTTTGTCTATCTCAACCTGTTCATGTTTTCCATGATCAACCTGATCCTGGCCAACAATTATCTGCTGATGTTCTTAGGCTGGGAAGGGGTGGGACTCTGTTCATACCTGTTGATCGGCTTCTGGTTTGATGTAGAAGCTAATGCGATTGCCGGGAAAAAGGCCTTTATTACGAACCGCGTGGGTGACTTTGCTTTTCTTATCGGCATGTTTCTTCTTTTTACCGGACTTGGCGAACATGGGGTCTGGAGCCTGCAGTTTGATCAGGTTTTCAGTAATGTCCATTTCCTCACAACCAACCAGGCGACAGCCATCTGTCTTCTCTTTTTTATCGGCTGTACCGCTAAATCAGCTCAGATTCCACTGTATGTCTGGCTGCCCGACGCCATGGCCGGTCCGACCCCGGTCAGTGCCCTGATTCATGCCGCGACCATGGTTACTTCTGGTGTCTACATGATCTCCCGATCGAATGTTCTTTTTTCGATGTCCCCGTTTGCGATGGGGGTGGTGGCTACGGTCGGCGCTTTGACGGCCCTGTTTGCCGCTTCAATCGGCCTGGTGCAGAACGATATCAAGAAAGTTCTGGCCTATTCAACCGTCAGCCAGCTCGGCTATATGTTCTTAGGGCTGGGAGTCGGTGCCTTTACCGCGGGTATGTTCCATGTTTTAACCCATGCCTTCTTTAAAGCACTGATGTTTCTGGGCTCGGGTGCGGTTATTCACTCGATGCATCACGCCTATCACAAGGTACACTCCCATGATGACGCTCAGGATATGCGCAATATGGGTGGTTTAAAGAGCAAGACCCCGATCACTTTCTGGACATTTTTAGTCGGTTGTCTAGCGATTGCCGGTATTCCCGGGTTCTCTGGTTTCTTCAGTAAGGATGAAATTCTCTGGCAGGCTTTCAGCAGTCCGCAGGGACACTGGCTGCTCTGGTTGATTGGTGCGATAGCTGCGGGTATGACCGCTTTTTATATGTTCCGTCTGCTCTTTATGACCTTCTTCAATGAATGCCGGGCCGGGGATGCCGCTGATCATATTCACGAATCACCCAAGACCATGACGGTTCCTCTGATTATCCTTGCTTTTCTGGCAGCCGTCGGGGGTTATCTCGGAGTACCCCATGCTTTGGGCGGCAGCAATCTGTTCCATAATTTTCTTGAACCGGTTATCGGTCTTGGCGACGGTAAGCTTCTGCACGACGCAACTACGCTGGTGACGCAAGGGGCGCACGAGGCGGCCCACTATGCTGCGCATGCGATGCACACCGCCGCCGCCCATGGGGCCGAAGGTGGACATCACGGAGCGGCTCATCCGCCCCTGTGGCTCGAGTATCTGCTGATGGCGGTTTCGGTGGCCATTGCCAGTTGCGGCATCTTTATTGCCTACATGCTCTATATTAAAAAGCGCGAGATTCCGGTGGCTCTGGCCGAGAAGTATCCCTTCATGCACCGACTGCTGCTTAATAAATGGTATGTCGATGAACTTTATGACATCGTGATTATTTCGCCATTGCGCGGTTTCAGTTACTTTCTTTGGCAAGGAATTGATGTCGGAGTAGTGGATGCCATTGTCAACGGCGTGGCCCGGATAGTCGGCTGGGTAAGTTCAGCAATCCGCTACATGCAGTCCGGCTATGTGCAGAGCTATGCAGTGTCGATTGTTTTTGGTACAGTTATTCTCTTGGGCTACTTTTTTCTGAAAGCGCTCTAGAATACTGCAGACTGGCAAATTTAACATCTCAAATTATTAGATAAAAGTCCCAGACTTCAATAACTGCAGGGAGAACGATAGATGAATGAGCTCGGTTTTCCAATGATCAGCCTTGTGACCTTCTTTCCGATCTTCGGGGTCCTGATCCTGATGTTTATCGATAAGGAAGCGAAAGATACCATTCGAGGCACGGCCATGGTTTTTGCCATGATTGAGTTCTTTATTTCGCTGCCGCTTCTCTTCAGTTTTCAGAACGGTACGGCGGCCATGCAGTTTGTCGAGCGGCACGCCTGGGTCAAGAGTGCCGGTTTAAGTTATTATGTCGGTCTCGACGGAATCAGCCTCTGGATCATCATGCTGACGACTTTTTTGACCCCGATCTGCGTACTCTGTTCCTGGACCTATATTCAGAAAAAGGTCAAGGAGTTTATGATCTGCCTGCTGCTGCTTGAAACCGCAATGCTGGGCGCACTGGTCTCGCTTGATCTTATTCTCTTTTATGTTTTTTGGGAGCTGATGCTGATACCGATGTATTTTCTTATCGGTGTCTGGGGTGGTGATAATAAAATCTATGCCGCCGTCAAGTTTTTCATCTACACTGCGGCCGGCTCGGTTTTCATGCTGTTGTCAATCTTTTTTCTCTATTACCTCAACTATAAAACGACTGGTATTTTCACGTTCGACCTGCTTGAACTTTATAAACTTAATATTCCGGTATCGACTCAATTCTGGCTCTGTCTAGCTTTTTTCGTCTCCTTTGCGATCAAGGTACCGATGTTTCCTCTGCATACCTGGCTGCCTGATGCCCATGTGCAGGCGCCGACCGCGGGCAGTGTAATTCTGGCCGGAGTTCTTCTGAAAATGGGTACGTATGGTTTTATGCGCTTTGCCATTCCGCTGTTTCCCTATGCCAGTCATAAATTTACGCCGGTAATCGCGACCCTCGCAGTCATCGGTATAATTTATGGTGCTCTGGTGGCGCTGATTCAGCCAGATATGAAAAAACTGGTCGCCTATTCCAGCGTCAGTCACTTAGGCTATGTGATGCTCGGTATCTTTGCTTTCAACATGCAGGGAGTGCAGGGCGGTCTCTATCAGATGCTCAATCACGGCATCAGCACCGGAGCGCTCTTCCTTATAGTCGGCATGCTTTACGAGCGTCGTCATACTCGCATGATCAAGGATTTTGGCGGTATTGCCAAGGTCATGCCGGTTTTTGCCACATTTTTCATGATTGCGACCCTGTCTTCGATTGCCGTGCCTGGTACCAACGGTTTTGTCGGCGAATTCATGATTCTGGTCGGTGCCTTCAGAACCCTGCCGGTGCATACTGTTTTCGCAACTTCAGGGGCAATTCTCGGCGCCCTTTATATGCTGTGGATGTATCAGCGGGTAATGTTTCAGCCTCTCGACAAAGAGGAAAACAAGGTTTTGAAGGATCTTAACTCCCGCGAGATACTGACTCTTTTACCGCTGGCGCTTCTGGTTTTTGTGATGGGCTTTTTTCCTGGTTATTTCCTGCGGAAAATGGATGCGTCCTGTGAGCATTTTCTGAAAACCTATCAGCAGCAGGTTGCCATGTATGAGCATGGACAGTATGATTCCGGCACCCCCCGACTGGCGGGTGTGCTGGAGAAAAATAATTTAAAAAGCACCTTTGTTGACTAAGTTTTACTTGCATTACCACAAACCAATTAATCATTTATTTTATACATAATTTTGGAGGAGAGTGATGGAAATGCTGGATTTTGTTGTCCCGGCACTCAATCTTAAGGCGATACTGCCCCAGGTTCTGCTGGCAATAACGGCGTTGACCGTACTGTTAGTCGATGTCTTTGCCGGGAAAGAGGGCAAAACGTCGCTGGGAGCCCTGTCTCTGGTCGGGGTAGCAGCTGCCCTGATCGCTCTCCTTTTGACTCGTGGAAGTTTTGAATCGGCCTACGCCGGTATGTTGATGGCGGATGGCTTTGGTTTTTTTATCACCTTAATTGTCTGTTGTGTCGCATTCCTGTCCATTCTGGCGGCGATGAATTACGAGCGGGTCAGTCCTGAGATCAAGTCAGGCGAGTTTTACTGTCTGCTTCTTTTTGCGGCCTTCGGCATGTCCTTTATGGGCAATGCCGGAAATCTGATCATGGTTTTTGTAGCCTTGGAAACGATGTCGATCTCCATCTATGTTCTGGCTGGTTTTAAACGCGACAATCTTAAATCTATAGAATCCGCTCTTAAGTATTTTCTACTGGGAGCTTTCGCTTCCGGCTTTTTACTTTTCGGTTTTGCTCTAGTTTACGGTGCCAGTGGAACCCTTGATCTGGTCAAACTCGGCAAATTTTTTACTACACATCCAGAAACCCTGCATAATCCCATGGTTATGGGTGGAATAGCCCTGATGACGGTTGGTTTCGGATTTAAAGTTGCCATGTTTCCTTTTCATATGTGGACCCCTGATGTTTATGAAGGGGCACCGACCGTGGTTACCGGTTTTATGGCTACCGGCGTTAAGGCCGCTGCATTTGCTGCGCTGGTACGAGTTTTCTTTGTCGGCTTCGCTCCGCTTCAGGCTGACTGGACCACGATAATGTGGGTAGGGGCGCTGCTGACTATGTCCATTGGTAATCTTGTTGCAATTTCGCAAACCAACATCAAGCGGATGCTGGCTTATTCTAGTATTGCGCATGCTGGTTATATTCTTGTGGCCTTTGTAGTCGGTAGTGAGTTAGCCCGCTCTGGTATACTTTTTTACCTGCTTGGTTATGCTTTTGCCAATATCGGAGCTTTTGCGGTTATCTCGGCCATGGGCAGCCGCGACCAGGAGTACACTGAACTGGTCGATTTTTCCGGCATCGGTTTCAAATTCCCCTTTCTTGGTCTGATGATGACAATTTTCCTCTTTTCGATGGCTGGGATTCCCCCGGCCGCCGGATTCATGGGGAAATTCTTTATTTTTTCCGAGGCGATCAAATCCGGCTATATCTGGCTGGCAATTTTCGGTGTGATCAACAGCGTAATCTCCCTTTATTACTATCTTGGTATTATTGTCAGGATGTATTTTAGGGAACCGGAACGGGAAATCGAGATTATAGCGCCGGCCGGCACCATGATTGCCGCGTTATCGCTCGCTGCTTTCGGAGTTTTGCAGATGGGGATGTTCCCTTCCTATATCTGGAATCTGGCACGAGAGTCAGTAAAAATGATAATGTAGACGAAAAGTTACTCTTTGTTCAACGAAAAAGGTATGGTTTATCCATGCCTTTTTTTGTTTGTACGGCTTTTTCCCATAAATTATTCTTGACAGCGTAAAGTTATGTCCTGTAGGTACACTTACGTAAAAAAAAATAATTAGATTCTGATGATCATATTCGGTAATGCTATGCCTTACGAGGTCATTTTTTTAGCTGGAACTTGCCTGATTATCGGTTTCAGTGCTGGTTTTATCATGCACCGATCGGACTACTGCATGGCCGGCATGTTTCGTGATCTTTTTCTTTTTCGCGCAACCTTTATGCTCAGAACCCTGATGCTGTTGATTGTTTCTGCCATGGTTCTGTTCGAGGGTGCACGTTTCCTGAATCTGCTCCCTTTTTATCCTTTCCCCCTGCTGGGCTCACTATCTTTTTCTAATATAATCGGTGGTTTTCTTTTCGGTCTGGGCATGGTTCTGGCTGGCGGTTGCGTCGTCGGCACCCTTTATAAAATGGGAGCCGGCAGCCTCTTGAGTTTAACCGCATTTTCCGGACTTATAATCGGCAGTGGACTTTATGCTGAGATACATCCCTCATGGTCAGTTTTTGCCAGAAATACAGCTCTTTTCCCGGGAATCGTTACCTTGCCGCAGCTGATCGGGTGTGATCCGTATGTTATTGTTCTGCCGACCGTAATCGTCAGTATGTTTTTTTTCTGGAAATGGCATCAGCGGGGTCTCTGGCTGCGCCAGGCTTATGCCGACGGCTATCTGCAACCATGGCGCGCCGCGACAGGGTTAGCGTTGATAAATTTATGCAGTTACTGTATTGTCGGCATGCCGATGGAGATTACGACCACTTACGCCAAAATTGCAGGTTTTTTCGAGCGTTTTCTCTGGCCTCAGCATTTTGCCGCTCTGGTTTATTTTCAGGGTCAGCCTTTGAATGTAAGGCTGAGCCGCTTCGATCTGCAGCTCGTGGGTGGCGGTGCTCCGGGGCTTGATGCGATAGCTTATATTCAGGGACCAGTGATTGTCGGCATTATTCTTGGTTCACTCTTTTC
The DNA here is from genome assembly GCA_016938065.1 of Deltaproteobacteria bacterium. GTDB lineage: Bacteria > Desulfobacterota > Anaeroferrophillalia > Anaeroferrophillales > Tharpellaceae > Tharpella. Next base: position 62,526 of record JAFGVI010000139.1, on the reverse strand, counting down.
CGCCATTAGGCTGGGAGAGTTTAGCTTGCGCTGGCGTCTGCCGTTACGTCAATACGGCAGTGTTCTGGTCGGAGGTATTATAATGGGGCTGGCTTCGCGTATGGCCCCAGGCTGCAACGTTTGGCATCTGCTAGGCGGTCTGCCGATTCTGGCTCTGCAGAGTTTCTTTTTTTTGGCTGGTTTGCTGCCCGGGGCCTGGTTCGGGGCTCGACTTTTGGCAGGCTTTATTCTTCGAACCTGAATTATCATGGTTGTGACCCTCCTTCCGGTTGTATCCACCCTCTCTTTTTTTGAGTTTAAAGATATAATTTCAAGAGTGTATCATGACAAACAATCTTCCCAGCGTCGTCGAATTTGACATTCGCGGCCAGATATGCCCATCTTCACTGCTCATTACCCTGCGCGAGATCAATACCCGGCGCCAGGCGATTAAAAGCAGGCTGCAGGAGATTTTAATCCTGACCGATAATCGTGATGCTACTACGACCGTACCTGAAGCCCTGCACAATATGGGTTATGTGGTCACTGTCGAAAAATTAGATGGCTATTACGCGATTAAGGTAAAAGTATGAAAACCCCTGAATCGTGCTCCCCGGGGCCCGAGCTTACGACTGCTTGCGCTCAGGAGCTCCGTGCTGAAATTGCCCGGCTACGGCAGGAAAATGCCGAACTTAAAACGCAGCAGCAGCAGAATTTTCTCTATATTCGCCGTAAAGTAGACCAGCTTTTACAGGTTATCGGTACGGTGCCTTTAAGGCCGGAGGAACTTGATGATCAAACCCTGATTGAGCTCGACCCTATCGGTATTGTCAGCGAAGCTTTCAGCCAGGTGATTGAACATTTAAAGGATACCAACGAAGATCTGCGCGTCATTCACGAAGAGTTGCAGGCGGTTTTCGACTCGGCCCCGATCGGCATTGTCGTGCTGGATGTTAATTGCTGCATATTGAACAGTAATAATTATGCGGTAATCCATATTCTCAGAGGCAAATCAGACCTCTCGGGTTGTGCCTGTTATCAGGCTATCTGTGACCGAGAGGCACCTGCGGATTTCTGCCTGATGCAGAAGGTCGTAGCTGAAGGGGTGACCTGCCGTAAGCTGGAATGGCTGATTGGCGGGTGCTACTATGACGCTATTGCGACCCCGGTACGCAATGATGATGGCGGGATAAGTGCTGTAGTTGTGGTTTTTGTTGATGTGACTGCTCAGAGACGGCTCGATGAAGAGATGGCCCGCAGTCAGAAACTTGAATCATTAGGTCTGCTGGCCGGAGGCCTGGCCCACGATTTTAATAATTTTCTGGCCGCCATTCTTAACAATGTTACTCTGGCGAGAGTGCATAGTGAACCGCAAGATAAAATATATGCCCTGTTGCAGAAAACTGAAACTGCAGCATCCCGGGCTCAGCATTTGACCCAGCAGCTTCTGACCTTTGCCAAGGGCGGGCTGCCGGTGCTTCAAGATGTAACCTTTGCCAAACTGGTGCAGGATTCAGTCCTGTTCGCCCTGTCCGGTTCAAACGTTCAGTGTCATTTTACCCTTCCTGCAGATCTTTTTACCGTCAGGGCCGATCCCGGACAGATTGATCAGGTTATCAGGAATCTCATCATTAATTGCGATCAGGCGATGCCGCACGGCGGTAAAATCGAAGTTTCCTGTAGAAATCTTTACGTTGCGGAAAATGAGCATTCCGGTCTGGCTCCGGGCAACTATGTTTTGCTGGCAATCAGAGATCATGGGGTCGGTATTGCGCCCGAAAATTTGAATAAAATTTTCGACCCGTATTTTACGACCAAAGAGACCGGCAACGGGCTCGGACTGGCAATTTCTCATGCGATTATCGGCAAGCATCTTGGGCATATTTCCGTAGCTTCACAACTGGGGGTGGGTACCACATTCGAAGTGCTGCTGCCGGCGTTAGAATCCGCTCTGCCTGAGGTCGTTGACGAAGAGCTTAAGTCCTCTATGTCTGGTGGCCGTGTCCTGGTAATGGACGACGATGTAATCGTTTGCGAGACTACTGCTGAACTTTTAAGTTTTGTCGGTTACAACGTAACTACTGCAGCTGATGGCCGTGAAGCCATTAAATTGTACCAGGAGGCGCGCCATCGCAACCAGCCGATTGATATCGTTATTCTCGATTTAACCGTACCCGGAGGCATGGGCGGAGAGGAAACTATTCGGGAACTGCGTAAGCTGGATGCTGATGTGGTAGCAGTTGCCACTAGCGGATACTGTAATAATCCGGTCATGGCGAATTATTCTGATTACGGTTTCAAGGGGGTGCTGCCGAAACCCTGCAAGCTGGAGATGATGCAGCAGGTTATAGCGGAACTGCTCTCGGCCCGGTAAATCTTCTTCCGTGGACTGTTTTTTTTATTAACCTCTTCGATATTTTTCGAGAGAAGAGAGGCGGATGTTTTCCAAAATTTATTTTAAAGTTCTCGCGGTAACCCTTCTGATTATCGCCGTTTACAGCGGGGTGATGGTTTTCTTTGTCGCGCCGAAAGTTGAGGAGAGAACTATTCATCTTGAAGAGAAAACCGGCAAGGCTCATTTGCAGGAGGTCACGACCGTGGTTGAGACCGCGGCTCGGGAGTTGAAAAGTTACCGGCAGAATTCTCTGGCCATGCATCGGGAGGAGCTGAAAAATATAACGGAGGTGGCTTTCAAGCTGATTGAAGAGCTCTATCAGTCTTCCCAGCCTGAGGCGGTCAAGGAACATCTTCGGATTCAGGCGGAAGCATTTAAAAAAACGCTGCTGCATTACTTTGAGCTCAAGCGGCGGAGTGACTCACCGCCAGAGATTGAAAAAATTATAAAGGATTTCGTCAGGTTATATCGCTATGATGGCGGCATCGGGTATTTTTTCATTAATCGCGGGACCCGCTGCATTCTGCATCCTATAAAACCAGAGCTTGAGGGGCGCGATCTGATTGATCTTAAGGATGCGGACGGGAAATACTTTATCCGCGAGTTTGCTGAGATCGCCGCCGGCAAGGGCGAGGGTTTTACCAGTTATAAATGGCCCAATCCGGCGTCGGGCAAGGTCGAAGAGAAATTAACCTCTGTTTTTTATTTTGCGCCGTGTGACTGGATTATCGGTACCGGTTTTTATCTGCCTGAAGTCCAGCGCCAGAAACAGCAAGAGGCCATGCAGTATATTGCCAAGCTCAGGTATGGCGATAATGAATATTTTTTTATAAGTGACTATGATTCAGTTCTGATCAGCCACCCTTTTATCGAGGGTAAAGATATGTCTGAGGTCAGAGATCCGGCTGGGGTTTTAATTGTGCCGCCCATGGTCAGCGTTGCCCGGGAGAAGGGTGAGGGGTTTCATTGCTACTCCTGGCGTAAGCTGACAGATGAGGAACAACTCTTTGACAAATTGACTTTTTCCAAACATATCGAGCCCTGGCACTGGGTTATCAGTACCGGTATTTATCTTGACCGTATCGAACGTGAGGTTGAAAGAAAGAAAATCGAACTGGTTAAAAATTTACGCAAGTTGCTGAGCAGTACCAAGATAGGAGAGACCGGGTATATTTATATTTTTGACTCAAAAGGGAATATGATAATTCATCCCAATTCCAATATTGAGGGGAAGAATTTTGCCCAGCTCGAAAATCCCGGAAAGAAAAGTTTTATTCTCAACGATATGATCGAAGCCTATCGTTCCGGCAGTAAAGTCCTTTACTACAGCTGGGATAAGCCTGCAGATAAAGGTCACTATATCTATAAGAAGGTGTCGTGGATAGATTATAATAAAGATTTCGACTGGTATATCTGCAGTTCAGCTTATATCGAAGAGATCAATTTGGCCGCAAATCAGATAAGAGATTATATCTGGTTTATCTCTTTGGCCCTGTTGGTGCTGACTCTGTTGTTGAGCGGCTATTTTTTTAAAAAACTGCTGCGTCCCATCGAGACTCTGTCGCGAAAGGCGCTGCAGGTGAAAGAGGGTAATCTGCGGGTGCGAAGTGATATTCGGGCGACGGATGAAATCGGTACTCTGGCGCTGACTTTTGACGGCATGCTTGATACCCTCGAAGAGAATATCAATACCCTTGATAAAAAAGTCAGTGAGCGCACCCGTGATCTTGAGGAACAGAAAGAGGTTTTTGAAACCCTTTTTTACGACACCGTTGATGCGGTCATAATCATTAAACAGGGAAGAGTTGTTGACTGCAATGCATCTGCCGTGAAGATGCTTAGATGTAAAGACCGGCAGGAGCTGCTTGATTCCCATCCTGCCCGCTTTTCCCCTCAGGTGCAGCCGGATGGTCAGGCATCGTACGCAAAAGCCAACCAGCTGATGGCTGTCTGTCTGGAACATGGGGCCAACAAGTTTGAGTGGCTGCATACTCGAGCTGATGGCAACAATTTCTGGGCCGAAGTGACGCTGACCCGAATACGCCTGCAGGGAGAAAATCTGATTCATGTTGTCTTAAGGGATATTTCCGAGGCTAGAAAAATTAAGGATGAACTGCTTGAGGCAAAAGATAGGGCCGAGGCGGCAACACGCTCAAAATCTGAGTTTCTTGCTAATATGTCGCATGAAATAAGGACTCCGATGAACGGAGTGCTGGGTATGACCCATTTGGTTCTGCAGACTGATCTTGATGGCAGACAGCGAAATTTTCTGCAGAAAATCGAGAGCTCGTCCTATTCTCTTCTTGCGATTATTAATGATATTCTCGATTTTTCCAAGATCGAGGCAGGCAAGCTGGCGATCGAGAAGATCGATTTTGATCTGTTTGAGGTTATCGACACGGTCATTGGTCTGGTAGAATTCAAAACTCATGAGAAAAATATTGAACTGATCGTCAGTTATGGTGCTGAACTCGGGCGCAACTTTCACGGTGACCCTTTACGCATTTCACAGGTGCTGACTAATCTGATTGGCAATGCGGTAAAATTTACCGAGCGTGGGGAAATAGGTCTCTATGTCAATCAGGCTGGAGAGAACCGGGTTCATTTTGCGGTGAGGGATACGGGTATCGGGATGAGTGAGCTGATGCAGAAGAAGCTTTTCCGCTCGTTTTCTCAGGCCGACGGCAGTACCTCGAGAAAATATGGCGGCACCGGTTTGGGGCTGGCGATTTCAAAACAGCTGGTCGAACTGATGGGCGGTACCATTGAGGTCGCCTCCAGGGAGGGCGCGGGCAGCACTTTTACTTTTGAGATTGAACTGATTCCGGTGGTCAAAGCGGAAAAGAGCATTTCCGCTTTCTGCGGGAAGAGGGTGCTCATTGTCGAGGATAATTTGACCTGGCAGGAGGTGCTGGAAAGCCTGCTTCGTTCCTTCGGGGTCGAAGTTGTCATTGCTGATTCCGGACGGGAGGCGCTTGCTCTGCTGGATCGCTGTCGCCGGCCCTTTGATCTGATTCTGATGGATTGGAATATGCCGGGTCTTGATGGCATCGAAACTACCCGTCTGATTAAGCGCCAATGTTCATCAGACCGGGTACCGCCCACGGTCATTATGGTCAGCGCCTTTCGTCAGGAGAGTATTGTTAATCTAGCAAAAGAGGTCGGTATCGAAATATTTTTACAGAAACCGGTCAATCCCTCGGTTCTGCACGATGTTCTGGCCGGAATTTTCAGTGGCGGAGGTAAAGTTCTGCCGCTTAAGCTCGGAACGAAACAGCGGAGTCTGCAGGATGAGCTTGCAGTTTTACGGGGGAAAACAATTCTTCTGGCCGAGGATAATTCTACCAACCAGGAGATAGTGCTCGGGTTGCTTGAGGCCTCCGGCATCAAAATTGATGTTGCCGAGGATGGGCGCCAGGCTGTGGCCCTGAGCCGGGAAAAGCACTACGACCTGATTTTGATGGATCTGCAGATGCCGCATCTGGACGGATATGAAGCGACCGGCTTTATTCGGGAAAGCGACCGGGATATTCCGATTATTGCACTGACGGCCAATGCCATGGCTGAAGATGTGGAAAATACCCGTCGGGCGGGCATGAATGAGCATCTCAACAAGCCGATTGAAGTTGAGAAATTGTATGAGGTACTCCTGCGCTATCTGGGCGGCACAACCGCGCCGGCCGGGAGCGATGTTGAGGTCGAGGCCAAGCTTGCGGCTCCGGCTCGCCGGCGGTTCAGCGCAGAAAGATGTCAGGTTATTGATGTGCAGAAGGGTTTAAGTCATCTTGCCGGCGATGAAGGGCTTTATGTCAGAATCCTGCGGAGTTTTGTCGAAGAGTTCAAGGGGGTGAAAATTGATTTCGCCGACTATGATCTTGCGGCCCGGACGATTCATACGCTGAAAGGGTTGAGTGCCAATATCGGGGCTCTGGCCCTGCACCGGGTCTGCCTCGAGCTGGAAGAGCACCCGGAAGCCTCTCGTTTGCCGTATCTGTACGCGCAGCTGGAGCTGGTCTTCAGTGATATAGAGCGCAGTCTGATGGCTGCGGATGAGGGGGTGAAGCCGTCCGCGGAGGTGATAAGTGCCGCGCTCTTTGCCGAAAAAATTGCTGCCCTGAAGCCGGCTCTCGCCCGCCGTCGCTCAAGAGAGTGCAGCCCGATTATTGAGGAGCTTAGAAAGTACCGGCTTGACCCGGAGCAAGATAAGCTTTTAACGGCTCTGGAAAAAATGGTTATGGCCCGCGATTTCAAGGCGGCGGCCGGCCTTCTCGCAGGTGAGTGATGATGCTTGAAAGAAGAACGATTCTGGCGGTTGACGACACCGTGGCCAATCTCGACATTATCGTTGATCTGCTTAAGGATTTCGATGTTATTGAAGCTACCGGGGGACCGGAGGCTCTGGAAATTGTCGCGGAAGAGGCCATCGATCTGATCCTGCTTGATATCATGATGCCGGAAATGGATGGCTATACGGTTTGCCGTAAACTTAAACAAAATGAAAAAACTAAAGATATACCAATCATTTTTATTACCGCCAGAACCGAAGAGGATGCCATCGAAAAAGCCTACGATGAGGGCGGGGTAGATTATGTCACTAAACCGTTTAAACCGAAAGAGCTTCTCGCCCGGGTGAAAATTCAGCTTGAACATCAGGAGATGATCGAAAAACTTGAATTTCTGGCTTCCTATGACGCAATGACCGGGATCTATAACCGGCGTAAATTTTTCGAGCTGGCCAAACGTAAGTTTGCCGAAAACCCCGATAACCTCTATGCCGCCATGCTCGATATTGACAAGTTCAAGCATATCAATGACAGTTACGGCCACGCCGTCGGGGATATGGTGATCAAGGCCGTAACCCGGGTGATTGCCGAAAATATTGAGCCAGATTCGATCTTCGGCCGCCTTGGCGGGGAGGAGTTCGCCATCATTTGCCGCCATTCCGATGAGGTCTGTGTCGTCGAAAAACTTGAATTGCTCAGAAAAAAGGTGGAAGAACTTAAGATCGAGCTGGTTGGCGGCGAGCTGGTCGGCTGTACCATCAGTGAAGGGGTCGCCGCCGCCGATGCCTCCACTCGAACTCTCGATGAGCTTCTGCACCGGGCTGACGAAATGCTGTACAAAGCCAAAGGCTCCGGGCGCAACCGGACGATCTTCAGACTGCGCTGACAACTGAGAGAATTTAGTTGCTCGGAATGCTTGAAATAGAGACAAGATAAAAAGGAAAAAAGTGCAGAACCATCTAGAGTTATTATGTGATTTGTCAGAACTGAACTGGATCTTCAATGAAAGTCAAAGTATCGATCTTTTCTTGGCGAAACTGGTCGATATGGTGGCGGGTCATATGCAGACCACGGTCTGTTCGCTCTATCTCTATGAAGAAGAGCAGCGGGAGCTCAGGCTCAAGGCAACTCATGGTTTGAAAGCGGGCGCTGTGGGAGTGGTGCGGATGCTGGAGGGCCAGGGACTGACGGGTACGGCTCTGGCCGAAAAGAGAACGATTGTCGCGGCCAAGGCCAGCCTGCATCCGGCCTATAAGTTTTTTGGCGGGCTCAATGAAGAGCTCTACGAAGCCTTCATGGCGGTTCCGATTTTACGGGGTATTAATAAGATCGGGGTAATCGTTCTGCAGAGAGAGGAGGAAAAACCATTTTCTCAAGCGGAAGTTACGGTGACCCAGACGATTGCCTCACAGTTGGCTAATATCATTGAAAATGTCAGGCTTCTGGGCCATATCGAGAGACGGTCTGATGCTGTCAATATTAGCAAACCGAAGATTGAGCTGGCATTGGTGCACGGCCAGAGTGCCTCTCAAGGGCTGGTTAAAGGTCGGGCCCTGGTGCTGCGCCGCTATCAGGATTTAAGCGAATATCTTGCGGAAATGCCGTTAAAGGGATTAACCCTTAACGATTTTCATGAATGCGTCAAAAAGACGGAAGTTCAGCTTGAAATGATTCAGTCCGAGGTTGAGGCCCAGCTTTCAGATGTCGCCTCACTGATTTTCAGCGCCCATCTGCTGATGCTGAAAGACAGTAGCCTGCTTGCGAAAATTGAAACTCTGATTGCTCAGGGAAGCTCTCCCGGGGCTGCCATTGTGGAGACCGCAGATTTTTATATAAGTCATTTTTCCAGGGTCGAAGATCACTATATCAGGGAAAAAGCCGATGATGTCAGAGATCTTGCCCTTCGCCTTCTGCGCAATCTGTCAGGTCCCCAAGATGACCTTGGTGATCTCGGTGATAAGGTGGTGATTGCCGATCAGCTTCTGCCTTCAGATATTCTTAAATTGAGCCATGAGAAAATCTTAGGGATTGTCCTGGTTAGTGGCGGGGTGACATCGCATGTTGCTCTTCTGGCCCGTTCTTTGGGCATCCCGCTGGTAATAGCCGATGAACCCCAACTGCTGGCTCTGGATCGCAACAGCTTTGTTCTGCTTGATGCGACGATTGGTAATGTCTATGTCAATCCGGCACCCTCTGTAATTGAGATTTTCACGAAGAAGCAGCAGGAGGTAGAGATTGATGAGGCCGAAATTGCCGAGCTGACGATGACCCGTGATGGGGAAAAAGTATTCCTCTATTCTAATATTAATCTCCTCTCTGATCTTAAAATGGCCAATCGTTATCGGGCGCAAGGGATCGGTCTTTATCGGAGTGAGATTCCATTTTTAGTGCGCAGTGATTTTCCTTCGGAAGCGGAGCAGTTTCTGGTCTACCAGCGCCTTGCCGCCGGAATGCCGGGTAAGCCACTGGTTTTCAGGACGCTTGATATCGGCGGCGACAAAGTACTCTCCTACTACCATCACGAAAAAGAGGAGAATCCCTTTATGGGGATGCGCTCAATCAGATTCTCACTCGGCCATAAGGATATCTTTGCCCGTCAATTACGGGCGGTTATGCGGGCTTGTGCTGAGAGTGATTTGCGCATCATGTTTCCGATGGTGTCGTCTCTGGAGGAGTTCCTTGAGGCCCGACAGGTATTGTATGATTGTCAGCAGGAGCTGAAAGCTGAGGGGGAAAAGTTCTGTCAGGCGCCGAAAATCGGAATTATGGTTGAAATTCCCGCCGTTGTCGACATCCTTGACGATCTCGCCGGGGAAGCTGATTTTTTTTCGATCGGGACCAATGATCTGATTCAGTACCTGCTTGCGGTTGATCGCACCAATGAAAAAGTCGCCTCATTCTATGTGCCCCACCATCCCGCAGTCCTGCGGACACTTAAGCGGATTATGCAGAGCGCAAGCCGGCACAACGTTCCGGTCTCCATCTGCGGTGAAATGGCTTCCCGGGAGATCTATCTGCCTTTTCTGCTCGGGATCGGTGTGCGCAACCTCAGTCTCGACCCGGTTTTCCTGCCGCGCATCAAGAAGGCCTGTGCCGCGATCAATCTACCGGAGGCAAAAACGGTGGCGCAAAAACTTTTGCGGCTCTCCTCCATAAAGGAGATTGAAAAACTTTTGGGATGAGGTTTGCTCCGTTTTGCCGATTTGCTTTCAAACCGTGAAGTTCTCAACCGCCTGGCGGAAGGAGTCGGGAATCAATTTGGTCTGACCGCTTTTGTGGTCATAGAAAACCTGGACCGATTCACCGCCGGCAAAGATGCAGGCGGGATCGTCGGCCTGGTAGATCTCATACTGGAAGGTGAAACTTTTGCGGCCGATATGGGTAATCCAGATATCCTGAGCCACGGTTTTAGTTGTAAATTCAATCGATTTGCGAAAGTCACAGGAGATACGGGCGAGAACAAAGGGGAAGTCTTGAGGGGTTGATATGTTGAATAGCCGGCCGAAAAATTCTTTACGCGCCTCTTCCATATAGACAAAATAGGTCGCATTGTTGACATGGCCCAGGGCATCAAGATCCCCGAAGCGGATATTGAGGTTGAGGGTGAAACGCTGCTTTTTCCCCACGGTTGTCATCCTTTCTGTTTAAGGTCTCTGTTCTGGTGGATCTCCAGATAGTTGTGCTGCATAATATTTTCTAAAATCCCCTGATCATCAAAGAGATTTTTCACCGTATCAATATAATCACTGACGAGTTCGGGCCAGTCAGTCGTGGCATCGGAGCCGAAGAGAACTCGAGTCTGGTATTCAGTTATAAAATTTTTATAAGCCTCAGGCGCCTGCTGCATAAAGGGCAGCAGTGAGGAAAAATCAGTATAGCAGGTATCGAACTGCTCAATCAGCCGGGCCATAATCTTTCGGGAAAAGCCAAAATGGGGGAAAATGAAGGGATGTTCAGGATAATTTTGCAGGATATGCCGAACAAACGCTTCATGCAGTCTTAAATCGACATGAAAAATCACGGGCCAGCCATAGTTTACCGCCTGTTCAATCATCCGCAGGGTTACAGCTTCATAATCTTTTTGTGATCTGCCGAAAAGTTTCTTCCAGCCCACCATGCCGTAGAGCTCATCTTCATCGGGTACATAGAGAAGTTTCAAGCCGCGAAAACCCGCCTCTCTAAATCCGGACAAATCAGCTTCCGTGGCCGTGATATAGCGGCTGTCGAGGTAGGGAAACATCTCAATCCCGGCGAAAAGCCCGGGTTCAGGCACCGCCATGCCCGAGCTTCCGGCAAAGAGCTGCTGACCGATCCGGTCATGGTAGGAGTGAGGGATAAACTCGAAACATTGTTGCGGATCAGGCAGGTGATGGCCCATGATAATCAGCCCCATGCCCTGCAGCCCTTTTTCCCGCAAAGCGGCAAAAGCGGCGCAGTTTTCGGTGACTGAGTCGCGCCAGAGGTAATGGACATGGGCGTCGTATATTTTTATGTTTTCTGACATATCGTTCTTTATTTCCTCATAATTTTCAGTGGCCGAGATAGGCTTTGTGAATGTCGGGGTTTTTCAGGAGTTCGGCGGCGTTGCCCGAGAGTATGATCTCACCGGTTTCAAGAAGATAGCCGCGATGGGCAAAGTCCAGGGCCAGTTTGGCATTCTGTTCAACCAGGAGGATCGTCATACCCTCCTGGTTGAGTTTTTTCAAGGCCCGAAACATATCATACATCATGAGCGGGGCCAGCCCCATTGATGGTTCATCGAGCATCAGAAACGTACAGCCCGACATCAAGGCCCGTCCCACGGCCAGCATCTGCTGCTCGCCGCCGCTTAAAGACTCACTGCGTTGATGGCGACGTTCGGCCAGGCGGGGAAAGAGTTCGAAAACGTGTTCGTAGTCTTTAGCTAAATTATCACTTTTGGGGCGTGAGAAGGTGGCTAAAGTCAGATTTTCCGTGACCGTGAGATTGCCGAAAATATGACGGCCTTCCGGGGCCAAGGCGCAGTGGAACCGGCGCACAACATCATGGGGCTCGGTTTTAATGATTGATTGCCCGTTGATCAGTATATCACCGGCAAATAGTTTGGGCGCTTCGGGCGGGGGCAGTCGCGTGATGGTATGCAGGGTTGTCGTTTTACCGGCGCCGTTGGCGCCGATCAGAGTGACGATTTCACCCTGGTCGACAAGAAAACTGATGCCGTGCAGCGCCGCGATATTGCCATATCTGACTTCAAGATTACGAACTTCCAGCAGGGGAACCTTGGGCTTGGATGCAGAATTTATCATAGCTGGTCATCCCCGAGATAGGCTTTAATCACCGCCGGGTTCTGCTGGATCTCGGTGGGCGTGCCGCTGGCGATGAGTTTGCCGAAGTCGATTACGGCAATCCGGGAACAGAGACTCATTACCACCTTCATCTGATGTTCGATCATCCAGATACTTAAATCGAACTGGTCGAAAACCCATTGAATCAGAGCGATCAGTTCAGTGACGTCGGCCGATTGCAGGCCGGCCGCCGGTTCATCCAGAAGCAGGAGCCTGGGGCCGGAGGAGAGGGCCCGGACAATTTCAACCTTGCGCTGCATGCCGTAGGGCAGGTTGCCGGGTTTTTCCTCAGCAACGTTGTCGATCTTGAAAATTTCCAGTAATTCGTGCGCTTTATGGCGGATTTCGCTTTCCCGTTTCAAATAGCGTGGGGTGCGGAAAAAGAGGCCGCCGAGGCCGTAGCCGAGGTTGAAGTGCTGGGCCACGAGGATATTGTCGAGTACCGACATCTCTTTCCAGAGGCGTATGTTCTGAAAGGTCCGGGCAATTCCTAAAGCTGAAACCTGATGCGGTTTGAGTCCGGCCAGGTTACGACCCTGAAAAAGAATCGCGCCGTAGGTTGGTTGATAGAAACCGGAGGCCAGATTGAAGACCGTGGTTTTGCCGGCGCCGTTGGGACCGATCAGACCGACAAGTTCGCGTTCCTCGATGTTTAAATTAAGCTCGGAGACGGCGCAGAGGCCGCTGAAGAGCTGGGTTAAATCTTTTATTTCAAGTAAAGTCATGGGCAAAAAAGCGGTTATTTAAATTTGTAAAACTTTTTCAGACGCGGGAAGATATCGCCCAACTCACGATTACCCATAATCCCTTCCGGACGAAACTGCATGATGATAATCAGGAGCAGGGGGATCGCGACCCATTTAATGATCTGTAAAGGCCTTAAGAGTTCGAGCAGCAGGGTAAAAACGATCGCCGCAATGATCGACCCGGAGATCGAGCCCATGCCCCCTAAGTAGACCATGACCAGGGCCTCGGTCGATTTTAAAAGGTCGAAAGATTTCGGGTTAACATAGCCGACGGTATGGGCGTAGAGACCGCCGGCAATCCCGGCCAGGCCGGAGGAGATCATGAAGGTGACAAGTTTGATGCGGTTGGTGTTGACGCTCATGATCTCGGCCGCGACCTCATCCTGGCGGATGGCTTCGACCCCTTTGCCATAGGTTGAACTCATGTAGCGCCGGATAATTATAATTGAAAGCACCATAAAAAGAAAAACCCAGAGGATCATCCAGGGAATCTCGGCACACTGCTCCATGGCAAAGATAACTCGTTTCATGCCCATAAAGCCGCGGGCTCCGCCGATCTGGTCAATATTGATGATGGTCGAAATAATTATATAGTTGGCGGCAATGGTGATGATGGCCAGATAATCATCGCGGGTACGAAAGGAGGGCAGGGCCACGAGCAGGCCGGTCAGGGCCGCCGCCAGGCCGCCGGCGATCAGGACCAGAGGAAAACCGTAAGCCGCCAGCTCTGGAGGCAGCAGCGGGGCGCCGAAGGTCTTGCTTTTGGTGAAGAGAGCCACCGATAAGAGGGAGGAGACGTAGGCTCCAACGGCAATAAAACCGGCATGGCCGCAGGAGAACTCCCCCATATTGCCGTTGACCAGATTAAGGCTTGTCGAGGTAATGATATTGATGCCCATAAAGAGAATAATCGTCTGGATGTAGATGTCGATAATCTCAAACCAGGCCAGTCCCATCAGGGTCAGAAGCAGGATGATAAGCAGAAGCGGGACGCTGAAACGTTTCATTGTATTGGGGTTATATCTTAGTTGTCTGTGCGACCCCGAAGAGTCCGGTTGGCCTGATGGTCAGGATCAGCAGAAGAATGGAAAAAGCGATCAGATCCCGGTAGGATGAAGGGAAGAAAGCGACGACCATGATTTCGATGATGCCGAGAATAAACCCCCCGGCAAAGGCGCCGCGGATGTCGCCGATGCCGCCGACGACGGCGGCGATAAAGGCTTTCCAGCCGATCGACATGCCCATGTAAGGGTCGAGAATCGGGTAGGAGAGGGCAAAAAGGATGCCCGCCAGCCCGGCCATCGAAGAGCCCAGAATAAACGTAAAAACAATGACCGTATCTATGGGAATTCCCATCAGGGGGACGGCGAATTTATCGTAGGAGATGGCCCGCATGGCCATGCCGACTTTGGTTCTGGTAATAATGAAGTGGAGTCCGATAAAACTTAAAATTGCCGTCAGAATAACCCCGATCTTGAGGTTGGTGACATAGACCGAGCCGAATTTGTAGACGACCTTCTCAATCAGCTCGGGAAATTTTTTGCGGCTGGCGCCAAGGACTAAAAGATTGCCGTTTTCAAGGATCAGTCCCGCCATCAGGGCGGTGATGACGACATAGAGCCGGTTCGCCCCTTTACGGCGTAAAGGCCGGTAGGCGACCCGTTCCAGGGTGACGCCGACCACGGAGGTAAAAAACATAGTCAACGGAATGGTTAAGGCCAGAACCGCCCAGCCGGGCAGGAAAGCCGGCATGCCGTACTGGCCGAGGAGGAGGCTGGAGATGAAAAAGGCGATATAGGCGCCGACCATGACAATATCGCCGTGGGCGAAATTGATAAGCCGCAATACCCCGTAAACCAGCGTGTAGCCCAGAGCAATCAGGGAGTAGAAACTCCCCCACTGCAGAGCGTTCAATATATTCTGTAAAAATGAATCAAACACAGGAAAACCTGACCCAGAGCCGCGCAAGGTCGCAAAGTGGGGATTGACGAATCTTACGGCCTTTGCGCCTACGCGGCTTTACGTTAACTTGGAGAATTAAGGGCAGACCGACTTGGTAAAGACAAATTCACCTTTTTCATTGATCCGCACGACGACGGCACATTTGATCGGGTCACCCTGGGCATCAAGTTTCATGTCACCGGTGATGCCGGCAAAACTTTTGATGTTGGCCAGGGCTTCGCGAATGGCTTTGCGGTCGGCCCGCAGGTTGCCGCTTAATTTGCCGCTTTCCTGAATGGCCTGCAAGACCAGCCTGGTCGCATCCCAGGTCAGGGCCGCAACATCATCCGGGACATAGCCGTATTTGGCCTGATAGCGGTCGATAAACGCTTTGGTTGCGCCTTGGGCCCCGGCGGCGGCATAATGGGTCGAGAAGAAGCTGCCGATACAGTCATCGCCGCACAGATTCATCAGCTCCGCTGAACCCCAGGCGTCAGAACCCATGAACGGGCCTTTCCAACCGAGATCATGAGCCTGTTTGACGGTCAGGGCGACCTCGTTATAGTTGTTGGGGAGAAAGATAAAGTCCGGCTTGGCGGCAATTATCTGGGTCAGCTGGGCACTGAAATCCTGATCTTTGTCGCCATAACTTTCAAAAGCGACCACTGAGCCGCTGCCGTTTTTCTTCTCAAAGTCGGCTTTGAAGATTTCCGCCAGGCCTTTGCTGTAGTCGTTGGCCAGGGCGTAGAGGACGGCTGCGGTTTTAGCCTTAAATTGAGCCATGGCGAAATCAACGGCAACCGGGCCCTGAAAGGGGTCAAGGAAGGCGGCGCGAAAGACAAAAGGGCGATCTCTGGTCGTGTCCGGGTTGGTCGACCAGGGGGAAATCATGACGGTCTCGTTGAGGTCGCAGATTTCGCCGGCCGGAACCGCCTGTTTGCTGGAGTTGGGGCCGATGATCGCCAGGACTTTATCGCGGTCGATCAGTTTCTGGGCCACGGCCACCGCAGATTCGGCTTTGGATTCGTTATCTTCATAGACGAATTCAAGTTTATATTTTTTGTCGCCAACCTGAAGACCGCCCTGGCCGTTGATGTCGGCCAAGAGCATTTCGGCGGCATACTTTGAAGACTCGCCGACCTTGGGAATTTCGCCGGTTAAAGGGATATTGAATCCGATTTTAATGGTATCGGCCGCGAGGCCGCTGTCGATCATCATCAGGCTGCAGATAAGAGCCAGAAGCAGGGGTAAAAGCTTCTTCATACAAGGGCCTCCTCAAGGCAAAATTAAAAAAACAGATTCTGATTCAGGCTGACTTAGCAGGTTGTTTTTACCCCGTCAAGGTTTTTAAGCGCACCGTCCGCAAGTATAGGCTTGCCCTTTTTTTCACGGTCTGCTAGGGGGCGGCTGATAAGGTTTTTCTCTTTTAAGGCAGGAGCAACAAGATAGATCAACATTCAATGTTACGAGGTTTTCGATATGGCACGTTTTAAGGTTTTGGTTACCGATAATCTCGATCCCGAAGGGATTGAGATCCTTGAGGCGGACAGTGCGATTGCCGTCGATGTCAGGGTCGGCATAGATAATGATGCGTTGAAAAAGATAATTGCTGACTATGATGCCATTATTACGCGCAGCGGCACCAGTGTGACGGCCGAACTGATTGAAAATCCGGGGCGTCTGAAAATTATCGGCCGGGCCGGCGTCGGGCTTGATAATGTCGATATCGAAGCCGCCAGTATCAAAGGGATTATTGTTATGAATGCCCCGACCGGCAACACCATTGCCGCCACTGAGCTGACTATCGGCATGATGCTGGCGGCCTGTCGCAAGATTCCGGCGGCCAATAACTCCTTGAAAAAAATGGAGTGGGATCGCAAAAAGTATATGGGCATTCAGCTTTACGGCAAAACCCTGGGGATTGTCGGCCTGGGGCGGATCGGCGGCAATGTCGCAGCCCGGACCAAGAGTTTCGGCATGAAGGTGATTGCCTATGATCCCTATGTCAAGAAAGCCAAGGCTGAAGCGCAGGGGGTGCGCCTGTGTGATACCCTGGACGAGCTGCTGTCGTTGAGTGATGTCATCACCTTTCATACCCCGCTGACGGAGGAAACCGGCAATATGGTACGGGCCGCGGAGATTGCCCGGATGAAGGACGGGGTGGTGCTGATCAACTGCGCCCGGGGCGGCATTGTCAACGAAATGGATCTTTATGAAGCGGTAAAAAGCGGCAAAATTTTTGCGGTCGGGGTTGATGTTTTCAGCCGCGAGCCCCTCGGCGCTCATCCTCTGCTTGAGCTTGAGAATGTTTTTGTCACCCCTCATCTGGGGGCCAATACGGCGGAGGGTCAGAAAGGGGTGGCGGTGATTATTGCCGAACAGGTGGTTAATGCCTTAAATGATCGATCCTATGAAAATGCCGTAAATATTCCCTATATGCGGGCTCAGCTGCCGCGGGAGATGCGCTATTATTTTGATCTGGCTGAAGCCATGGGGCGTCTGGCCGCACAGGTGGTCAACGGCCGTCCCGAGCGTATTGAGATGATTATGGTCGGCCAGAAATTCATTGATGATTTCGGCGAACGGGTCTTTGATTCACCTTTTAATTTTCAGCCCTTTACCAGTGCCGCCCTGAAAGGCTTCATGGATCACAGTGTGCCGGAGACGGTCTCCTTCATCAATGCTCCCTATCTCGCCCGGGATCGTAATCTGGCAGTCTATGAATCGAAAACCAGCAGCTTTGCCAATATGAACGACCTGTTTGTCGTCAAAGTCAATACTGATCTTGAGGAGATGGTGGTTGCCGGTACCGTTTTTGCCGACAATCAGGGCCGTATCCTGATGCTCGACCAGTTCCGTCTCGAGATGATCTCTTCCGGGACCTATCTCTATTTTAAAAATGTCGATAAACCGGGCATCGTCGGCGGGGTCGGTACCGTTCTCGGCAACCATAAAATCAATATCGCCGGTTTTAATCTTTCGCGGATTAAAGGGGGCAAGGCGGTCTCGTTCGTCTCGGTTGACAACAGAATTACTCGGGAAGTGCTGGATGATCTGCTCAAGGTCGACGGTCTGCTTGAAGCCAAGGTGGTCAGTCTGTAAGTCAATTCCGGTCGAGAATCTCTCTGATCGTCCGCAAGAGCCCGGCCATCTGGTAGGGTTTGTCGATAAAGGTAGTTTGTTCTAAGGTTTCGCCATCAAGGATGGAGGCACGCTCGCTAAGATAACCCGAGGTCAGGATGATCCTGATCTCGGGGAAGAACCGACGCAGTTCGGCTGCGAGTTCGAGGCCGCCCATCCGCGGCATGACCAGGTCACTGAAGAGAAGATCGATCGTGTCTCTGTTTTGAGCCAGGGCCACGGCCTCTTCACCGTTGCCCGCCTCCAGAACGTAATAACCGGCATGGCGCAGGGCTTTGGCGGTCATGTCGCGTGTGGCCTGATCATCTTCAGCGATGAGGATGGTTTCACTGCCGCCCACTGCGTTCTCCGGTCTCTGCTCCTTCCGGGTGTGGCCGCAGCTTTCGCTGCCGGGCCAGATAATTGTGAAGGTGCTGCCCCGGCCGGGTTGGCTCGTAACCCTGATCTGAGCCTGATTCTGTTTGACGATGCCATGGACGGTGGAGAGGCCCAGACCGGTGCCTTTGCCGCGCTCTTTGGTGGTGAAAAAAGGATCGAAGATTTTGCTCAGAAGATTTTCCGGTATGCCGCAGCCGTTATCGCTGATCTCAAGCCACAGCGCCGGAGGCCCCGCAACCCCCTCTGCCGCCTCTGCATTCTCCCGACTTTCGCTGTTTACAGACCCCGGGCTTGCGCTGAGGGTGATCTTGCGGCCGGTCTGAAGGGGGACGTCGCGAGTCGCGTCGGCGGCGTTGACAATCAGGTTGATGATAATCTGTTCGATCTGGACCCGGTCAGCCAGAATGGGAGGAAGATGGTTGTCGAGTTTGAGGTCAAGCTCAACATCTTCACCGATCAGACGTTTAAGCATTTTCCCTAAGTTTGTAATCAGCGGAGCAACTTGAATGATTTCGGGATTGATCTTCTCTTTGCGGCTGAAGGCGAGGAGCTGACGGGTCAGGAGACTGGCCCGATCCGCGGCGCCGGCAATCGCTTCAAAGTCATTCCAGAACTGGTTTTTCTCGTCGCTCTGCATCATTGCCAGTTCAGCATGGCCGCGAATTACGGTGAGAATGTTGTTGAAGTCGTGGGCCACGCCTCCGGCTAAAGTCCCGATCGCCTCCATTTTCCGGGTCTGGCAGAGCTCTTCGTTGAGTTTAACCCGTTCGCTGATGTCGCGTGCGGAATGGATCAGGTGGCTGAGCGCACCTTTTTCATCAAAGATCGGGGTGATGCTGACCAGAAAGGTTTTTCCCAGATTGCAATGTTCGATCACTTCAGTATGATTGTGATTGTCGGTGAAAATTTTCAGCGACGGGCAGGTGGAACAGGGCTCAGCCGTTGCGCTGAAGAGTTCGTAGCAGTGTTTGCCGATCAGTTCCCCGTTATCCCGGAAGAGCTTGCAGGCAGCGCGGTTGGCCTGGACGACACGTAGCTCCGGATCAAGCAGGGTGATGATGTCGGGGATGGCATCGAAGGTCTTCTGCCAGCGCTGCTGACTTTGGTTGAGCTCGGTTTCAGCCTCTTTTTTTAAGGTCAAGTCATCAACGACGGCGACAATTTCACCCCCTGGTAGTTTGAAAACCTTGTTTTCAACCCAGAGAGAGAGGCGCTCATCGTTGTATCTGGAGAGCGGAAGAAACTCCGGTTGACCGCTGCGCCAGACCCTTTGCAGTACGGCAAAAAGTCCCATCTCCGCAATCGCGGGGAAGATCTCACGCACCTCCCGGCCCCGGATTTCTGAGGTTTTGAGTCCGGTAATCTTTTCGCCGGCGGGGTTTAAACTTTTACAGAAAAATTTTGAGCCGTCCAGATTGCTCTCATAGATCGCAATCGCGCTTTCCGTGTTATCGATAATCCCCTGCAGCATTTCTTCATTCTGGCTCACCAGGCGGTTGGCCTGGTCTAATTCCGTTATGCGCCGGCGTCCGGCAACATAGAAAAAAGCCAGGGCCAGAACACCCAGAAGAAAGATCATGGTATGGTAGGTGCAAAGCAGGAACATCGCCTGGCGGGTTTGCGCAATTAACTTGCGCATGGGTATGGAGGCACTGATACCGCCCCGCAGATCGCCGATCTTGTACGCCTGGTAAGCGTGGCAGGTAAGACATTCCTTGCGGATTTTGAGCGGCACCATGATGCGCATGAAGGGTTCCTGCTCATCCATCGCAGTAAGTTCTGAAAACTCTTTCAGGTTCGGATGCTGTGCGAAATCTTTCAGGACCCGGCTCTCCCATTGATCGGCTTGGTTCTCCGGTCGCATCAGTTTAAGGCTGGTGATGTGGCCCTTGATGCCGTACTCTTTCTCGCCGAATTTATGTACCTGGCGGGTCATGTAGGCCGGGTTGATTTTGGTCAAAAGCGTGCCGGATGGTGTTGTAATATCTCGTTCCTTGACGTGGCTGAGATAGGGGTTGGGCAGGGTGTTCGGGTCAACCGGAACATAGACGCCGCCGTGAGCGGCGTTCCAGAGTCGATAGGCAAAGTCTTTCTGAATGACGCCGCGTCCCAGATTGCGGCCATTTTCCAGGGTTTGTCGCCATTCCCGCTGCAGAAAAAAACAGGTTGAACCGAGGTTGAGAAGGGTCCAGCCGATAAGGGCGAGAGCAATGCCGTTGCGCAGGAATTTGGGCAGAGGGATCGGGGGCATCAGGCTACCTTGTTACGGTTCGCTCATGGATTTCGGCCTGGTTCGCATCAGTGCCTTACAGGTTATTTCTCGTTTTTTTCAACCACAAAAACAAGAAAATGTTCTGATAAGAGCACTTATCTGTGACCAACGGAAATACCTTCAGGTACGGGCCGTAAAGGCCCTTTGGGTTGCGGGACTCGCTCCCGCATTAGACTCTCTCTCTTCAGTTGAGAGAAATCTGGTGTTGTTTTATCAGATCGTAGAAGCGCGAACGCGAGAGACCCGAAATTTTCAGGGCTTCTTTGAAATCGTGCCCGGTCTGCTGCAGGAGTCTGGTGAAATATTCAAGTTCCGCTCTCTGGCGAAACTCAGAGAGGGCTGGCAGCGGTTCCGATAAAGTCAGTGTTGGCATTGGTTGAGGATTTGGTTTGCATGAAGCTATTTTAAGTCGGGTAAGATTGATGCGAAGATGGTTGGCCAGATGCTGGCTGTAGAGAGTGCCCTCTGTTCCGGCTAAGGTGATGGCGGCTTCAATTACCTGACCCAGCTCCCGAATATTGCCGGGCCAGTCGTGACATTTCAGGGTTTCGATCAGATCCGGGCTGAATCCTTTGTTGGCGATGCCGCTTTTTCGGCAGGCGCGGTTGATGAAGTAGGGAACCAGCAGATCAATATCTTCAAGGCGTTCAGCCAGGGTCGGCAGGGTGTAGTTGAGGGCGTTGAGGCGGTAGTAGAGATCGCGGCGAAAAGTGCCGTTTTCAACCATGTTCTCAAGGTTGCGGTTGGTGGCCGCAATCAGGCGGAAATCGCTTTTGATCTCCCGGGTTTCGCCTAAGGGGCGGTAAGCTTTTTCCTGCAGGAGGCGGAGCATCACCTTCTGCTGCTCAAGACTGAGTTCGCCGATTTCGTCCAGAAAAAGGGTGCCGCCATCCGCCTCGGCGACCAGTCCGGTTCGGTCGCGATCCGCCCCGGTATAGGCCCCGCGGCGGCTGCCGAAAAGGGTGCTTTCGCCTAAGTTAAGGGGAAGAGCGGCGCAGTCGACCACCACAAATTGCCGATGCTGGCGCGAACTGTTGTGGTGGATGGTGTGGGCCGCAAGTTCTTTACCGGTTCCGGTGGCTCCGCTGAGGAGAATGTCGGCCAGGCCGGCGGCGGCGCGGGCGATGAAGTTGCAGAGCTGGGCGGCGGCCGGGCTTTCGCCGATCAGGCCATGGCGCCGCAGGCTGACGGGTTCGGGTTGCCGGCGGCGGCTCTCGCGATAACGCAGAGCCCGTTCGAGTGAAAGCCGGATATTGTTTAATGAGTCTCCTTTGACCAGGTAATCCCAGGCGCCATTGCTGATCGCCAGCGAGGCGCCGTTGGTATCGCCAAACCCGGTAATGATAATAACTTCCGGATTGTGCGGCAGCATGGTCAGCTGGGGGATTATTTTCAGGCCGTTGCCATCCGGCAGGGAGACATCCAGGAGAATCAGGTCGAAATTTCCGGCGGCAGCCAGCTGCAGACCGTTCTGCAGGCTGAGGGCAGTGGTCGGAACATGACCCAGATGGAGAATCAGGGCGGAGATAGTTTCAGCTACAAAGGAGTCATCGTCAATAATCAGAATCTGAGCCATGTTGTCGTAATTATCACGGTCGGTGAAGGTTGTCAAAGTTAAAAGCATTAAATCACTTGACAAGCGGAAAGGGCATTTGTTAAGGCTTGGCCGCTGAAAGATAAGCTTGGTCAAGGGGTTGCGGCCCGCTTGCTTTCAGGGGTTAACCATCTCAGGGGTTGAGGTTTTTTTGATGCGCAAGATTGCCTGTCAGAATTTCAAAGGGGGCACCGGCAAAACGACGACGGTTATCAGTCTGGCTCACTGTCTCGCCGCAGCCGGGCATAAGGTACTGGTGGTTGATCTTGATGCTCAGGGCAATGTGGCGGAGAGTTTCGGGGTTAAGTGCGGGAATTCGCTTTACGATCTTCTGGTGGACGGTAAGCCGCTGGCGGACTGTCTGGTTGAGGCCCGCGAAAATCTCTACTGTCTGCTCTCGGATCAGACCCTGGCCGCCTGTGAAACGGTGCTGGTGACTAGACCGCGGCGGGAAGAGGCTTTAAAGCGGGCCCTGGCCGGGGTGGAAGAGGTGTTGCCGGGCCTCAGTGTGGTCTTGCTCGACTGTTCCCCTTCGCTCTCGATTCTCGGTCAGAATGCTCTGGTCTATGTCGATGAACTGCTTTTGCCGGTGAGCATGGATTATCTGGCGATGGTCGGTGTCGGTCAGGTCTTTGAAAACCTGAAGATGATTGAGGAGTATTTTGAAAAAGAGGTTCGGGTCTGCGGTATTCTGCCGACCTTTTATGATCAGCGGGTCAATGTCAGTAAGGATGTGCTGGCGGCACTGACGGAGCGTTACGGGGATCTGGTTATGTCCCCGGTGCGGGTTGATACTAAAGTGCAGCAGGCTTCCAGCCGGCAGCAGACCATTGTTGAGTTCGGAGGACGTTCCCGGGCTCGTGAAGATTATCAGAAGATTTATGAGGAGTTGTTCGTATGACAACCGCAAAGAAAAATCCTAAATCAGGCAAAGCCGCGGCCGGTCGCAGTCGGCGGAAAAAGCTGGTAGATAAAGATCCGGCCCCGATTGACAAGGAGAAGATGGCTGCTTTTTTCAGTGGGGCCGGGATTGAAATCCCGGTTGCCGTCGAGGTGGTTCAGGTTAAAGAAACTGCCGGCGAAGAGAGTAAGGCAGCGGTTGAAATAAGCTCTGGGTCGGCGACGGAAAGTGTGGAAGAGGCCGTTGTCATCGTGCCCGAGGTTCCAGAACAAAACCAGTTCGACGAAGGTGCAGCCGGGCTGATTGAGACGGATGGCGAAGCGCTTAGTGCCGGGAATAGTTTTGCTGACGATGTCCTTGCTGACGATGTTCTTGAAGACCCTAACCCTAGTGAAAAAGGTGAATCCTTGATGAAAAACACTCCGCCGGCGCCCGCTGATGATAGCGCTTCCGGTTCTTCCGGTATTGTCTCGATGTTTGTCGTTCTCGTGCTGCTGGCCCTTTTCTGGTTTTATGTGATCTCCTCTGTGCCCTTGAGAAAGGCGGCTGAACTTAAGGTTGAGCAGGGTAAAGTTGCAATTTCGCTGCTGACGACTAAAGTCATGGGCCTGGAAGCTGAGAACAGTCGTCTGCAAACCCGGTTGGAACAGCTTGAACAGTCCGCCCTTGAATGGCAGAAGGCGGCAAAAAAAGTAGCAGTCTCGGTTTCGGCCGGTCTCTTGCCGGCAAAAAAGACCGCAAGCGAAGCGGCGGTCACCGAGTCGGTCGCCGCGCCGGCGCTTAAACGGGACAGCTCCTTTGACCGGGCCCCGATTCCGTTCTGGCGGCAGATGAGACCTCGGGGTTCTCTCATTGACAAGGCTTCAGGCAAGGTGAAGCCGGCGGTTCCGGCCCCGGCAGCTTCGGCTCTTCCGGCAGTCAAGGTTGATTCTTTCAGTAAAGCTCCCATACCTTTCTGGCGGAAGCCGAGAGTCAAACCGGTGGTCGGCAAGGTTGACAAACAGGTTGTGATAAAGGCATTGCCGGCTGGCAAGGGCCTCGGGCAAGCGAGCCCGGCCGAGGCTGCATCGGAGTCCGTCGTCAACCCGGCCCTCGATCCATCCTTTAAAAAGGCGCCCAAACCTTTCTGGATCAAGGATTGATGAGAGTTTAGAACGGCATCTGACGGCAAAAAAGGTAAGGAACGTAGGGGGGGGATTCTCTCTACCGCAGGGCGGGAAGCATATTTCCCGCCCTGCTTCATGTTGGAGGCACGGGGTTCGATTTTACCCCCAGGGGTGAGAAGGCAGAACTTTTTCGGTGAAGGTCCTGTGTAGGCGCCGGCGTAATTCCACGGTTTGCTTCAGGTCGAAAGCGTGCTTGTCGAGTTCCAGCAGGGGGGCGATCTGCATGAGTGAGCTGGTGAGAAAGGCCCCGTCGCAAGTCTTGATGATTTGAGGGTGAAGGGGTATTGTGCGGCAGTCAATGGCGAGTCTGCCGGCGCTTTCCAGAATAAAGTCCCGGGTGATGCCGGGCAGGATGCCGGCATTCAGCGGTGGGGTCAGCAGTGTTTTATCCTGAATCAGAAAAATATTGGAGAACGTTCCTTCACAGAGTTCACCCGCCTGATTGAGAAAGATCCCTTCGTCAAAACCTCTGCTTCGGGCCTCCCGCAGGGCATAGCGGTTTTCCAGATAATTTAAACTTTTCAAGCTCAGCAGCGGATTATGCTGATCCCGGCGCCAGGGTAAAATAAGAGCCCGCATCCCCTGCTGGCGGCGGCTGATCTCAGCAAGATCGAGTGCGCTTGCCCGTATCATCAGGCTGGAAGGCGGTGTCTCTCCGGTGCGGGCGGGCGGGCTGCTGTCTCGGCTGACAACCATCTTGATGTTTGCCGGGGTTTGGCTGAGATGGTTGCGTTTCAGCAGCTCCTTGATGATTTCCGCACTGCAGTTAAGGTCCGGGGGTTCGGGAAGAGCAAGTTTCCTGAGGCCGGAGCGCAGGCGCTCCAGATGTTGTGCGAGTCGAAAGGGATAACCTCGGTCGCTGCGGAGTGTTTCAAAAAGACCTTCGCCGAAAAGATAGCCGTTGTTCAAAGGCGAGATTGCGGCCTGATCTTCCTGCATGAACGTGTTATTGAGGTAGACTGTTTTTACCATTTTCCCAGCATTCACAGACGATTCTGATCTCATCATAGGCGATTTTTTCCGCAAGTCTGATAAAGATCGGTTTCAAGGGTGCCGGGCCCAGTTCGGCGATGGCGGCTTTGATCTTCTCTTGATTTTCGGGGCTGACCCAGGGTGTTGGATCGCAGATCTCATGGCTGCGGATATAGCTGCTCAGATAGCCCCGGGTGGTCGAGAGAGCCCGTTCCAGTTGTTGCGCGGTTTCCGCGATGGAAAGCCCTTCGGCAAAACAGGCAAAGGCTTTAATTTCAGATTCGCTGGCGTTTTTCGGCTCGCGACCGGCGGGGCTGATTCGGATCTTGGCGGAATTATTGCGACAGTTACCATCAAGCTCATGCTGCCGGCAGAATGAGCTGATCCGGGCCGTGAAAACTTCTCCGAAATCAACCAGCTTCATTGCACCAACCCCTTTAACCTGTCGGAACATTTCCAGGTTTGTGGGCCGTACTTGGGCCATGTCGTAGAGTGAGGCGTCACTGAAGATAACATAGGGCGGAACCGCACGGTCCCGGGCCAGTTCCCGGCGCAGCTCGCGCAGTTCGTCAAAGAGATTAATTTCGAGGGGGGTCAATATGGTTTCGGCGGTGACGGCATCGGCTGCCGTGGCGGATGTTTTAATGGTCAGCAGGCACGGTTTCTTTTCACCCCGCAAAAGCTCTCGTCCTGAAGGCGTGACCCGGATGATCTGATATTCGCCCTCGCGTTCCAAAAATCCCTGGCTGACAAGCTGGTCGATCCAGGCCTTGATCTGTTCATTGCTCTCTTCTTTAAGCAGGCCCCAGGTTGAGAGCTGATCGTGCTGGTTACTGATGATGCGGCGGTCTCTGGCGCCTTTGAGTACCTGGGCGCTGTAGAGAAGGCCGAAATTTTCCCCCTGACGCAGAATGCTGGAGACTATTTTCTGGGCGGTGGTCAGCGGGTCGGCGCTTTTCGGCAGTTCCGCGAGGCAGATATCGCAGTGCCCGCAGGAGTCCTTTTCCAGTTCCTGGTCGAAGTAGTTGACCAGGGTCCGGTGGCGGCAGGCGATGCCCTGAGCGTAGTTGCTCATCGCCTGCAGCGAGCGCCGAGCCCCTTCGTGGCCGCCGTCATGGTCGGCATCGTTGAGGTTTCTCTGCCAGCGCTGCAGATCGCTGCTGTTATGGAAAAGCACACATTCGGCCGGCAGGCCGTCGCGTCCGGCCCGGCCGCTCTCCTGCTGGTAGTTTTCCAGAGCCTTGGGCAGGCCGCTGTGAATAACGAAACGGATATTGGATTTATCAATGCCCATGCCGAAAGCGATGGTTGCGACAATGATGCCGGCATCGTGGTTGATGAAGGCCTCCTGGTTGGCTTTACGTTCGTGGTCGGCCATGCCGGCATGGTAAGGCCAGACGGCGCGGTGCAATGCGGTCAGGCGGGCGGCGGTCTCCTCAACTTCGCGACGGCTCTGGCAGTAGATGATTCCCGCGGCATCGTGGTGGCGTTCAAGAACCTCAACGATCTGGGCAAAATGGCGGGCGCTTTTGCGCAAAACCCGATAGGTCAGATTGGGCCGGTCAAAAGAGCCGATAAGCAGGCGGGGCTGGTTAAGGTTGAGTTGGGCAACGATATCCTGCTGCACTGCCGCCGTGGCCGTGGCCGTATAGGCGTGCAGCGAGGTTTGCGGGAAAAGTTTTCGTAAATTTCCCAGCTGGCGGTAGTCGGGGCGAAAATCGTGGCCCCATTGACTGATGCAGTGGGCCTCATCGACGGCGATAAAACCGATATTCAGGGTCTTTAAAAAATCGAGACTGCGCTGCTGGCCCAGTTTTTCCGGCGAAATATAGAGCAGATTAAGCTCTTTGGCCTTGAGCTGTTCGGTAACCTGGCGCTTTTCCGCAAGGCTCATGCTGCTGTTGATACAGGCGGCTGCGACCCCGTTCAGACGCAGGCTGTCGACCTGGTCTTTCATTAAAGCGATCAGGGGCGAAACCACCAGGGCCAGAGTGTCAAGGGTTAGGGCCGGAACCTGATAACAGGCCGATTTGCCGCCCCCGGTGGGCAGCACCAGCAGAGAGTCCTCTTTTTGCAGAACACAGGCAATCGCCTCTTTCTGTAAAGGCAGGAAGTTTTCATGGCCCCAGTACTGCTTGAGGATGGCAGCTGGATTTTGCCCCGGTTCAGTCATTGTGAAAGTACTTGTCTGGTAATGGTAAGATACTGCGGGTGGCTGACGTCGGCCGCTGCTGTGATTTTACGGTGCTGCCGGCAGTCTGATGGTGAAGGTCGTGCCTTTGTTGAGCACGCTGCGCACCTCAATGCTGCCATGGTTGACCTCTATCAGGGAGTGCACAATAGAAAGGCCCAGGCCGGTGCCGCTGTCGGGATCCCGGGTTGTAAAAAAAGGATCAAAAATTACCGGCAGATTTTCTGGAGCGATGCCGCAGCCCGTATCACTGAGACTGATTTCCACTTGGTTGTGATGGCAGGCCGCGCGGATGCCGATGGAACCGCTGTTTGGCATCGCCAGTTGAGCGTTGATCAGCAGGTTGATCAGTATCTGACCGAGCTGCTGGGCATCGACCAGGGCGGGCGGCAGATCTTCGGCCAGATTGATGGAGAACCGGATATTGGCAAATCCTTGACGGTGCTTGAGGGCTTCAATTGACTGGCGGATAACATGTTTGACGGAGGTTGGTTGAATCCGGGCTTTTTGCGGCCGGCCATATGCCAGCAGGTCACTGACAATGCGGCTGATTTTATCAACGTTAGCCAGCATGGTATTGAAACGTTGCAGATTCGCATCACCGTCGCTGTTTTTTTCGGCTTTTGCTTTGAGAATCTGCAGCTGGCCCGAGATTACCGTTAGGGGATTATTGATCTCGTGGGCGGCACCCGCCGCCAGGCGGCCAACCGTAGCCAGG
Source organism: Deltaproteobacteria bacterium (assembly GCA_016938065.1). Classification (GTDB taxonomy): domain Bacteria; phylum Desulfobacterota; class Anaeroferrophillalia; order Anaeroferrophillales; family Tharpellaceae; genus Tharpella. The sequence goes on along the minus strand of JAFGVI010000139.1, from coordinate 34,525 downwards.
CGGTGAGCCTGAAGCAGCTCATGCTGAATCTCTTCACTCTGGCGATTAAGCTCGATTATCCTTTCGGTCTGGCCGGCAAGATGATCGGTCAGCTGGCCTCGTTCAATAAGGTCGCTGATGCCGGCGGCAAAATGGGAGAGGGTTTCCAGAAGAATAGCATGGTTGATGCCGTTGTAAGCCAGCTGACCGCAGTCAACGATGAGCTGACCGTGGATTTTGGTTTCTATAGTCTGGCTGGCTTCACAGAGCGGAACCACGAGAATACAGGGATGTTCTTTCAACGGCGTGATCCGGCTGTTGCGTAAAAGGGCATCAGCTTTTTTCAGAACCAGCCGTTTCAGGGTGGCCAAGATTTTTTTCTGATTGTTGAGGTTGGGCGCATCACTATCTTCATATACCGGGATTTTGCCGCCGGCCAGCTCCTTGTCGGAAAATTTATTGCCGGAGATGACGCCCAGCCAGCAGGCAGAGGTGTTGTCACTGGGGCTGAGGCCGCAGAAGGCGAACTGACTCTGAAAGAGGAGCAGGGTTTGGGTGATGATTTCATCAATCAGCAGCGTGCGTTTGGGCCGCGGCCCGAGTTTCTGGTCAATGTTGTTGAGGCCGACCAGCAGACGGTTTTTCAGGCTCAGTTCGGCCAGATTTTTTTCCCGCTCAAGATTGAGCCGGCCCAGTTCCCGATTGGCCTTGCGGATGGCGGCAAAATAGAGATCGTTGTCGACGACTTCAAGGCAGCTGTCAAATTCATGCAGACGATTGTCGGCGATGTGATAGATGTTCAGCAGGGTTTCCTGATCCAGGCGGAAGAAGACCTTTAAAGCTTCGACCGTGCGGGCGTAGGGTGCCGAGGTGGAGTAGTCGAGTTCATGGTTGATGAAGTAGCTGGAACCGAGATTGTAGAGGTTGCAGACGGCATCGGCAAAACGCACCATCAGGGCCAGCGAGGGCGGTTCGTTACGGCCCCCGGGTGGGGGCTGGTGGTGGAGCCAGACGGCTTCAATAATCGGGGTGGGAAAGTTCCAGGCTTCAGCCGCCCATTTGCCGATCAGGTGATGACCGGCCCCGAGCAGTTCTTTTTCCAGTTCCAGCGGCGGCCATTCCGGGCTGGTCTCGGCGGCCGGAGTTCTGAGGTGTGAGAGGAATCTGGGGAAACTTTTTTCGAGGCGGTGGTAGGCGATCAGTTTGCCGATGTCGTGGAGAAGGCCGGCAATAAAGGCCTCTTCCGGATAGGGATATTTAAGCTCTTTAGCCAGCTCTTCGCAGGCGTAGGCGCAGGCGACGCAGTGTTGCCAGAAGGCGGCCAGTTCCCGTTCACGCCCTTTGCCGGCCGCGGTAAATGTATCAAAAATGGTGATGCTCAAAGCCAGGTTGCGAACCTGTTTCTTGCCGAGCAGGGCAATTGCGTGACTGAGGTTTTCGATTCTGGTCGGCAGGGCAAAGGCCGGGGAGTTGATGAGAATGAGAATGCGGGCCGTAAGTACCGGGTCCTGTTTGATCAGGGCCGCAAGCTCGCTGTAGTTGCTTTGCTCGTCAAAACAGCTGTTGATAATCCGGCTTGCCAGGGCCGGCAGCGGAGGAATATCTTCAATGTTGCCGAGTTGCTCGAATATTCTGTCGTTTTGCAAGGTTTTATCTCTCTTTTGGGCGCCGCTGCCGTTTCCGATCTCGAGACTTGGTGTCGGTTACTGGTTAACTAGTTATAACTTATAGCAATTTCAGCAGTGAATATCAAGTTTATTGTAGGTGCTGAAGCGTTGGCGGTATTTTGGCCCGCAGCAGCCGGATCAAAATGCTTTTTTATCAAGACTGGGGCTGGAGGCGACGCTTTGCGGCTTTGCCTTGATAAGGTTGCCGCTGATGTGCTATTAGTGCCTTACAGATTATTTTCTTATTTTTTTCATCAGTAAAAACAGAAAATGTTTTTATAGGGTACTTGACCTGCGATCCTGGGAGTGCTCTCGGGCGCGGGCCGCAAAGGCCGTTTGGGTGCGGGACTTTTCCCCGCGTTGGTTGTGAAATAACATTTTATTGATACTGGAGAGAGTATGGAGAGTTGTGAAGGCCAGAGGTTTGAAGATCTTGGGCAGCGTCTGCTGACGGCCCTGGAAGGCAATTCCCGCCTGGTAATTCTGACCCATAACAATCCCGATCCGGATGCCTTTGCCTCTGCTTGCGCTTTAGCCACAGTGATCTGCTTTCTCAATCCCGAGTGCCGGGTGCAGATTGCTTATGGCGGGATTGTCGGCCGCTCTGAAAATCGGACGTTGATGCGTCATCTTCCGTTTAAGGCAGTCCCTTTCAGCCGCATCCGGGGGCGTGATAAAATCGCCTATGCTCTGGTCGATACTCAGCCTCGAGCGGGCAACAATGTTTTGCCGCTCGATAAAATTCCGGCCATTGTCATTGATCATCATCCCCCTAAACCCTCGACGCGGGAGGCGCTGCACCAGACGCCATTTGTCGATATCCGTACGGGGTACGGCTCCTGCACGACGATTGTTACCGAATATCTGCAGTGCCTGAAAGTGCCGATTACGACCTCTCTGGCGACGGCGCTGGTTTACGGTATAAGTTCTGAAACCCAGCATTTAGGCAGGGAGGCGAGTCTGCAGGATCGGCGTATCTATAATGATCTGGTGCCTCTGGTCAATATGCGGCGACTCTCCCAGATTGAGTTCAGCCGGCGGCCGCGGGAACATTTTCTCTATATTCGCAAAGCCATTGATAATGCTTTTGTCTATCGGCAGGTGATCGGTTCCCGTTTAGGCCCCGTCGAAAATCCCGATGTCGTGGCCGAGGTTGCCGACTTTCTCCTGCTGCATGAGCGGATGAGCTGGTCTATTGTGACGGCTCTCTACGAGGACAAGTTGATTATCTCACTGCGGGCCGGCAGTCATCGGGCCCATGCCGGTAAAGTTGTCCGGGAATTGATCGAGAAGCTCGGCGGTACCGCCGGCGGGCATAACCAGGTGGCCGGTGGTCAGCTGGATTGTCAGGGCCGGAGCCGGGCGGAGATTGCTGAGATCGACCGGGGCCTGATTGTTGATTTTCTGCAGCAGGTTACCGGCGTTGAAAATGTTAAAACCATAAAGCCGTTTATCTCTTCTGAACTTAAAGATCTCTGGGCCGAGGGTGATGAGTGAAGTTTTGCCGGAAGGTCTCTGCCCTGTCGCTAGTTTTCTTGTCAATGACCAAGTCTGTGCGGTCTATGCCGCAACGCTTTCGCCTTGCAAAAATAATGAGTTCCCCTGGCGGAAAATAGTTGAAGATCTGCTGGCCGGGCAGGGTTTGGTGGCCGCTGCGGCGGCTTTGGGGCGCGGGCGGATTTTTTTTCTCGACGCTGAGCCGCTCTCCTTGCCGCTGGTTGTGCGGCAATACCGTCATGGCGGGCTCTGGCGTTTTCTGACTGGCGGGCGTTTCTTCTCGAAAAGGCGTTTTCTCAACGAGCTGGCCGTGCATCAGGCAGTCAGTACTCTGGGTATCGCTACCCCGGCGGCTTTGGCGGTGATTGTCGTAAAAAAAAGAGCGAGCCTCTTTGTCAATGGCTACTATGTGACCCGCAGGTTGTCGGCTGTGGTTGAGCTGCCGGAATTTCTGCGGGGTGCGAATGCCTCAATTCGTCTGCAGGTTGCTTTTAAGCTTGGGGGCTATCTGCGCAAGCTCCACGAACACGGAATTTTTTATACGGATATGCATGTCAAAAATATTCTGGTCGGGGCCGAGGGTCAGATATTCCTGCTCGATTTTGATAAAGCAGACCAATCAGGAGCGCCTCTTGCGGCTCGCCGCTGTCGGGCCAATCTCTGTCGTTTTTTTCGTTCCGTTGATAAATACTGCTCCCGTGGCGGTAAATTTACCGACACTGAGCGCGCCGCCTTTCTCCTTGCCTATGAACCGGATGCCGCGGCATATGCCAGACTGCGGCGTGAACTGACGGTTGCTTTTTTCTGGCGGCGCATCTTTCATCAGTTCGGCTGGTGGCTTAATCGGAGTTGATGGTGCGCCAGCGATTATGCGGCCAGAACCACTGTTCCGGGGTTTTGCGGATATGCTTTTCAATCAGCAGGTTCAGGCGTTTGGTGCAGTCGGCGACAACTTCGCGGCTGTTGCCGCTATGCGGCACGAAGATGGGCTCTTCTATGACAATCTGGTGGTGCAGAGGCCGAATGCGGGTGGTGAAAGCCGGGATTATCGGACTGCCGCTGAGCCGGGCGAGGACTGCCGGTGACGGAATGGTGGGTACCTGATAAGAAAAGAACGGGGCCCAGATGCGCAGACGCCGGCGCACGCGCTGATCGACGAGCAGGGCGATAATATCGCCTTTTTTCAGGTTTCTCACTAAAGTGCCGGCGCTGCCGCTTTTGTTTACCGGGATAAAGCCCACATCTATGCGGCTTTTCTCAATCGCCGCATAGAGGCGGGGTTTATTTTTGATTGGTTTGGCAACCGTGGTGATAGGCCTCTGCATCAGGGTCGAGAGAAAACCGGCCAGCTCCCAGTTGCCGAGATGAGCTGAGATAATAATGGCCCCTGAGCCCTCCTGCTGGGCTTTGAGCAGATGTTCAAGGCCGGTGATCTGCAGATTTTTTTTCAGGAGCCGGCGCCAGGCCGGATTCTGCAGAAGAAAAAATTCACTTAAGTTGAAACCTAAATGCTGAATAATGGCGGCCTGCAGCTGCCGGGATGCCGGCGAGCCGGCTTTAAGGTGCAGGGCGAGCTCCAGGTTTTTTTCGATAATCCGGCGATGGTCGCGATCAAGGGTCAGCCATAGTCTGACCAGGTGATGGCCCAGCCTGTAGGCCTCGGCGGCCGGCAGCAGGTTGAAAACCGTGGTTGCGGTATTGAAGCAGCCCAGGGTCATGCGATCAATCCAGTCGGCAGGTATCTTCAGCAAATTATTTTCCTTTCTCCAGATCCGTCAGAATCCAGTTTACGGCGTCATAAAGGTCGGCGGCGATAAAATCAGGTTCAATTTCACCTGCAGAGATCTTTTCCTTCTCCCTTAGCCCATGTCCGGTTTCCACCAGCAGGCCTTTGCCGCCCACGCGCCGGGCCAGTTCTATATCAAGCAGTTTATCACCGACGACATATGACTGCGTCAGTTCAAGCTGATGTCGGGCTGCCGCCGCATAGAGCAATCCGGGTTCCGGTTTACGGCAGTCGCAGACCTTTTTGAAAGGGGCCTGACCCGCAGTTGGATGATGGGGACAAAAGAAAAAATCATCAAGATGGGCCCCGTCCCGGGTCAGCATCTCCTGTAGAAGACGGTGGGCGGCGTCGACAAAGTCGAGGTTGAACTTGCCGCGGGCAATGCCGGATTGATTACTGACCAGGATAACCGGCACCTGCAGTCGGTTAAGCTCGGCGATGGCGGCTGCGGCCCGGGGCAGCAGTTCGATATCGGCAAGGCGGCTTAAGTAGTTGACCTCCCTGATGATGGTGCCGTCGCGGTCAAGAAAAACCGCACCCCGAGATTTTATGCGGGGATAAAGGTCGGTTTTACTCATGGGCGGGCCGCTTTGAGGTTTTGTCGGCCTGATGGCGTGAGGAAAGGTTTAAAGAGGGCTGAAAAGCGATCCTCATTGTCAATTTTCAAACCTATTTCAGCGACCCAGAGCCGTTGCCGAAGTGGGTTTTCCTCACGTCCGGTCAGGGCTTTCAGTTTTACCGCGTCTTTGGCTGTCGTGACCAGAGTTAAAGATGCACTCCGCTTAAGAAGATCTTTGAGATCGCCTGCCTGATAGTGGTGATGGTCGCTGAACGAGATGGTCTCCTCCGGATGTAAGCCAAGAGCTCTAAGCTGGGCAAAAAAGTATTGATTATTGGCTAATCCCGAAAAGGCGCAGAACGGACCCAGTTTTTTCATTGCGGCTGAATCGCGGATGGCATTGCCGGCGGCCGCGGCAAAGTGGCGAAAGTTGTAGCGGGCACAAAAGAGTCTGGCGGGGGAGATATGGTTTAAAATTTCAGCGGCTTCCCGGTAAAATTGGGGATGGTGCTGGTCAAATTTGTTGAGCACGACGGCATCAGCCCGTCGAATAGCTGTTAAGGATTCGCGTAAAGAGCCGGCCGGCAGCAGGCGGCGATTGCCGAAAAGTTTCTGACTGTCAATCATGACCAGGTTGAAATTGCGGCGTAGGCGGCGGTGCTGCAAGCCGTCATCCATCAGGATAAGGTCTGGGCCCAGTTGCTTTATTGCAGTTTCAGCGCCGCGAACCCGGTCGCCGTCGAGCACCAGGGCAGCCTCAGGCCTCTGCTGGTGCAGCATTAAGGCTTCATCCCCGAGTTCCCGGGTGCTCAAATGGCGGCTCGGGCTATGCGGGGGGAGGATCAGTGGTTGTTTACTCAGGCGCCGGCCGTAACCGCGGGAGAGGATGGCAACCTGAAGCCCCTGTTTACGAAAATAGTCAGCCAGATAAGCGACCATCGGGGTTTTGCCGGTGCCACCGGTCGTCAGATTACCGACACAGATGACCGGAATTTCAACCTTTCGGCTTAAGCCGGGGATAAGTTCATAGAGAGTGCTGCGGCCGGCCATAAAGAGTCCGTAGAGTATCGCCGGGGCCGTAAGCAGGTATTGAGAGGCAGGTTCGGGGTTGCGGAAAAGAGCTCTTTCGTTATGCCGAGTTGAATTTGTCATGCGCAGGTTATCATTCGTAATTCGTAATTAATTTTCGCGCTCAATGTAACCTTCCAGGCAGAGGTCGCTATCAAAATGGCGGATTGTAATATCTTTGACGGGCAGAGCCTGGGCTACGGTTTCGCAGCCCTCGCCACTGATCATGCCGAGGCTGCCGCGGCCGCCGATCAGGATCGGGGCATAGAAAAAGCAGATTTTATCGATAATCTGACTGTCTAGGGCCGAGCCGTTGATTTCCGAGCCTCCTTCAATCAGGACCGAGGTGATCTCCCGTTGGCCCAGTTCCCGCATTAACTGGCCCAGGTCGATCTGGCCAAGCGGGTTAGTGGGCAGAATCAGAATCTCTTTTACCAGTGCGCGGTAGGGAGCAAGTTTTTCCTCGCTCTGCCGACGGGTGGCGAGCAGCATTTTTTCGGCGCCGTCAGTGCCGAAGATCTGGGAATTCAGCGGAGTGCGCAGCAGCGAATCGACCACAATCCGGTACGGGTTGCGCGGGTTTTCGCCGGGCCGGCGGGCTGTCAGCCGGGGGTTGTCTTTCAAAAGGGTGCCGATGCCGATCAGAATAGCATCATGGCTGGCTCTCAGCTGATGTACATAAAGACGTGACTTTTCGTTGCTGATCCATTGTGAATTGCCGCTGTGCGTGGCGATGCGACCGTCGAGACTGGCCGCACTTTTAAGCGTGACAAAGGGCAGGCCGGTGGTGATATACTTGTTCCAGAATTCATTCAGCTGACAGCATTCCTGATCCAGCAGGCCGCTCTCGACTCTGATGCCGGCCTGTTCAAGGCAGGCCGCGCCCCGGCCGGCAACCTGCGGGTTGGGGTCGCTGGTGCCGATAACCACGCGGCTGATCCCGGCGTTGATGATGGCCCTGGTGCAGGGCGGCGTGCGGCCCTGATGGTTGCATGGTTCCAGGGTCACGAAGAGTTCGGCATTTAAGGCGCGATCGCCGGCTTCGCGCAAGGCGAAGATCTCGGCGTGCGGCTCTCCGGCCCGGGGATGATAGCCGCGTCCGACAATTTCCCCCTCGGCGACAACTACGGCGCCGACCATAGGGTTAGGGGAGGTCAGTCCCCGTCCTTTGCGGGCGAGAACCAGAGCTTCCTGCATGAAGCCGCTATCGGCGTTGCTGAAGTTTTTCATTGGGAAATTTCGCTGCCGGGGTTGTGTTTGAGAAGGCCCTGCAGCTCCTGCATGAATTCATTGATATCTTTAAACTGACGGTAGACTGAAGCAAAACGAATATAGGCAACGTCGTCAAGTTCCTTTAAAGCCGCCATGACATGTTCGCCGATAAAGGCGACGGCAACCTCTTTTTCTCCGTTTTCGCGGAGTACCTGTTCAAGTTCGTTGACCAGGCCTTCGATCTGATCCTGGCTGACCGGCCTTTTTTCGCAGGCTTTGCGAATGCCGTTTTCAACCTTGTGGCGGTCGTAGGCTTCGCGGCTCTGATCCTGCTTGATTACCAGCGGCAGGCTGATTTCAATCCGTTCAAAGGTGGTGAAGCGGCGGTTGCAGGAGAGACATTCGCGCCGCCGGCGGATCGCACTATGATCCTTGGCGATACGGGAATCGATAACCTTATCTTCCGGAAAACTGCAAAATGGACATTTCATAAGGTCTGGGCCGGCTGCTTCATTCGGCTGCTTTAACCGGTTTGATAAGCACAACTTTAAGCCCGGCTTCACTCAGCATTTCCGCCGCCAGTTCATCCGGGTAGGTATTGCCGACAATAATCTTTTTCAGACCGGCATTGATGATCATTTTGGCACAGATGATACATGGCTGGTTGGTGCAGTAGATTTCGCTGGATTCAATAGCGACGCCGTGATAGGCCGCCTGAATGATGGCGTTCTGTTCGGCGTGCAGGCCGCGGCAGAGTTCATGGCGCTGGCCTGAGGGAATCTCGAATTCATCACGCAGACAACCGCGATCCAGGCAGTGACGAATGCCTCTGGGGGTACCGTTGTAGCCGGTTGAAAGAATGCGGTTATCTTTGACAATGACAGCACCGACATGGCGTCTGATGCAGGTCGAGCGACTGGCAACCAGCTGGGCGATATCCATGAAATAGGTTTGCCAGTCAGGCCGTTTCGGCATTGGACTCAGCATCATGATCTCCGTCTCTGCTGTCAAAGCAGGTGGCTGTAGACCGGGAATTGCGTACACAGCTCCCGGATGGTTGATCGGACCTGTTTGCTGACGGTTTCATCTTCAGGGTTCTGGAGCACCGCGGCAATACAGTCGGCAACGATCTTCATTTCCGTCTCCCGCATGCCTCTGGTTGAAGCAATCGGGGTACCGATGCGGATGCCGCTGGGGTCGGCCGGATTGCGCGGGTCGAAGGGGATGCCGTTTTTATTGGCCGTAATGCCGGCATTATCAAGAGCTTCTTCCGCCCTTTTGCCGTTGACCGGCAGATTGGTCAGGTCGATCAGAAAAAGATGATTGTCGGTGCCGCCGGAGACGATGCGCAAGCCCTTTTCCTGTAAGCGGTCGGCCAGGTAGGCGGCATTGAGAACGGTCTGTTTCTGAACATTTTTAAATTCCTCGCTCATGGCCTCTTTAAAGGCGACGGCCTTGGCGGCGATGATGTGCATCAGAGGTCCGCCCTGAATGCCGGGGAAGATCGTCTGGTTGATTTTTTTGGCAAATTCCCGGCGGCAGAGAATCATGCCGCCACGTGGGCCGCGCAGGGTTTTATGGGTTGTTGTCGTAACAAAGTCGGCATAGGGCACGGGAGAAGGATGGGCTTCTGAGACCACCAGGCCGGCAATGTGGGCGATGTCAACCATGAGCAGGGCGCCGACTTTATCGGCGATTGCGCGAAAACGGGGGAAATCCAGGGTTCTGGAGTAGGAGCTGGCCCCGGCGACAATCATGCGCGGTCGTTCCCGCAGGGCAATATCTTCGATAACGTCATAGTCAAGGCGCTCTGTTTTCCGGTCGACGCCGTAAAAGGTCGAGCGGTAGAGCTGTCCAGAGAAACTGACGGTGGCGCCGTGGGTGAGGTGACCCCCATGGGCGAGATTCATGCCCAGGATCTTATCACCCGGCTGCAGCACACTCAGATAGACGGCCATGTTGGCTCCGGAGCCAGACAGGGGCTGAACGTTGGCGTGGTCGGCTCCAAAAAGAGCGAGAGCCCGATCAATGGCCAGCTGTTCGGCCTGATCGACAAATTGACAGCCGCCGTAATAGCGTTTGCCGGGATAGCCTTCGGCATATTTGTTGGTCAGCACACTGCCCTGAGCGTCAAGGACAGCCTGGCTGACACAGTTCTCCGAGGCAATCATGATCAACTTGCTCTCTTCACGTTCGGTTTCCTGCATGATCAGGCGACTGATTTCTGGATCAACCTGACTTAAGGGCGCGGCTACGTTGCGGCCTTGCTGCTCGGAGCATTTATCAATTAAATCAAGGCGCTGCTGGTGCCGGCCGCCCTCAAATCGAGCATTCAGCCAGATTTTTACAAGTTCCAGAGCGACGCTTGGCTCCAGCACCCGGCCGCCGAGCACGAGGATGTTGGCATTGTTATGCTCTTTGGCCATCTGTGCGGTAAAGTTGTCATGCACCAGCGCGGCGCGGATATTACGATGCCGGTTGGCGGTGATCGACATGCCGATGCCGGTGCCGCAGATCAGAATACCCCGAGTGTCAGGGTCGGCGGCTACGCGATCGGCCAGGGCATGAGCAAAACGTGGATAGTCAACCGAGGCTTCGGAGGCAGTGCCTAAATCAATAGTTGCGAAGCCTGCCGTTAAATTTTCTTTCAGAAACTCTTTAAGGCTGTAACCGCCATGGTCACTGGCGATGAACAGGGTTTTCGGGGATGATTCCGGCATCATAGTTCTCTTTTCTGCACCGCGAAAGCCACTGACAGGGACAAGCCGTTGTCAGTGGGGCAGTCAGTTTTGTCGTTGTGAGTGATATGGCGCACAGGTTTGCGCCGGTTTAAATTGTACTTCAGTTCTCAGTAAGCGGAAAAGGCAAGGGTTGCGTTGGTCCCGCCAAAACCGAATGAGTTACTTATAGCATGTTTAATCCGGGCCGTAACGGCCTGGTTGGGAACGTAGTTGAGGTCGCATTCCGGATCGGGATTGTCCAGGTTTATGGTGGGTGGTACTTTACCATGCTGAATCGTCAGGATTGTGAATGCCGCTTCTACGGCTCCGGTACCTCCCAGCATGTGGCCGGTCATCGATTTGCTCGAGCTGATCAGAAGTTTTCCGGCATGATCTCCAAAAACTTTCTTGATCGCCTGGGTTTCGTAAAGGTCGTTAAAATAGGTCGAAGTGCCGTGGGCATTGATATAGTCGATGTCTGAAGGCTGCAGGCCGCCATCGCGCAGAGCCGCCTCCATACAGGCGGCGGCGCCAACCCCTTCGGGGGCCGGCGAAGCGATGTGGAAGGCATCACAGGAACTGCCGTAGCCGGTCAGCTCGGCCAGAATCGGCGCTCCGCGTTTCAGGGCAAATTCGAGTTCCTCAAGAATCAGTATGCCGGCACCCTCCGCCGGGACAAAACCGTCGCGCCCTTTGTCGAAAGGACGGCTGGCTTTTGTGGGCTCGTCATTTCTGGTCGACAAGGCTTTCATGGCATTAAAGCCGGCGATGCAGAGCGGGGTCACCGCCGCTTCGGTGCCGCCGCAGATCATGACATCACTGTCATTGCGCTGAATGATTTTCATGCCTTCGCCGATGGAGTGCGTACCTGTGGCACAAGCTGTAACCACCGAGATGTTGGGGCCTTTGGCCTGATGCCGGATAGCTATATTGCCGGGTGCCAGATTGGCAATCATCATCGGGATGAAAAAAGGCGAGACCCGCCGGGGGCCTTTTTCCAGGAGAATCTTGTGGTACTCTTCCAGACACGGCAACCCTCCGAGTCCGGCGCCGACCGACACTCCAACCCTTGGGCTTAAAGCCGGGGTTATTTCAAGCTTCGCCATCGACATTGCCATGTCGGCTGCAGCCATGGCAAAATGGATGAAGGTATCCATTTTGCGGGTTTCTTTGCTCTCAATGAAGTCGGTGACTTCAAAATCTTTGACCTGGCCGGCAATCCTGGTGGCAAATTTTTCCGTATCGAAGGAAGTTATCAGACTGATGCCGGATTCACCTGCCAGCAGGCGCTGCCAATTTTTTTCAACTCCGGTTCCCAGAGGGGTAACCATACCAACTCCGGTCACGACGACTCTGCGTTTCACTTTTGTACCTCTCCAATTTCACTTGTCTATAGTTTTCGCATAGGGTTATCGCATGGGGTTATCGCCTGGCGCGCTACTTTTTATCGGCATTGAAGATAATTGTAAAGCAAAAAAAAACGCCTTCCCGGAGACGGAAAGACGTTTATCATAAACTCTAACATTGCCAAGGCTAAATCTGCTGCTTCAGTCGTCTAGGCCGAGTGCTGGGTCACATAATCAATGGCGTTCTGAACGGTTCTGATCTTTTCAGCTTCTTCATCGGAAATCTCGACCCCGTACTCCTCTTCAAAAGCCATGACCAATTCGACGGTATCAAGCGAGTCCGCCCCCAGGTCATCTATGAAGGAGGCATCGTTACTGATCTCTTCTGCGTCTTTAATGCCCAGTTTTTCAGCGATAATCTCTTTTATTTTTACTTCTATTGACATCTTGCGGTCTCCTTTTTATGACGGCGATAGTTGGGTTAAGATAACTAACTGTGCCTCACGTTGGTTGTTTTTTTTAAGGTTACGGGTTTTGTTGATAAGTTAACAATAAGGTTAAAGGTTTACGGTTCAGTTCAAGTGCCGGACTGCTTTTAAGCCATCAACAGGCCGCCATCGACCTGAATTACCTGGCCGGTAATATAATCAGCCATAGGGGAGAGCAGAAAAAGGGCTGCATTGCTGATGTCGCCCACCTTGCCCAGACGGCCGGCGGGGATAGATTCCTGAATTTTTTCCTGGGCTTTAGGGTCCATGGCTTCTGTCATTTCGGTCTCGATGTAGCCTGGGGCGATGACGTTGCTGTTGATATTTCTCGAGGCGAGTTCGCGGGCCAGGCTCCGGGCCATGCCGATAATGCCGGCTTTGGCGGCAGCATAGTTGACCTGGCCGCTGTTGCCCATCAGGCCGACGACCGAGGAGAGAAAGATTATGCGGCCGTAGCGATTTTTGAGCATGCCCCGGACGACAGCTTTACTGCAGTTGAAACTGCCCTTTAGATTAACCGCCATAACTTCGTCCCAATCACTCTCTTTAAGCCGCAGGAGCAGATTGTCGCGGGTGATGCCGGCATTATTGATGAGAAAATCAATCTGTTTGCTTTCGGCTGTGATCTCGGCAACCATCTCGTTGCAGGCCGTAAAACTGGAGACGTCAACCTTGAGGAAAGAGACGCCGGCCTGACCTGCAGCCATAGTCCGGTTGATCTCGCCGGCAACGTCAGCTCCGAGGGCCTCGTTGGTGCCGCAAAAATAGACTCGGGCGCCGCGCTGAGCCAAGGCAACCGTCAGCTCTTTGCCGATCCCCCGAGTGCCGCCGGTAACCAGAGCGACTTTTCCGGTGAAATTGAAAGGGTCAGCGGTAGTCATCATGCGCAATTCTCAATAATGTCGTCAAGATCCTGGCAGGTCGCCAGGTTCATGGTTTTTATCTGGCGGTTGATGCGCCGCATAAGTCCCGAAAGAACCCGTCCCGGACCCAGTTCGATGACCCGGGTGACTCCCTGACTGACTGCCAGCTGCATTGATTCTTCCCAGCGGACGGCACTGCTGACCTGTTTTATAAGAAGGTGGCGCACGCTGTCGATATGGTAGTTGGTTTCGGCATCAACATTGGAGATGATCGGTATGGCCGGCTCGCGGACTTGAACATCGGCAAAACGTTCGGCTAATTTTTCTGCAGCCGGACGCATTAAAGAGCAGTGGAAAGGGGCGCTGACCGGTAATTTTACAACCCGGCTGGCTCCCGCCTGCTGTGCCTTCTCCCCGGCTTCCATAATCGCCGGAACATGTCCGGAAATGACGATTTGTCCCGGGCAGTTGAAGTTGGCCGGCTCGACAATTTTATCTTGAGCGGGGTTCGAAGATTCATTGCAGATTTCAATGATCTGCTGCGCTTTGATGCCCATCACGGCAGCCATGGTGCCGAGTCCGACAGGCACTGCACTCTGCATGAAGCGGCCGCGGGCGCGGACGATACGAATGGCGTCGGCAAAGGAGAGGGTGCCGGCGGCGACCAGAGCGGAATACTCTCCCAGACTGTGGCCGGCCGCCATGACCGGCCTGAGATCGAGTTTGCGGCTCAGAACACGATAGGCGGCTATGCTGACTGTCAGGATGGCCGGCTGCGTGTTGGCGGTCTGGTTGAGTTCTTCCGGAGAACCTGAAAAACAGATGGCCGAAAGTTTTTCACCTAAAGCATCATCAGCTTCGGCAAAGGTTTCCCGCGCTTCCGCAAAATTATCGTACAACTCCCGGCCCATGCCGATATGCTGGGATCCCTGTCCCGGAAAGATAAATGCGGTGCTGCGATTATGATTGGGACTTTCCAATATGGTCTCCATTGATAAAATCAAGATCCTGTGACAAAATCGAGAGTCGGCAACCGGTTAACAAGCTGTCCTGCTGCGGCTTTTATTAACGGAAAAAACGATTTCTCCAAGCTGGGCTGCTTAAATGCCGCAATATAGCGGTATTGATGGTTGTATGTCAATAAAAACCAAAAAAATTAACACTTTTTAATGGGGTTCATCTCTTCTGCTGCCGGCAGGGGTAAGCGCGCGTCCGGCAGGTTCAGAGCTGGAGGGTAAAGGTTAATCTTCCTCTGGGGCCGGGTCGATCTCGTCGCTGGTATCCTTGGCGATTATTTTCTCTTTGATCTGGTTCCAGAGCTTCTTTTTGGGAAGAAGTTTTTGGATCTCGTGATTTTTGTCGAGTTCGTTCAGGAGGTGTTCATTAACCCGTTGTTCGGAGAATTCAGCGCAGAGGCGAATTCCGTTTCTGATGGCCTTGCGGCACGAAGAGCCGTGGGCGATGAAACAGTTGCCGTTGATGCCAAGCAGAGGAGCGCCGCCGTATTCGGTGTAATCTACCCTTTTTTTCATCTCTCTCAGACCCTGGCGGCAGAGCCAGGCACCGGTTTTACGTGCGAGGCTGGCACTCAGCTCTTCGCGCAGAATGCCGGTCATGGCCAGAGCCAGCCCTTCCGCAGTTTTGAGAACGATATTGCCTACGAAACCATCGCAGACTATAACGTCCACCTCTCCCGGGAAAATATCCCGTCCTTCAACCGAGCCGACATAGTTTAACGGGCTGTTTTTGAGAAGCTCGTGGGTGGCCCGTGTCAGTTCGTTGCCCTTGCTTTCTTCTTCACCGTTGCTTAAAAGGCCGACTTTTGGGTATTGCCGATTCAATACCCGTTGCGCATAGACGCTCCCCATGATGGCGAACTGGGCCAGATGCAGCGGAGTGCAGTCGACATTGCCGCCGACATCAAGAATAGTTACGGGTTCTTTCAAAGTGGGCAGACAGGTGACAATGGCGGGCCGGTCTATGCCTTTCAGCTTTTTCAGGGTTACCATGGCAATAGCCATAACGGCCCCGGAATTGCCGGCTGAAATGAAGCCCTGGGCCCGGCCATCCTGCACCAGTCTGAGACCGACGGCGATGGAAGACTCGCGTTTGCGGCGCATGGCTTTACTGGGAGAGTCACGCATCGTCACAACTTCGGCCGCCGGCTGAATGAAGATCGGCAGATTGCGGATGTCGTGTTTTTGCAGTTCACGCTCTATCAGATCTTGAATTCCGACCAGAATGATCTGCAGGTTCAAGCTTCTGGCGGCATCAACGGCTCCGGCAACAATTTCTTGCGGCGCTTGATCTCCACCCATAGCGTCAACAACGATTTTCATGAGAGGCGCCGGCCTTTTGGCAGTTGTCCGGGCTTGCGATTTCTCTCAAATCGACGGGACTTTTCAAGATCAGCGCCGGCAGCGGTCAGCTGCGCCAGCGCTTTCTCTGAAAAAAACAAACCATTGAGGGGGAAATAGCATTTGCGGGCAGGTTCAGTTTAATCTACCTTGATAAAGGTTTCACCTTTGTAGGTCCCGCAGGCGGCACAGACCCGGTGCGGAACCGTTATGGCCTGGCAGTTGGGGCAGATGCCGGCTTGCGGGGCCGTCAGGGCCAGGTGGGAGCGGCGTTGTCTTTTCTTAGCTTTGGATGTTCTACTTTTAGGTACAGCCATGGTGATCTCCAATGAAAATTAGGTATGCGAAAATCAAATTCGCTTTCTATCTTAAAATAAAAAGGCTGAGCATTTTATATTGCTGCAGGCGCATTGTCAAGCTCAAAAACAGATCCGTTGGCTGCGTTCGGCGGAATGCAGCGTTCAGTTAACCCGTTGCGCCATTAATTATTCTTCTTTGTCAATGACTTCACCATGCAGGTCAATTAAAACATGGTCGTTGGCAAGGATGTAATCAAGGTTTGCTTTAACGCGCAGATACGCTTTGCTGAGATAGACTCTGGCCACCGTTTTTTTACGCTCTGAACGGAGGGCATTCTGGCACAGCAAATAGGTATTGATGACATCGGTCGTCATGTTGACCAGTCTGCCGGCGTGAAATTCCTGGAATACGCTGTCGCCTTTCTCTTTGACGAAGGAGATGGCCATTTCCAAGTGTGAGCGCATTTTCTGCGCGGTTTGAAAAATGTCGGCAACTGCGGTAAAATCGAAGTTTTCCTCATATTCGTTAAGGCGTTCAGAGACCACGCCGGCAATAACACCGCCCAGGGCCGCAACCGTCTGCAACTGGGTGGTGCCTTCGTAGATGTTGGTGATGCGGGCGTCCCGATAGTGGCGCTCCACATCAAACTCTTTGGTAAAGCCGACCCCGCCGTGAATCTGGATGGCGTCGTAACAGACTTTGTTGACCATCTCCGCGGCAAAACTTTTCGCCAGCGGTGTAAACAGCGACGCAAACCGGGTGTAACGTTTAAGTTCGTCATTGAGATCAGCCGCGCGCTGCGGATATTTTTCCAGGCGTTCTTCCAGACCCTCTTTGATGTCGACGATTCTGGAGGTTTCATAGACCAGGGTACGAGAGGCCTCAATCATCGTTTTCATGTCGGTCAGCATCTCGTAGATGGCGGCGAAATTACGGATCGGCTGTTTGAATTGCGAGCGGTCATTGGCGTAGGCGTAAGCTTTACGATAGGCGGCCTCAGCGATGCCCACAGATTGGGCGGCGACCGCCAGGCGGGCGCCATTCATCAGGTAGATGGTATATTTAATCAGTCCCAGTTTACGTTTGCCTAAAAGCTCGGCTTTGGCATTGTTAAACTGGATTTCACAGGTGGGTGAGCCGGTAATGCCCAGTTTATGTTCAATGCGTCGCACCTTCATGTCCTGATCGCGCTCGTAGATGAAGAGTGAGAGCCCCCGGCCACTGCTGGTGCCCTCTTCCGAGCGCGCCATTACCAGAGAGATATCGCTGCAGCCGTTGGTTATGAAGCGTTTCACCCCGTTCAGGCGCCAGATGCCCTCTTCATCCTGATGGGCTTTGAGCATCACCGATTGCAGGTCGGAGCCGGAATCGGGTTCGGTCAGGGCCATCGAACCCATGACTTCGCCACTGGCAAAGCGGGGCAGAAGGCGCTGTTTCTGTTCCTCGGAGCCGAATTTGCAGATCGTATCGCTTAAACCCTGCAGGCCGAAAACCAGCATCAGGGAGGCATCAGCCCGGGAAATGATCTCGATTGCGGCGGAAAAGATCGTGATCGGCATATTGATGCCGCCATATTTGCGGGGCATGGTGAAGCCGGCCAGGTCAGCCTGGTTAATACGGGCAACAGTTTCCTGAATACCTTTGGGATAGGTTACTTCTCCATCGGCAAAGGTTGCTCCCTCGGCGTCGACCTCACGGGCTCTGGGGGCGGCAAAATCCCCGGCAATCTCCCCGACAATAGCCAGGACGCGATCATAATTATCCCGCGCATCGGCCTCATCCTGCGGGGCGTAAGGCGAGTTGTCCGAGTTGCTGAAGCCGTCTTCTTTCAGATCAACAACCCGGGTCAGATCCAGATTGTGCATATGAAAAAGAATATCTGCATTATCCCGATAAAAATTGGCCATTATCGAACTCCTAAGCTTTGGTTTTGTAGGCTTTGATCATCTTGCCCAGAACATCTTTTACTTCACCGACAATGCCGTAGTGGGCCAGGGCGAAAATCGGTGCCTGAGGATCTTTGTTGATCGCGATAATCCGTTTGGCTTCGGCCATGCCGGCCCGATGCTGAATCTGGCCGGAGATGCCGCAGGCGATATAGAGATTCGGGCGTACGGTAATGCCGGTCTGTCCGACTTGATGATCCTTGTCGAGAATGCCCGAGTCGACAACCGGCCGGGAGCAGCCCAGCTCTCCGCCCAGGATCCGGGCCAGTTCTTTGGTCAGAGCCAGGCTCTCGGGGTCACTGGCGCCCATTCCGGCGGAGACAATAATCTGTGCGGCTTTCAGGTTGACCTTTTTTTCTTCGCGGATCACCTCCAGCACCTCGGAAAGAAAGTCATGTTCGTCAAGGCTGCAGGGCTCAGGTAGAATTTCAACGTTTTTTTCGGTTTCGACCGGGCTCAACTTCATGACCCCTTCGCGCACTGTTGCCATGCTGGGCACGCTTTCGGGGGAGACGATGGTGGCGATGATATTGCCGCCAAAGGCCGGACGAATCTGCATCAGGATGTTCTGGTAGAGAGTATCCTTGATCTGGTGTTCGCCGATTTTCAAGTCAGTGCAGTCGGCGGTAAGGCCGCATTTGAGGGCCGAGGCAACCCGGGGGGCAACGTCGCGGCCCATGGTGGTCGCGCCGAACAGGACGATGCCGGGCTGATATTTTTCGATTATGCGGACGACCATTTTGGCGTAGGGCACCGAGGTGAAATGGGCCAAACGCGCATCGCTGGTATAATAGACCCTTTCACAACCATAGCGGCCGAGGGTTTTAAGCTCATCTTCAAGGTTGTACCCGAGCGCGACGGCTTCGACGCGACCTCCGAGTTCACGGGCCAGCCGGTCGGCGGCGCAGAGCAGTTCGAGGCTGACTTCGGCAAATTTGCGGTTGCGGGCTTCAATGAAAACCAGTATGTTTTTTTTACTATCCATGTCCTTATAAGAGCTCCTGATGGCAGCGTAAAAGCTTGATCTGCTTTATTTTTCGGAAAGTCTTTCTCAGCCGATAATATTTTCTTCAATCAATTCATGGATTAATTCACCAATCCCGGCATCGTTATTGGCAATCTGCCGGCTTTCGCGGGCGGAGAGCACCACACTCTGAATTTTTTTGACTTTGGTGGGCGACCCTGACAGACCGCACTGATCAGGATCGGCGGCGATCGCCTCAACATTCCATTCCCGGATATGGTCGACAATGGCACAGGCGTCAGCCGCGAGATAGCTTTCGTCGTAAGAGAGGCTACACATCTCCTTGCCGATATTTTTATAGGTCATGACCTTTTTCGCGTTGGCGGAACGGGGTTCGTTGGCCGCTGCGGTGATGGTCAGCAGTGCGGGAAAGCGACTTTTGACTATCTCGTAGCCATCTTCAACCGAGCGTTTAACGGTTATCGATTTTTCATCAACCGCCGTAACTGCCGCAACACAGGTCAGCTGATTTATCTTTAATTTTTCCGCAATCTGGGGGCCGACCTGGGCCGTATCCCCATCGATTGCCTGGCGACCGCAGAGAATCAGATCATAGCTGCCAACCCGTTCAATGGCGCATTTCAGGACGTAGGATGTGGCCAGCGTGTCAGCTCCGGCAAAGCGCCGGTCGGAAATCAGGATAACATCATCGGCCCCCCGGTAAAGACACTCTTTCAAAACTTCAACCGCATTCGGCGGCCCCATAGAGATACAGGTTACCCGACCGCCGGTGAGCTCTTTGATTTTCAGGGCTTCCTCAAGGGCGTTAAGATCTTCGGGGTTGAAAATTGTGGGCAGCGCGGCGCGGTTTACGGTACCATCCTCTTTCATGGCATTACCTGAGACATTGTGCGTGTCAGGTACCTGTTTTACGGTTACAATCAGATGTAAACCCATGAAATATTCCTCATTTTATTAAGTCTTTGAGTGTGAAAATTCAAAACAGTGACAAGGTGAAAAATATTCCGCCGGTGTGGGCAAAAATATATTCACTTTAAGCGGATCATAAGTAAAGGCGGCTTCTTAGCAAAAAAAAGCGGTAAAGACAAGCGAAAGGTTGACTTATTTTGTCAGCGCAGAAGATTGAGAGAGCGTTTTGCGCTCGTCTTATTTTTCCTAGAAGGGGATGTTTTAAGGGTAATATTAAGGGTGTTTATGGCGGCCTGGGTCCTGAATGAAATGTATAATTTATACTAATAATTCAATATTCATGATAGCATATTTGCCTTGTAATTATATGAATATAAAGATTATTTAAAAGTATTTTTTTCACAATCAGATTAGTGATAAGTTAATTTTAACTATTGACAGTGCCATTTAAATCAACTATTACGATTGGTGATTTCTATACTGAGTTGGCATGGATGCGGTTCCGTTTTGTCGTATAAACCGGCCCCGTTCGCTGTTAACCAATGCGGCGGCCAGCGGATAGGGTTGTTCATTGGCAACTTATTTTTTTCAGTAAGTGGATGTTTTAGGCTTAACATTGGATTAACTGCAATAAAGAATCAGTTGAAAAGGAGGTGGTTTGCGGCAATAGAGTTTGCTTTTTGTCGGTCCTGTCTGGATTGCAGGGCAGGAAAGTTTTTTAACAAGGAGAAGAGAGAGGTTATGAACATGAAAAAGCATTGGCTTATGCTCGGAGCAGGGGTACTGATGGCGTTAGCCATGAGTCTTGCCGCCTGTACGACTTTGAGCAGTCATAGAGCTTGCGTTCTCAAACTACCGGTGCCCGTTAAAGGGGCCCAGTTTGCCGGTAGCGAGTCTTGCGCCGATTGCCATGATACTTTGGTCGCGGCCTTCAGCGGCTCGATCCATGACCGTATTCTGGCTAAGGAGACGGCGATTGGAATGAAGGGTTGCGAAACCTGTCACGGACCTGCGAGCTTGCATACGGCATCAGAAGATCCGAGTCAGGTAATTTCATTTGAAAAACTTGACCCGGGGACGGCTTCGGCAGTCTGTTTGCGTTGCCACAGTGACGGCGAGCATTTCGATTGGGCCGGTACGGCGCATCCGATGAATGATGTCGGTTGTCTGAGCTGTCATAAAATTCACAGCCCTCCGGTGGTGGCCGCTTCCCTGGAAAAAGCCGAACCTGAGCTCTGTTACGAGTGTCATGCGCTGGAACGGGCAAAAATGTACTATCCTTCACACCATCCGGTTAAAGAAGGGAAGATGGTCTGCAGTGACTGTCATGCCAATCACGGTTCGATGGTCAAAAATCTGAAAACCGATGAGCGCCTTAACGATCTCTGTTTAAATTGTCATACCCGTTATCAGGGACCGTTTGTTTTCGAACACTCTCCGGTTTCCGATGACTGTATGATCTGTCATGATCCTCATGGCACGGTTTCAAATAATCTGAAGAAAGCCAATGAGCCTTATCTCTGCCTGCAGTGTCATGAGCCTCATTTTCATGCCGGACGGACGTGGAGTCGTGATGTAGCAACCAATGGTGAAATCGCGGATAATTATGGCAATCCGATTTCAGCAAGCCAGTATGATTATTCGGATAAAACTCTCTGGGCTAAGGCTTATGCAACCAAATGTACGCAGTGTCATTCCCAGGTTCACGGCAGCGATCTGCCATCCCAGACAGTCCCCGGACAGGGTCGGGCTTTAACCAGATAATTTGACGGAAGGAGCGATCATGAAACGTATTGCACTATTTATGATTCTGGCCCTCTGCCTGGCACTGGTACCGGCTCTCTCGTGGGCGGGACAGACCACGGGCAGCGTCGGGATTGGTATACAGGGGGTCAATATTGATGACTCGCGGGAAGGTGCGGCGCAGTACCTGACGGCGGATCAGGGTGGCAATGCCACCTTCGATATGAATATTAACGGTAATCACAACGGAATCAAATATGATTTCGGGGTCAACTTTCTGCATGAGGATGATCTGGGCGGACAGCTTGATCTGGATCTAAAGCGCTATTTCCGGACCAAGAACAGCTATCAGAAATTCCTTCACTGGCTGGAAAACGACGACTTGGTTAACTACAATGTCAACCCTGATTTCGCTTTTCCGGCAGGTATGGACGCCACCCATCCTTTTACAACGGCCGCAGCGGACAAGGCGGTTTTAGGTCATCCGGAGTTGGTAGGTCCTAATGTTGCTGTTGTGCGTAACACTTCGTGGGGCGACGATATGTATGTCGTTCGTGAAGAGCTGGTTTCCGATAATGAGTTTATCATTCCCGGGGCCGAGTTTATCAAGCTTCATGCCAAATATCGGATGGAGCAGCGCACCGGGTATGAACAGACCCGGACCATGAGCAAGTGTGGTGGCTGCCATCTGGCTGGCGATAAACACAAAATTGATGAGGAGACCCAGGATTTTTCGATTGGGGCCACGGCTCACTTAGGTCTGGTAACCCTCGACTACACTTTTCTGCGACGCACCTTTGATGAAAATTCGAAACCGCCGGTCAACCAGTATATGACAGCTAATGCAATGGATACCAAGCTGACCTATTTTGGTAATGAAGGTGATTTGGTCTATTCCTCAACCCCGGATTCGGAAAAGGATTCACATATTGTCAAAGCCCAGTTGGCTCTGGCGATGAATACCACGGTTTTCGGCAGTTATGTTCATTCCGAGATCGATAACAATACGGCAACTGATAATTTTGTCGGCGCCGATGTGACGATCAGTGATGATCCGAGCTACGATTATGATGCTTATGCTCTGCGTTTGACCTCTGCTCCGGTTTCATTCATGACCATGTCGTTCAAATATCGCCATGAGAATCTCGATGCTGATGACGTGGTTATCAGTTACGATGATACCAGTTATGATCCGCAGGGAGCCAATTCGGCGGCTATCGATCCTACCCTTTTTGGTCTGCATGGTTTTTCGCAGGAGCATGACGGCTGGCCCTGGGAGCGGGAATCGAGTCTTTCGCGCGATACCGATACCTATGGAGCTGAGTTTAAATTCAAAGTTTTTAAACGGACCAATCTGCTGGTCGGCTGGGAGCGTGAAGTTGAAGATGTTGATACTGAGTTGAAAACCACCAGTGATACCTATTCAATTGCTTTAAACAGTCGCGCAGTCAAAGATCTGAGTCTGCGGTTTGAATACTCTTATGAAGACATTGATGATCCTTTCGTGCATGAGCGGGCTGCCTATGCCGATCCTGACGCGATGCTGCTCTGGCTTAGAGCCAATGTTGATCCTGTAGGTTGTGCTGCAACACCGGGGTATTGTTCGGTTAAAAATCTCCCCCAGCCGTCCAAACCGGATTCGGTCGAGTACTATGTCATGTATAACAGCCGCAGTCTCGATCTGACTTCAGAGCCCGAGAGTGTGCATAAGTTCAAAGCGCATGCGACCTATAATATTTCACCTAAAATTACGGTCAGCGGCCACTTTCTTTACAATCTCGAAGAGGTCAAAATGGACGTGCCGGGACATGGCAACTCCTTTGATAAAGAGATGTATGCTTTAGGGGCGGATCTTTTTTTCGCGCCGGTCGACAATCTGACTTTTACCCTGGCCTATAACTATATGGACATGGAGGATCAGGCTTTTCTCTCGGCGGTTGCCTATGGCGGCTGAGCTGGCACCTATTTGTCCCCAAGTTTTGGGTACACATTGTCAGATATGGAATACAAGACCGACGTTCACACTCTGCTGTTCAGTGCTGATTTTGCTCCCACCGAGAAGCTGAAGTTCAATGGTGGAGTTATTTTCAACTGGGGCAAAGCCGAGATGGATAATCTCAGCGCCGCCTACACCGAAGGTACATCGCCGGCGGCTTTCGGTTACGATCATGCCTTGGCTTTTGCCGTATGGGAAGATAACAGTGATCTTGATATTGACGAGATCGAATATTATCTGGGCTGCTCCTACGATTTCAATGAGCGCTTGACCCTTAACCTTAATGCCTCATACACTGATTACAGTGATGATGAGCCCTATCTTTACGATACCAGCGGCGATCTTCTGCTGGTCAATGCCGGCTTAACCTTCCGGTTCTAGACGCAGGTAATGCCTGCAGGCAAGATCCTGTAAGGGCAGCACCAGCTTTTTTTACGGTGCTGGCAGATTGAAAAAGAGTACCGACTCGATAGAGTCGGTACTCTTTTTTTTGGTGAGGCAGATAAAATATGTGGCCATCAGCTTGACAGTGGCTAATTCGCTGGTTATGTTATAGGATGTTTGCGGCCAGCCCGGTCTGCATAACTTCTGGAGCGTCTATTGACTGAGTTTTTTTCTGAGAAGATAAGGCGTTTAATCTGCATAAAGCCGTCGGTTATTACCGGCGGCTCTTGTTTTTTGGCTCTTGTTTTTAATATATTGTATTTTTAAATCATATGGTTGATAATTTGACTACCATCGCCATTATCGGTCTGGGTCGAGTGGGCACGGCTTTAGCGGTTCTTGTCGGTCGCCATGCCCTCGGCAATTTGCGAGTCTGCGATCATAACCTTAATAAGATAGATTCGTTAAAAGCTTTGCTTGCGACTCCGGTGACGGTCTGTTCGACGCCGGCGGAAGCGGTTGCCGGGGCCGAGCTGGTTTTTCTCGCGGTTCAGGATCGACATCTTGCCGGGCTGGCGGAAAATCTGGCCGAAAGTCTGGCCGGCTCGGGTCGCGCTGATCTGAAGGGTTGTTTTTTTGCTCATTTGAGTGGGGCTTTGACCTCAGAGGTTCTGCGGCCGCTGGCCGCGCGCGCGGCTGTAACTTTCTCTCTGCATCCTCTGCAGAGTGTGGCTGCGGCGGCCAATGGGGCAGAGGCGCTGGCGGGTTCGTATTTTACTTTTGAAGGCGATGAGCGGGGCCTGGTTGTGGCTTCAGACCTGGTAAAAGTTTTTGGCGGTCATCTGGTGCGACTGGCGGCGGCCGATAAGGTACTTTATCATGCCGCAGCAGTCGTATCATCCAATTTCTTTATTGCTTTGGAGGAAATGGCAATTACCCTGATGACCGGCATCGGGGTCGATGCCGAGACCGCTCGTCAGATGCTGCTGCCGCTGATTCGGGGCAGTTTTGACAATCTTGAACGAGTCTCTCCGGCTGAGGCTCTGACCGGTCCCATTGTCAGGGGAGATGATCAAACCGTGGCCGCTCATCTTGCGGCCATTAAGAAAAAATTTCCAGAATATGTAGTCTCATATCGTCTGCTGGCGGGATTGAATCTCGATCTGGCCATGCAGAAAGGCGGGGTTACCCCGGCTGATTTTCCTTCTTTAAAATCGCCCATTGTAGAGATTAAGCCTTAGATGAATTCCTATTCTTTTCCGCCGGAGTTTGTCAGTGACCTGCGCTCGCGGATTGATATTGTCGAGCTTGTCGGTGACTATGTGGCTTTGACGAAGGCCGGCGCAAATTATAAAGGGCTGTGTCCCTTTCATGGGGAAAAAACCCCCTCCTTTACCGTGAATCAGGCAAAGGCGATCTTTCACTGTTTCGGTTGTGGTGAAGGGGGTGATGTCATCGGTTTTTTGAAGCGGATCGAAAATCTTTCCTATCCGGAAACCCTGGTGCGTCTGGCAAACCGGGCCGGGGTTGATATCTCTCCTTATGAGCGGCGGCGCGGCAGTCAGGAAGCTCAGGCGAAAGCCCGTTCCGAGCGGGAGCGGCTGGAAAATGCGGTGGCCTGTGCGCAGAATTTTTTTGTTCGGCAGCTGCAGGCCAATTTGCGTGGGAAAGTTGGTCTTTACCTGCGAAAACGCGGCATTGATCCGCAACAGGCGCAAACTTTCGGGCTGGGTTTTGCGCCCGAGGCCTGGACCGCGCTGAAAGATGAACTGGGCCGTCAGGGGGTTGACGAAAGGGTGGCTGTTGCTGCCGGGCTGCTGGTGCAGAAAGAGGGCAGCAGCCGGCGTTATGATCGTTTTCGCGATCGGCTGATTTTTCCGATTCGCGATGTCGGCGGGGCTGTAGTCGGTTTCGGGGGCCGTTCCCTGGGGGAGGCTGAACCCAAATACCTTAACAGTCCGGAATCTCCGCTTTTTAATAAGCGCCGTCTGCTCTATGATCTGCACCATGCCCGGCCGGCGATTGTCAAAAGCGGCTCAACCTTTCTGGTTGAAGGGTACATGGATGCGTTGTCCCTCTATTTGCGCGGGGTGGATAATGTGGTGGCGACTTTAGGTACGGCCCTTTCGGCTGAAAATGTGGCGGCGGTCAAACGTTACAGTAACAGGGTCGCGATTTTTTTCGATAATGACCGGGCCGGCAAAGCCGCGGCCTTTCGTGCCCTGCCGCTTTTCATGGCGGTGGGGATTATGCCGGATATGGTTATGCTGCCGGATGGAGTAAAAGACCCGGATCAGCTCGCCGGCGGGCTTGATGATTCGGCGCTGCAGCAGGCTCTTTCCCGGCAGACTCCTCTGTTTGATTTTTTCCTCAGAGAAAAAGGGGTGGGGCTTGATGGTTATAATGACCGTCTGCTGTTTTTGCGGGAAGTTTTGGCGATGATCATGCTTCTGCCGGATGACCCGTTAAGGGGCATGGCCATGCGGGCAACGGCTGAATCTCTGCGGCTGGCGGAAGAGATTGTGCTTGACGAGTATCGTCGTATCCGTCAGCAGTCAAAGCCTTTTCCGGGTCGAGAAGGAGAGCCGGATAAGATTGTCGCGAGCATTGGCAGATCGGGGCTGGCCCGAACCGGAGCACAGCCGGAAGAGATGATTCTGGCAGCTTTTCTGACCTATCCTCAACTGCAGGCCGAGTTCGGTCGCGATTATCTGGCTCTTGTCGAAAATGCGGATTGTTGCAGTCTCTGTCAGGAACTGGCGCAGTGTGGTGCCGATAGCGATGGCGGAGCCCTGCTGCAGCAGCTCTACGGCAGCGGGGCGGGCGAAGCGCTGTGCTCTCTCTATGCCCGTCTGATAAATCTGCCGGCTCCGGCTGAGGATCTTGAAGTCGCCCGAAAAATTGTCTGTGATTGTCTGGTCAGTTTGCGTAAACGCCAGGGGCACGAGCAGTCGCGAAACCTTGATCGCAAGCTTTCCCAGTGCCGCGATGAAGAGCAGATGTTTGCCCTTTTGCGGCAGAAGATGGAGTTGAAAAAGAGCTTAATGGCATCGTAATAAGGCTTGGGCAGAAGGAAAATTGTAATGTCTGACTTGGCCCCTGCTGTTCTGTTTTGAGATCAGTTGACAGAGCCCCGACCGCGGCTGCGCCGTGACTGATCGGGGTTTCAGGTGGAATAAAATTCTGATTAAGAGGTGAAAATGTCGGCGACATCCAGTGGTAGTGCCTCAGCGGCTAAGAAGGTCAGGGGTGCAGAAACCATAATTAGCTCGGAAATTAATTCAGAGGACATTAAAAAATTGATTCTCCAGGGCAAGGAGAAAGGTTTTCTTTCTTATGCTCAGATTAATGATGTCCTGCCGCCGGAAGCCGTATCTCCGGAGAAGATCGACGAAATGCTGATGCTTTTCGCCGAGATGGGGATCGATGTTGATGATGGGGATAAGGCGTCCAAAATGTCGACAGCGGAAGACGGTCAGGAGAAAGACGGCCTGGAGGCGAATGCTGCCGGGGCTGCGGAAAGCTCTTCGGAACGGCACCATGATCCGGTCAGGATGTATCTCTGGGAGATGGGGTCGGTACCGCTGCTGACTCGTGAGGGTGAGGTTGAAATCGCAAAAAAGATAGATGACGGTGAGCGGGAGGTAGTCAAAGCTTTATTAAAATCGGTTTTGACCGTCAATACCCTGAGTCGTCTCGGCAGTTTGTTAAGTACTGAAGAGATTACAGTCAAATCGATCAGTCGCGATATTGAGGAAGAGGTAGAGATCGAAGAGGATATGGATTCCGGGCTGGTTTCCCTGGATGATGAGGACGAGGTTGATGACGATACGACTGCTACCGCGAGCGATGACGATCTGGAGGGACAGAAAGAGGTAGCGGAATTGATCGCCTCGGAAAATAATGTTGATCAGGACGATGAGAGTCTGGCCCAGAGGATTGTCAGCGGTATCGAGACCATTACCAGACTTTTCGCTGAAAACCGGGCCTTTCGCAATCGATTGAAACATCCCGATGCCGAGTTACGTTCTTCGGTCAGGAGAAGTGCTTTAAGGGGCCAGATTAAAAAAAATGAGCGCGAAATTATAAATCAGTTTTATGCCGTTAAACTCAGACCCGTAGTCATTGAAGAGATAATTGCCAATCTGAAGAGCTATGTTGATATGGGTCGTAATCTGGAAAAGATGATTGTCCGTATCGAAGATCGCTATAAGACCCGTTTACGGAATTTGCGTCTGCTTTGCAAGGAGTGCCTCGAAGATGAGGAGAAGCGCCGGGCTTTTTCACAGGAGTATGGACTTGATGAGGATGGTTTTGACGACCTCTGGTTCCGGGTTGATAACTTGAGTGGCAAACTGAAGCGCATCGGGGATGATACCGGCTTGAGTCTGGCCGATCTCAAGCGGGTCGATCAACAGATTACGGTCGGTGAACGTAAGGCTGAAAATGCGAAAAATCAATTGATCAAAGCCAATTTGCGTCTGGTGGTCAGTATTGCGAAAAAGTATACCAACCGCGGGCTTCAGTTTCTCGATCTGATTCAGGAAGGTAACATCGGCCTGATGAAGGCTGTTGATAAATTTGAGTACCAGCGGGGCTATAAATTCAGCACTTACGCGACCTGGTGGATCCGCCAGGCGATAACCCGGGCTATCGCCGATCAGGCCCGGACAATTCGGATTCCGGTCCATATGATTGAGACCATCAATAAACTGATTCGGACATCACGAGTGCTTCTGCAGGAACTCGGCCGGGAACCGACCCCGGAAGAGATTGCCGAGCGCATGGATATCGCCCTTGATAAAGTTAAAAAAGTTTTGAAGATCGCCAAGGAGCCGATCTCCCTGGAAACGCCGATCGGCGAAGAGGAAGACAGCCATTTAGGAGATTTTATTGAGGATAAGCGCGCGGTTAATCCTCTTGACTCGGTGGTTAAAGGTGATCTTGCCAGTCAGACTCAGTATGTGTTGAGCAGTCTGACTAAACGTGAAGAGAAGGTTCTGCGCCTGCGTTTCGGGATCGGCGAACGTTGTGACCATACCCTGGAGGAGGTGGGCCAGGATTTTGAAGTTACCCGCGAACGGATTCGCCAGATTGAAGCCAAGGCCTTGCGTAAGTTGCGCCACCCCAGCCGCAGCCGCAAATTGCGGGGGTTTATCGAATATTAAAAATTCTTGTGGGTACGGGGCTGTTTTTTGTTCCGGTGTCTGTCTATATTGAAAAAGCCAGGTGCTTTATGCCCCGGCTTTTTTTAATGCCTGAATATTGCCTGCATAATCTTTAGAGCTGAAAACGGCAGAACCGGCAACAAAAATATCAGCTCCGGCCGCTTCAGCACAGGCAATAGTCTCAACTTTAATCCCTCCGTCCACCTCAATCAGAAGGGGTTTTTCGCGAGTTCCGGCAAGCTCTTTTATGCGCGCGATCTTGTTTAAAGCGGCCGGAATCATCTGCTGGCCGCCAAACCCAGGATTTACCGTCATAACCAGCACCAGATCAACCTCGCCGATAATATCTTCAAGCATGACGGCCGGGGTGGCGGGATTGAGGGAGACGCCGGCTTTGATATCGTGGGCTTTAATCATCTGAAGCAAGCGGTGCAGGTGGGGCCCGGATTCCTGGTGGACGGTGAGAATGTCGGCCCCGGCTGCGACAAAGTTATCTATGTAACGTTCCGGTTCCGAGATCATCAGATGTACGTCGAAAAGTAGCTTGGTGTGAGGGCGCAACGCCTTGACAACCCCGGGGCCAATCGTCAGATTGGGGACAAAATGACCATCCATAACATCAATATGGATGAGGTCGGCCCCGGCTCGATCCAGCGCTTTGATCTCTTCTCCGAGACGGCTGAAATCGGCTGATAAAATTGATGGAGCAATCATGCGCATGGTATTGATCCCTTATTCTTTTCGTCTCATTTAAGGTTGTTTGATGAGCTGCATCAGTTGTTAGCCGTCTTAAATGGTTCTGGTCATTATCGCCGCGAAGAAGCCATCCATGGTGCTGTCTTCAATAAAACTGGTTTCGAGAAAGCTCTCCTGGTTGATGACAGCCTGCAAGCGTTTCGGTGTGATCTTTTCTCTGCTTATCTGGCTGAAGTTGGAGTTTTCAGCCAGAAAACGCTGGACGACGGCCTGGTTTTCCTCGCGACTGGTGGTGCAGGTAGCGTAGAGCAGGCGACCGCCAGCCTTGAGATACCTAGAGCAATTCTGCAGGATTTGCAATTGAATTTTGCCAAGGGTTGGGATGTCGGCAGGATTTTTTCGCCAGCGCAGGTCCGCTCGACGACGGATGACTCCAAGCCCGGAACAGGGGGCATCGACGAGGATGGCGTCATAGCTCTGCGGCAGCTCCGCCGGAAGCGGTTCAGTCAGGTCGAGGCATACCGTTTTGATTGCGGACAGCTCCAGGCGCTTACTGTTTTCACTGATAAGTTTGAGGCGCTCAGGGTTTTTGTCGGCGGCAATTATTGTACTGAGGTTGTGGCTGAGCTCGGCGAGATGAGCTGTTTTGCCGCCCGGAGCAGCGCAGGCATCGAGGATTATTTCTCCGGGTTGCGGGTTTAAGAGCTCGCTGATGAGTTGTGCGCCCTCATCCTGAACACTTAAATAGCCCTTTTTCAGCCACTCGGAATCAAGCAGCGCCGCCGTTTCTGCGGTATGGAAAGCATTTTCCGCAAAGCGGCCGAAGGTCAGTCGCAACGTATCTCCGGGTTCGCGTTCCAGGTTTTCTCTTAATTCATCCCGAGAAATCTTCAGGCGATTGACGCGGAAGCTGGTGCCGGTAAACTGGTTGGCTTGCCGGCAGAGGGTTTTAACTTGCTGCTCGGAAAAATCTTTTTGCCAATGCTGAACCAGCCAGACCGGCAGAGAATGGAGAATGGAGAGATTGTTCGGGTCGTCGTTGTCTGCCGGCAGCATCGTCTTGAGGTCTCGGCGCAGAAAAGTGCGCAGGATGCCGTTAACGAATCCTTCACGGCCCGGGGTTACAAGCCGAGCCAGATTGACTGCTTCCGAAACTACGGCATAAGCCGGTCGCATCTGCGGGTGTGGAGACGCACTTGGAAAATCAAGCTCGTAAAGGGCCAGACGGAGAATGTTTTTCAGCTCAGAGTTCAGCTTCTTTTTCTGATTTTGCAGTTGCTCCAGATAGTGATCGAGGCGCAGGCGCCAGCGTATAACCCCGGCCGTCAGACTGGTTGCCAGCGTTCTCTGAATCTGGTTGTATTCCTTTTTTGCCTGGCGCAGAGATCTTTCCAGCAGAGGATTAAGGGCCTGAGGATGTTTCTCCCATTCGCTCAGCAGGCGACAGATGATCCATCGAAGATCCTGATCGGTCATGGTTGGCAAGGGCTGTAATTTTTTAATTTTCACAGGAAACCATATTGATAGGTGGAAAAATTTCACTTGCAGAAGAGAACTTTCAGCGCAATGCTGCTCGGGTTGTTTCTAGCACAGGGCTTGTAAAATAGAAACCAATAAGAAGAGTGGGACGCTTTTCCAACGGTCTCTTTCCCTCTTTCTGGTCAAGGAGACTGTTTTGCCGTGGTTTTGCTGAGCCGCAGGGCGTAAGGCTCAGGGCTGGGCTTAATGTGTTTTTTATGCTTGCATTTTTGCTGAAAAGCAATTAGAGGATGGCCTCTTTTTAAGGCATCTTCTGTTATCTGAATGGGGCCTTAAAAAAATCAAACTGTTTGCTGTGGAGGGTTTGCCTGCCCGGCAAGTATTTAACAGTTTCCTTATCTGATAGAGTCTGCCGATGTAGCTCAGGTGGTAGAGCAATTGATTCGTAATCAATAGGTCCGCGGTTCGAGTCCGCGCATCGGCTTCAGTAATCAAGCACTTAGCGTTAATTCGTTGAGTGCTTTTTTATTTGTGGCAAACGGGAGACGCGTTTAGAGACACTTTACTGGCTCTCTTGTTTTTTACAAGAAAATGTTCTAATGGGTAACATCTGCCGCGGATGTGATTCCTGCCGAAGGCCATCACGGTTTTCGCTTAGAGTTGTAGGCCAAAAGATGTGTCCGCTATGAATTACAATGAACTGCTCGAAAAATACAACCTTTTATCAGCTGAGAATCATCGCCTGGTAAAAGAAAACTATCGCTTGAAAGCTCAACTCGGGCAGGCTCCGCCGGAGCCGCCTCCGAATATCGGCCCTGTAGTAGAAACTGAAGAAAACCTGTACAAAGACAAAGCCACAGAAGACAAAACGGCAGACGCAATTCCATTTTCAGGCATAGCCAACACCTCGAATTACCTCGCCAAAATCAAACTCTTCGTGTCACTCTTCAGAGGCCGTAAAGATGTCTACGCCAAACGGTGGGAGAATAAGCGTAAAGAAAAATTCGGCTATATATTTGTTTGTCTGAATCAGTGGCGGCCCGGGGTCTGCGGCAGGCCTAAAATTTCCTGTTCCCACTGCAAGCATAGGACATACGTGGCTCTGGATGAAAGTGTCATTGAGAATCATCTGAAAGGCAACATCGTTGCCGGGATCTATCCCATGCTGCCGGATGATACTTGCTGTTTTCTGGCCATGGATTTTGACGAGGGCGACTGGCAAAACGATATCTTGATGGTGCGAGAGGTTTGTCGAGAGTTCAACATTCCGATTGCGGTTGAACGGTCGCGATCCGGAAACGGCGGCCATGCCTGGTTCTTTTTCGAAAAGCCGATATCTGCAGCTTTAGCGCGGAAGTTTGGCACCGCCCTGCTTACATTTTCGATGGGCCGAAGGCACGAGATACAATTTAAATCATACGATCGCCTCTTTCCCAGTCAGGACACCCTGCCCCGAGGCGGTTTAGGAAATTTGATAGCCCTGCCGCTGCAAAAAATGGCAAGAAAAAATGGCAACAGTGAATTTGTCGATGAAAATTTTATAGCCTATGTAGACCAATGGGCCTTTTTATCGACAATCTCGAAGCTATCCGAAGAGCGGCTTGAACATCTCATTTCAGAGCTGTGCCGAGGGCACGAACTGGGTGTCTTGAAAATTGATGAAGAGGAGGCGGAAGCTAAGCCCTGGGAAACCCATAAAGGTAAAATTGAACTGCAAAAAAGTGATTTCCCCCGGCAGCTCGATATTGTTAAGGCGAATATGTTGTTTATTCCCAAAATAGCAATTTCGCAAAGAGGGTTGAATCGTTTAAAACGGCTCGCATCGTTTAAAAATCCGATGTTCTATAAACAGCAGGCCATGCGTTTGTCAACTTTCGGACATGAGAGAATTATCTCCTGTGCGGATGAGACCAAAGAGTATCTGTGCTTGCCTCGGGGTTGTGAGCCGGAGTTGTCCGCCATGTTTGAAGATCTCGGGACCGAAGTCCGCTTTATTGATAAAACCTGCAACGGTAAAAATATTAAGGTAAAATTCACGGGTCAGCTTCGTGATGAACAGCCCCAGGCTCTCGAAAAACTCCTGCAATACGACAATGGAATTCTCTCCGGCACTACCGCTTTCGGCAAAACAGTCGTGGCCATCAAGCTGATTGCCGAAAGGAAAGTGAACACGTTGATCTTGGTCGACAAGATCAGTCTGCTCGCGCAGTGGCAAGCGAAGCTGTCCGAATTTCTGACTATTGATGAACCTTTGCCGGCACAATCCGGAGTCCTGGTAAAAAAAAGAGGGCGCAAGAAAAAAACCGGTGTGATCGGCCAGTTGGGTGGCGGCAAGAATTCGTTGAGCGGCATTGTCGATATTGCGGTGGTGCAATCGTTGAGTCGGCAGGGAGTGGTGAAAGATCTTGTCAAGGATTATGCCATGATCATTGCCGATGAGTGTCATCATGTTTCAGCACTTACCTATGAACAGATCCTGAAAACCGCCATGGCAAAATATGTTTACGGCCTGACCGCCACTCCCATGCGCAAAGATGGGTGGCATCCGATTCTGTTTATGCACTGTGGCCCCATTCGCTATCGGGACAATCCCATAAAACAGGCCGAGAAAAGACCTTTTGACCACTATATCGTGCCGCGTTTTACCGCTTTGCGGACGCCTTTTGACCGGGACGAAAAAGATCTTTCGATTCAGGATTTGTATGCTGAAATCACTGATAACAATTTCAGAAATCAGCAGATTGTCGAAGATGTGTTGAAAAATTATTCTCAAGGGAGAAACTGCATTATTTTATCGCTGAGAACCGCCCATGTTGAACTGTTGGCCGCAAGGCTAATGGCGGAGGTTCCAGAGGTCATAATCTTGATGGGCGGCATGGGTAAAAGTTTAACGCAGCAGGCCTTTCAAGCTCTTGCCGATATTCCGGCCGACAAAAATTTCATCCTGGTGGCCACCGGTAATTTTATCGGGGAAGGTTTTGACGAACCCCGTCTCGATACATTGTTTCTGGCCATGCCCATCTCATGGAAAGGTACCCTTCAGCAATATGCCGGA
Organism: Deltaproteobacteria bacterium; assembly: GCA_016938065.1. Taxonomy (GTDB): domain Bacteria; phylum Desulfobacterota; class Anaeroferrophillalia; order Anaeroferrophillales; family Tharpellaceae; genus Tharpella. The sequence continues at coordinate 322 of JAFGVI010000139.1, read as the reverse complement.
AGGCTTCACCGGCTTTTTCAGACTAAAAAAGAGGTGCGAATTTATGATTATGTCGATATTCAGGTAAAAATGTTGGAAAAAATGTACCAAAAACGGTTGAACGGCTACGCGGCCATGGGCTATAAAGCCAAAAGCGAAGAGATCGCGGATGCGCCTCTGGATATAATTTTCAATAAAGAAAACTTTCTGCCGGTTTTCAATCAGGATATCGTTGCCGCTGAAAAAGAGATATTAATCGTCAGCCCGTTTGTCAGAAAAAGACGCACTCAGCAGATGGTCGAACAACTGAAAATTCCTATCAGTAAAAATGTTCGGGTCAGCG
>JAFGVI010000138.1 GCA_016938065.1 Deltaproteobacteria bacterium | reverse complement strand
GCGGAGATTAAAGAACTTGAAAGCATTGCCACGGTCGAAGCTGATTATCGCTATCAGAGTCTGGTGACAATTGAAGAGATGAGCCGGGTTTCGTCGGCAGCCGATTATGGGAATGTCGGAGCCCTTAGACCTGGAGCCTTTGAATCAGGATATCTTGAAGGAGGCCTGCCCGGTCTCGGACTTATAGATTCTCCCGCTTTTCGCCCTGATTCCCGCCCTGCTTCCCGCCCTGACTTCCAAAAGGATCAGATTCAGGATCTTATCGATCGCATGGCTGAAGTTATTAAAGAGTGGGAGGCCGAGAAAAAACTCAAGCCCGAGCAGTTTATTCGGCCCCTGGAAAAACTTTTTGCCGATCATCTGGAAAAGCTTAAGGATAACCCGCAGGCTCACGCCCGGCAAGAACTTTTCAGGGAACTTGGCGACGGACTTCTGGATCAGGTGAGAAATATGACTACAGGGTCAGTTCTTGACATTACACCAAGTCAAGACAATATTGTGTAATGTGTAAAGTCAAGAACTGACCCTCTTATTACTGTGACCCTCTTATTACTGACCCTCTTATTACCTTTTAAATCTTTACATCGCGCTTTGCCGGCGGGGCCTCTTTTTCGAGTTTTTTGAAGAGCTCTTCCAGGGTTTTTTTGAGTTGCTGGGCGGCCTCGCTGTTGCCGGCCTCTTTTAGCGTCTGCTGCAGCTCTGCCAGTTTCTTTTCGATCTCCGCCATCGTCTGTTTCAGCTCTGCCGAAGGCAGAGCTTTATCGAAGCTGCGGCGCAATGATTCAGTTTTTTCTCTAAGCTCCTGTTCCATTTTTTTAAGATCAATATCGTTAAAGGCCTGTCGGATATCCTGCCAGAGTTTGGTCAGATCATCAGAGCTTTTCTGGACTGCTTCAGAATTAAGCATTTCCTGCATTGCGGCTCCCATCCGGGCCGCGATCTCTTCGCCGGCCTTGCGGGCCGACCAGGCAAAGTCAGAATCTACCCCCTTTAATTGGGTTCCCGGGGTGAGTGGCTGTCCCGGTTCTGAGGCGAGCCGGATCAGAAGACATTTTCTTTTCTGATTCAAGGCATCGTTGTCGATAAAAAAAGCTGAGTTTGCAGTGATCTGGTCATAAAAGGTTTTTTTGAGATTGATGGTAACCGCAACCTGCTTATTTTTTGCCTCGACGGCTTTTACCTTGCCGGCCAGAGCGCCGGCGAGATAGACGTGGTCGTCGACCATCAGATGTTTGGCATCGGCAAATGTGATGACGAGATTGTGTTGTTTTTCAATCATCTGGAAGGCCACGACCCCGCCAACAATTATCGCGACCGCGACCAGCAGCAGAAAAATTTTTTTAAACATAAGCAATCTCCTTTAAGCAGGTTTGTGTCAGGGGTTGAAAAAGTTATCCTCCCTTATAGCGAAGAGTAAAGCCAAAACTCAACCAAAAGATGCTTCCGGTGATATTTTGGGGGTTCTATACCAGTCTACTCTTCCCGGCGCCACTTGGCAAATTGTTCATAAAGGGCTGGAATCACAATCAACGTGAGCAGGGTTGAGGAGAAGAGGCCGCCGACCACGACCACAGCCAGAGGGCGCTGGATTTCTGAACCGGTGCCGCTGCTTAAAATCAACGGCAGCAGGCCGACGGCCGTGGTGATGGTGGTGATCAGAACGGCTCTTATTTTGGAGGTGCAGCCGTCCAGAACCCTCTTTCTGAGATCATAGCCTTTACTTTTCAAGTGTTCAAAGCGGGAGATCAGAACCAGGCCATCGGTCAGGGCGATGCCGAAGAGGGCGATGAAACCGATCGATGAGGGAATGCTTAGATTCTCCTGAAAAAGGGCGAGACTGATGACGCCGCCGACCAGGGCCAGCGGAATATTGAGCATGACCAGAATGACGTTGCTCAAGGAGTTGAACAGTCCGTAAAGCATAACCACGACTAAAAACAGGGTCAGAGGAATAACCATCAGTAATCTTCGGTTGGCCGCCTGGCGCAGTTCGAACTGGCCGCCCCAGGCCAGATGATATCCGGGCGGCAACGCCACCTTCTCCCGGATCAGGCGCTGTGCCTCTTCGACAAAACTTCCCGAATCGCGTCCCCGTACATTGCTTTGAATGGAGATGTAGCGTCGGGTCTCCTCCCGGCTGATTTGACGCAAACCGGTAATGGTTTCAACCTCGGCGAGCTCATCCAGAGGAACCTTGTAACCGCCTGGGGTCTTGAACAGCAGTTTTTTAATATCGTTGATGGAGTCACGAAACTTTTTGCCGAAACGAACCGTAATATCGAACCTTCGTTCGCCCGCAAAAATCTGGCCGACAGTCTCACCGGCGCTGGCGCGGGCAATAGTTTTCTGTATCTCTTCTTTATTAAGACCATGGAGGGCGCCGGCTTCAGGCTTTATGGTTATCTGTAGCTGGGTCTGCCCGTCAACCTGCTCGGTGCGCAGATCGGCGACCCCTTTGATGTGAGCCAGAACCTCTTCGATCTCTGCGGCTTTTTGCATCAGGATCTCATAATCATCGCCAAAAAGTTTAGCCACAACACTGCTCCCGGCTCCGCCGATAAGGCCGTCAATTTCATGTTTGATGGGTTGAGAAAAGGTTGTTGCCACCCCGGGAAAATCTTTGACCCTCTGGTTTATGCGATCGACCAGCTGTTCCTGGCTGGAGGTGGTTGGCCACTCGCTTTTGGGCCGCAATGTAATGTTCATGCAGGCGTAATTGGTGTGGTGCATGTGCGGCCCGACTTCGCCGTAGCCGATGTCGACGATAACTTTTTTAACTTCGGAAAATGATTTCATCTCCTGGGCCATCGCTTTTGCGGTGGTTGTAATCTCGTCCAAAGAGATATTGGGGTTCATGTAAGCAAGGCTCTGCAGCGTACCCTCTTCAAGGGTTGGCACAAACTCTTTGCCCAGCTTTGTAAAAGTCAGGCCGCCGGTAATAAGCAGGGTTGCGACCAGAGTGCCGACCAGCCGGCGGCGCTCAAGGAAAAAATTTAAAACTCTCCGATAGCCCTGCAGCAGAGCACTCTCATTATTTTTTAAATAATTAGATTTTTGCTGCCAGGGGCGAAAAAGTCTGAAAAGAACCGGGGCCAGCATTAGAGCATAGATCAGGGCGCCGACCATAGTGGCGGTAACTGCGATTGCCAGAGGGCGAAACATCTTGCCTTCAATTTCTCCTAAGGTAAAGATCGGCAGAAAGACGATTATGATGATGGCACTGGCAAAAAATATGGGTGGGGCGACCTCGGTCGCGGCCCGGAGAATCAGGGTGCCGGTTGCGGTTTTATCGACGTTGTTTTCGCCGGCAAAGGCTGATTGCAGCCTTTCAATCATGATGATGGTCGCATCAACAATCATTCCCAAAGCGATGGCAATGCCGCCGAAAGAGAGCAGGTCGCCGGGAATTGCCCGGTAGTAGAGCAGGGTTGCGGCAAAAAGGGTCGCAAAAGGCAGAGCTCCAACAACGATCAGCGCATTGCGCCAGTTGCGTAGAAAAACAAGCGTCACGATCGAGACCATCAGGAATCCCGAGAAAAAAGCGTTACGGACGGTGGCGATGCTGTTTTTGACGAGGGCGGATTGGTCGTAATAGGGGACAATTTTAACCCCGGCCGGCAGTGAATGGTTGATTTTTTCGAGGCGTTGCTTGACCTCACCGATAACCGCGAAAGAGTTGGCGCCATAGGTTTTATAGATGGTGCCGCTGACCACCTCTTGGTCGGCGTTAAGAAGAGAGACCCCGCGCCGGAAAGCGGTGCCCATCTCGACGGTCGCGATATCGTCGATAAAGAGCGGACGGTTATCGCGGGTGGCAATCACCGTACTTTTGATATCTTCCAGAGAG
>JAFGVI010000020.1 GCA_016938065.1 Deltaproteobacteria bacterium | reverse complement strand
GTCCCCTGGCCAGTTTGCGATTGATTGAATCCTGCCGCAGGCTGCCGACGATAACCGCAATATCATATTTCTGCATGATCTTCTCCTTGTATGTTTGCTTCCGGGGGGCAGTCGTGGTCATTGCCCGCGAAAATTCAACCAGTTGTGATCAGCCTTCCTGATATTGCCGGGGATATCCCGGCTCCATTTTTCATAGGCCGTCTGACTGCAGTTCAGGTAGAGCTTGTCGTCGACGATCTTCCAGACCTGCGGGTCGGTCAGGGCCTGGCGGTTTTCCGACATGGCCCAGGCACAGTAACCGTCATATTGCGGGGCGTATTTTTCCGGGCCGGCGGCAAATAAATCCAGATTCTCCCGGCTGGCGAAATACCAGATCAGATTATGCCACTGGAATGTGAACGGTTCATTGCCCGGCAGCGCTTTGCCGTCCCTGAAATAGGCGACGGTATCATACTTCTTTATGGCTGGAGCAATCTGTGTCTCAGCAACAGCCGGGCTGCTTCCTCCTGTTGACAGCAGTAGAGTCAAGGTGCAACCGATGAGGAACATTTGGGTGGTTTTGCAAAAGTTCATATTAATCTCCTTGGGGTTTGCCTCTCAGGGCTTGCCGATCTGCAATATAGTCTAAAAATTTATAAAGAAAACCGTTCATTTCGCTGTAGTCCATTTCTGTAAGAGTAGCCGCGTCCTGGACGAAAGGCAGCGTTTTATATTCGGCCAGCTCTTCAGAACAATTTTTAATCATGCCGGCGATGCTCTCGCGGGTAAACTCGAAGTGACATTGAAAACCGTAAACCTTAGGCTTGTATCTGATGATTTGTCGGGGGCAGCCCGCACTGCCGGCGAGTATTACGGCATCTTCAGTCAGGCCCGGCATGTCACCGTGCCAGTGACCCACGGAAAACGTTTGCGGGAAAGTGGAAAACAAAGGATCCTTTCTGCCCGCGTCAGTCAGAGTCAGCGGAAAAACCCCAATCTCCCGGCAGGGACTAGGCTCAAACCCGGCGCCCAGGGCTTTGCCAAGCAACTGCGCGCCAAGACAAATACCCAATACAGCTTTATCCTGAGCGATGGCCCTGTTGATCAGTTCAATTTCTCTGTCGGCCGCAAAATGGGGGCATTGTTCTTGTGTGGTGTCGGGAGATTGCGGACCCCCCAGAACCAGCAGAAAGTCAAAAGCGTCTGCTGATAAAGGCAGCCTCTCATGGCGATAGACTCTCGTATAGTTGATTTCGTGGCCTCGGTTTTCAGCCCAGACGGCTATCGCCCCCGGAGCTTCAAAGCTTTCATGCTGGACAATGTGTAATCTCATTTTTTTCCTCTATCTCTGCCGGTTCATTTTTGCTTTCAGCTCTACCCGATAAGCTGCTCAACACCTGTGCAGAGAAGAAATGCGATGAACAGGCTCTTGAGCCAAAGAGTGGGCATCCGGTTGGCTAATTTGGTGCCGAGTGCTGCTGTGGCCATTGAGAAGGGAGCCAGGATTATGACGGAAGGCCAGTGGACAAAGCCGATAGTATTGTTGACGTTGCATCCGGAAATAATGCCGATAAGCACAAACGACATGGTCCCGACAATGCCGATGGGGAGGGTCAGCGAAGCCGTGGTGCCCGTAGCGATCCTTATGGGAATCCCGTAGGTTGAGAAAAAAGGGGTTGCGATCGCCCCCCCGCCGATCCCGAGCAAGCCTGATTTGAGTCCGATGACGATGCCGACGACGGCCCTGGGCAACAGGGAGATCGGTTTTGCTTTAGAAGATACTTCAGCGGCATCGGAACGGTTTTTTTTAAACAAATCGAAAATCATCATTGCGGCCATGACAAGAATAACTCCTGCAAAAATGGTTTCGAGCCACCTCGCTCTCATGAACGATGCCATTACTGCTCCGACGACATCGAAGACTATTATCCATGGCACCATAAGACGGAACAGGCGCCAATCTATCCTTTTCTGCCTCTGGCATGAAATCGTGTTGCTGGTGGATGTGAAAATCATGACCGCCAGCGATGTTCCGGATGCAACATGCATGTAGAGGTTGTCGGCTATGCCAAGATGCGTGTATATATAAATCAACCCGGGGACGATCACCACTCCCCCGCCTATTCCCAGTGTTCCAGACATGAGTCCCGTGATGCAGCCCAGTCCTATGAAGTAAATATATTCCATTGTGCATCGGTGTCCAGATAAATTCAATAGATTTCGTTACGGCTTTCCGCGCACAGCAAAAAAATGCAGAAACAGGATGACTCCCGGAGACAATAGTCGGAAATGTCGGAAGGGAAAGGTTTTGAGCGAGAACTTGCACCGCTTATCAGGTCGGTCTCTATTAGCATTGTTATGTGCTGTACAGCTAAACATAGAATTATCAGAAAATAGACTATCTTTAACTCCGGAACGTGTTTTGTACTGCCAGTCAGATATATCATTTGGCAAAAATCGGTAAAGTATTTTTCAAGATTTCAATGATCCATTTTCCTGCTCTTTGAAAGGTTTATTGTCCGCCCCGTAATGACCCGAAAGGTGAGTTCAATAAAAAAGGCCGCCCCTAACATCGCGAACAAAAACCAAAGCTGGCCGGGTGAATTGTTTGCAGTCTGCCAAACCAGACATCCTAATGCACCGAGACAGAGCACAACCCCTAATAACGAAAGTAAGGGCTTGCTCTTTGTCTTTTCTGCCAGTACCACGTTGGCGCCATTAACCGCTGCAAAAATTAAGAGGAAACCAGCGCTCCCCATCGTCGACATACTGGATAGTTCTGTCAGATTGGCGATCAACAGGGTCACTCCTGAGGTAATCAAAAGCCCCTCCATTGGCTTACCCCATGCTTTTTTTTCCAATATGCTTGGCAGTTCCCCGTCTTTTGCAATGACATAGCTCAATCGGGCGGCACCGTAGATCGTGGCATTGATAGCCGAAGCCGTCGAAAGCATGGCCGCGATGGCAATTAAAATAAATCCCTTTTGACCCATGAAAGGCCGTGCTGCTTCAGCCAGGGCGTAATCTTTGGCCTCTACAATCTTGTCAACAGGCAAAGTTCCGACTGTAACTATGGCAACGAGTACATAGAGAACTATGACATAACCAACGCTTGAATAGAAAGCGCGAGGCAATATCTTAGGTGCGTCCCGAACATCCTGTGCCGTATTGGCAATCAACTCGAATCCCTCATAGGCAAGAAAAATAATCATTCCGCCTGCAATCAGATTCAAAGGGGATGACCATGAAGCAGGCGCAAGCCTGGTGCTATCAATGCCCCAGATACCAACCCCAATAAAAAGGGACAGAATCACCAATTTGAGGAGCACAATCCAGTCTTCGGCCTCACCAATCAGTCTGGCGTTCAAAAGGTTGAGTCCCGTAATGCTGACAATACTGCTCGTGATCAGAACGTGTTTCCAAAAAACCTGCGAGGCTTGAGGAAAGAATGATGCGCCATAGCTTCCGAAAGCATAAGCATACAGCGAGAGCATGACAATGTAACCTATCCACAGAAGGATATTCGCACTTCCTGTCAGCAAACCTGGGCCAAACGCCCGATCCAGGAAAGCTACTGTTCCTCCCTGGCTTGGATAAGTGACGGAGAGTTTTGCATACGAATAGGAGGTAACGAGGGCAACGATACCCGCAATCAGAAATGCTACTGGCGCGCCCCCATTGGTTAACTCCACTGCAAGGCCAAGAACAGCAAAAATCCCGCCCCCGACCATTCCGCCGATCCCTATTGCTGTTACCTCCCAGTAGCCGAGATTTTCTTTTCTGGACTTGCTCATATCCGGTTTACCAATTTTTATCTTTTCAAAGTGTATCTGAATCTACCAAGGTTAAGACATTCGAACTCATCGTCCTTGTCGGAACTCCATATACTGTCGTTAAATGTCAATCGTAATATCTGATATGGAGGGGTCATTCCATTTCATCAAGTTTTGGGATGCCGAAACGGTTTTTTACTGTTTCTTTTAATTCAATCTCGTAACCAAGACGGTTCAAAATTACATCCAAAGTCCTAATCGATACAGCTCCCATCTGCCCCCTTTCGCATTTTCCCAGAGTTACCCGACTGATGTTCGCGGCTTGCGCTATTTCTTCCTGAGTCAGGCCGGCTTCTTTTCTAAGCTTTTTTATCCGCGCGCCAATTTCGAATAATTTCATTGGAGAGTTCCTTTTGGCTTTTTCCGCTTAAGGACGATTGCCAACTATCGAGAATCCGGGTTGCGACCGGGACAAAATCGGGGGCTAGTTTCATATAATTTTTCAGCTCGGCCAGAGTATCACTTACAGCCTGTAAGCAGAGCGCATACATAGACGCGGCCTGACGGGGGGAAAGATAGCAGTGCTCCGTACCAAATCTGATCAGGTCGGCTTTTCCCCACCAGACTTTTTTACCGAACATCGTCAACGCCGGTTTATCATTGAAAATATAAGCGGTTGTCGTGACAATGTCATAAGCCGGCGCCAAACGAATATCTGTAAACGAACTATCGTACAAGACACCGAAATTCTTCAGATGAGCGTCCCCGTTTCTCAGCAGATAGCACATGACTATGGTTTTGAACAATTGTTCCATGGAGAAGATCTTATCCGTGCTGACCGCGTAAACAAACTTGGCTACCTGCTCATAACTGCCGCTGTATTTCCGGTTGCGATTTTTCCCCATTAAAACCAGAAGCTCTTCAAAACCTCTGAATTCACCGGATTTTTTATTGAAATCAAATTTCTCAACCAACAAAAACTTTTTATGTTCAGACATCCGTACCACGGGGATCATGACACCGGCTTTACTAACCGCCTGCATACAAAAATATTCATTTTCCGCCAGTCGGGGGTATTCCTCTCCCCAGGTTTTGATGATGTATTCTTTCAAAGGGAGGTTTTCTTTATCTTTGATCAGCGCCAGGGTTTTTGGCTGAATACCGGAGACGGCATTCCTGCTTAAAAATACCCGCACTAACCGCAGAAAGGTATCTTCCGTATCATTTTGCAGAACCTCATTCAGATCGACGGCGGCAAAAGCGGTTTTGTCGAATTCACTTTTAAAATTCAGGCGACTTTCAATGTTGGGCGCAATAAATGAGAAGATCAAAAATTCGTCTATATATCCGAACTCTTTTTGCAAATGATTTTTGAAAACTTCAAAGAGATACCCTTCCGGCAGATTCATCTCAAAAATTGGGTGAAGATGGTGTTTCCAGATGTAAGATGATTTCTGGTACGGCATCGTCAGGGAAATCGGATCACACTCCCTGGTATAGTTAAAGCCGTACTCCATTCTGGATTTATCATAAAAAAGTTCGCCCGCTTTTTTATGTTGCAATAAAACATCGATTACTGACATACTGCACCCCATTTATGATAAAATCAATTTTCATTTAACATAATAATCGAGGCAATGTAAATTATTTTTATCATTAAGTGAGGCCCGGCAAGAGAGTTCTTTTTTCAAGGGTCGACTTCATCAATCCGCACCCTTCCAGATAAATGGGGAGCACTCCAGTCAGGAAACCTTGATGTCCCCAAATTGTATATGTACCCCCCCCTGAAACTGATCCACTCCATTTCCTGAAAGCGGCCATGTCGGAAGTTTTGCCGCGAAGTTGCCGCGATTTTCTGTCACAGCAGTTGTCATAGCAATGTCACAGCTCCGTGTCACAGCTCCGTGTCACAGCTTGTCATAGCTCTGCCAAGGTATAGTGACGGGTTGGGTCTGTTGGTCCTGCGCCAACCTCCAAAATAAGTTGCTTATCCAGCATTCCTTGCCATAGGCGTTCCGCCTGATCCAGCGTGAGTTGCGTGCCTTCGATGTGGGTTGTGTGATGTGCTTCCTTTATTAACGCCTCTGCGCCCATATCCCGCACCCAGTCATCGGACAATCTTGCCGCCTCCAGAAAACCACGCGCCCTTTCAATCTGGGTAATTGCAGCGGTCATTCGGTTAGTGATGGTGAATTTTGGGGTGAAGTTTATCATGTCTTACCTCACGGATGGGATTGTATCTTGCTCTAAAATTGTACCATCAACCTCTTTTTCACAGAATGCGATCGTTTTTTTGTGGATATCAAATCCGATATAGTGCATATTTGTCGTTGGAGCCTCCTTTGATGGCTTATGATTCTGTGAGGTTGCGTCTCGCAAGCTGCACAGCCGGTTGAAAAAAACCATTCTACCATCAAGGGGGGCTCTTCTTCAAAGCTCTATTTATTTATGCATTCAAACAGCCACCAATTAAAGTGAATTCGCCATACCTTAGGTTGTTAATTAGTGGCTGTCCCCGTTTGTCCCCATTTCTTGTTTTTTGAACCCCCTTTTTGTGGCCAGGCGATAAATATATTCTATTATCAATGCCGTCAAAAAAGTGATGATTGATCCCCAAAAGGCCATTTTCTGGGTTTGCCACTGATAGATAAGGATCATGGTGACAACGGCTGTAAGCGTGACTCCGCTGCCGGCTATAAATATTTTATTACCGCCGTAACGATCACTTAAACGGTAATGGGAAACGATGACAAATATATAAATTACAGTGAAAATCACACTGGTAATCGAAGCAATCTCACCAATATTGAACAAAAGGGCAAAAAACAGGCCCAGGCCTCCCGTGATATAAAGCCCCTCAGTTGATTTAAACCATATCTTTCGTTCAAAGAATTCAGGTAATTCCCCGTCTTTTGCCAGTGAATATGCGATATTGGCGCCACCGTAAAGAGTGGCGTTTAAAGCCGAGGAAATCGAAAGCAGGGCGCCGATGGAAATCAGCAGAAAACCAAAATGCCCGAGAAAGGGGCGGGCGGCAACGGCCAAGGCGTTTTCCTGGTATTTCATGAGGTCGGCAATCGAGAGGTTGCCGACCGCGACCAGGGCTACGGAGACATAGACAAACATGACCACTGCAATGCTGGCATAAATGGCCCTGGGAACGTTGCGACGTGGGTTTAGCATGTTTTCGGAAGCATTTGTGACGAGTCCGAAGCCCATATATGAAAGAAAGAAAATGACTGCCGCATTGACTGTCCCCTTGATATGCGGGGGGTCGAAAGACGGCTTTATCAGGGACGATTTTATGCTGAAAAAACCGCCGATGATAAAAATTCCGAGAATTGTCAATTTCCCAATGACGACATAAAGTTCGGCCCGGCCCACAGTTTTACCGCCAAACAGGTTAAGAACGATAAAAAAGGCTACGAGCCCGGTCTCAACCAAACCGGTTGCCAAAGGGGTTTTATGTATGTGGCACAAAGGTAAAAAATATCCGGCAAAACCTTTGAGGAAGAGAGCGATCGAAACGACATAGCTCAACCACATAAGGACGCTCAAAGTGCCGGTCATGATATTATCGCCGATGCCGGAGATGATAAAGGCAATCGGACCGGCATTGGAAACTATTTCCGAGCCTAATTTAGCGTAGGAGTAGGCAACCAGCAGTGCGAACAGGCCTGAGAGAACAAACGCTTCCGGCAAGTTGTGCTGGGCTATCCTGGCTCCGACACCGAAAATTGAGAAGATACTTGCGCCGATCATGGTCCCGACGGCCATGGAGATGCTTTCAAACAGTGTGATTTGTTGGTTTTTAGGCATTTTTTCTGTTGTCGTACCCTATGTTTTTCTTCTATAAAGCAGGCTTGTTATTCTGACGGTAATTGTGCCGGATCCTGCTGGTAAAATAGAGCTAATTGCTCATACAACGCCGGGTGTCGTCGCTGTAAAGGCCGGGGGGTTTCAAAAAAGGCCTCGCTGATTACGGCAAAAAACTCGGCCGGATTGGTTGCTCCATAGGCATCGATGTCGGTTTTGTGTTGATGTTGCAGTTGGCTGATTAAATGCTCGTATTCTTCGCCAAGAACCTGTGCCCAGGCGCTGTACATGGATCGCCGGGGAAGCAGTGGGGCACCGTTGCTGTTGCCTGATTCACTATCCAGTTGGTGGGCGAATTCGTGGAACACGACATTATGGGCATCATTATGTTTATGGGCGCTGCGGTTAACATCATCCCAGGACAAGATCACCGGCCCGCGCCGCCATGACTCTCCCAGACGGTTCTGAGGTGTTTCATCAACCACGCCTCCAGGTAAAACTCTATTGCCGGGAGCATAGTAATGGTGGGGGTAAACCATGATGGTATTGAGCGTAGGGTAGTAGTCGGTTTTACGGTGCAGCAGCAAAATGCAGGCTTCGGCCGCGATTGTGACTCTTATTTCATCATTGATTTCCAGCCCGCCGCAGCCGACAAACTTTTTTTCCTGAAGAAAAATCTGTATGTGTCCGCGTAGCTCCGCCTGGTCGGCGGCCGGCAGACGGTGAAAATAGGCAACGTTTTCCTGCAGGATTTTATTCCAATGCTCCGGAAAAGGCTGCTCGCGTAATTTTTGTCTCTGTTTTTGTTTCAAACCGAACATAGTTTTTCCTGCAGTTTATTTTTGCGATTGTTCAGTAATGTCTAGGGGAATCTTTGAAATTGCCCTTCAGAGCTCATCTCGGGTCTGCAGATGGATGCTCGGTGCAACCGGTATAAGCCGGGTTTGTGAAGAAAATGAATCAATAAGAAATAGTTAAATATTTACGGGTTCCAACAAAAATATCAATTTATTGGAACCCGTAAAAATGCAACTTTGGCTTAAATATTTTTTATGAGCTTGGATCTCAGGCTTATCTTGATTGGTGGTAATTCCTTTGGTTTGTTAGATTTTTGCGGAGTTCTGCGGGATATTCGATACCCTACAGTTTGTCTGCTATCAATAAAATAGAACACGGCATTTTGCGGACCAAAGTTTCAGTGCTGCGTCCGAACAGGAAGTGCTCTAAACGTCCCTCTTCGATTTCTCTGACAATAAGCAAATCAATATTTTTCTCTTTAACCAACTCTAACGCGGCCTTGGTAATTTCTTCTTCAGAGACAACTATTTCAACTGACAATCCGGCGGAGGCTTCTTCTTCGATTAATCTTTGAAGATCCTCTGTCGCCTCTTTTTGTATTTGTAAAAATTCGTTTTCCAAATTGTTGACCGAAGGTAAAGGAATGTTCATTCCTTCAAGTCCGAAGGGGTTGTGAACGCTATACACTACATATAGTTTTGCATCATTGGCTTTTGCCAGGTCAATACCTTGCTGTATAGCTTTGCGGCATTCTTTGGTTGACCGGCTCAAGACCATGATACGTTTATAATTCTTCATTTCGAGCTCTCCTTTCAATAATGAAAATAAAATTTGCCACCGTTCTATTATCAGGAAAAACCATAAAAAACAGATTAATTTTTAACCGGCCGGTATCCCGTAAACAGTGATGAGCAGAAATAAATAGATCCGTCCTCTTTTCCCTTCCTTTTCCCTTCTTTTCCTCTTAATATCCAATATTTGTTGCAAGCGGAGCGCATTCAGGAGGCAGTGATCAATTTATAGCCAATGCCATAGACACTTTGAATAAGCACCTGATCGGGCAGACAGAGTGAGATCTTTTTACGCAGGTTCTTGATGTGGCTGTCTACGGTGCGTTCGTAACCTGCAAACTGATAGCCCTGCATCCGGTCCATCAATACAGCCCGGGGAAAAACCCGACCCGGGCCTCTCATCAAAGTCCCCAATAAGGCGAACTCACTGGGGGTCATCTATGATAAGTAAAGTCAAGAGGAAAACGTAGATTTCCTGTACCTCCGATTTATTAAATCGTGGCTCTAAGCTTTTTTT
>JAFGVI010000137.1 GCA_016938065.1 Deltaproteobacteria bacterium | reverse complement strand
CCTCCGGCGGGGTTTCCATGGGGGATTACGATTTTCTGCAGGAGGTTATTCGGGATCTGCCCCAGGCCCGGGTTCGTTTCTGGCAGGTGCGCATGAAACCCGGAAAACCTTTGCTCTACAGTCAGATTGGGGGTAAACCGGTGATCGGTCTGCCCGGCAATCCGGTTTCGACCATGGTCTCATTTGAACAGTTTGTCCGTCCGCTGCTGAGAAAAATGGCGGGCTGGGCCGAAGCCGACTGGCTTCTGCCGCGGGAGAAGGCCGTTGTGCTGGAGAACCTGGCGGCTCCCGGCAATCGCCGTCATTATGCCCGCGGCCTGGCGCAGCGCGAAAAAGGGGGCCGGTTAACGGTTGCCCTGACCGGAGCTCAGGGCTCCGGGATTCTCAATTCGATGGTCAAGGGCAACTGTCTGCTGGTGCAGCCGGCCGGAACCGAGGGGGCCCGGGCGGGCGAGGAAGTGGAGATCGAGTGGCTTGATTATTAACTGTGCGAGTATGAAGCTTTTCGGGTGGTGAGTTTTTGCTGAAAGTGGAACCTGAGGTTGAGCTGCCGGGAGTGGTACTCCTTTCCGGGCCGACGGCGGTCGGCAAGAGCGCCGTGGCGCTGGAGGTGGCGCGCGCCTGTAAGGCTGAGATTATTAACGGCGATTCCCTGCAGGTCTATCGCTACCTCGATATCGGTACGGCGAAACCGGATCTGGCCGAACGTAATCTGCTGCCGCATCATCTCTTTGATATCCTTGATCCGGATCAGTCCTTTAATGCGACCGATTTTCAGGCCCGGGCCGATGTCGTGATTGCCGACATTCGTTCCCGGGGGCGTTTGCCTTTAGTTGTCGGTGGTACCGGTCTCTATCTGCGGGCCCTGCTTTTCGGCTTATGTCAGATGCCGGAGATTGATTTAAGGCTGCGCGCCGAACTTGAGGAGCGCCTGACTCTTGAAGGCAGCGAGGCTTTACATGCCGAACTGGCCCGTTATGATGCGCCGCTGGCAGCCCGTCTGGCTCCTCGGGATCGAACCCGGGTACTCAGGGCTCTGGAGACGGTGTTGGCAACCGGCCAGAGTCTGGCTTTTTTTCAGGAGCGGCATCGTTTTCTGAAACCCCGCTACCGTTTTCTTCATCTCTATCTCGATCTTGAGCGCGAGAAACTTTATCAGCGCATTAATCAACGGGTTGAAACGATGCTGGCGCAAGGTTTTGTCGATGAGGTCAAGGGCCTGCTGGAAAAAGGTTTTTCGGCAGAGCTTAAACCGCTGCAGAGTATCGGCTACCGGCAGATAAACGAATATCTTGCCGGCAGCCTCTCCCTGGAGCGGGCGGTCAGCGAGACCAAACAGGCAACCCGGCGCTACGCCAAACGCCAGCTGACCTGGTTTCGTAACGACCCGCATGCCGTCGGCATTGCCGTCTCCGACTGGAAAAAGATCCTGTTGCGGATTGATGAATTTACAATTAAGCAAACGGTTGAGTCTGCAAGTGTATAAAAAATTAGTTACGGTTTTCAATGAATCGATGGCCCAGTTCCGTTCCACTGAACATATTTTTATGGTCATCGTGGCGGTCATCATCGGTCTTCTGGGTGGTTTCGGTGCGGTTGGAATTCAGTATCTGATTAAATTTTTCAGCCGTCTTTTCTGGGGCATAGGCGATCTAGATCTGGAGTATCTCAAACATGTGCCGGTTTATCTGAAAATTGTTATTCCTACCGGCGGGGCTCTGCTGGTCGGCCTGATTGTCTATTTTTTTGCCCCCGAAGCCAAAGGGCACGGCGTACCCGAGGTTATGGAGGCGATGGCCTTGCGCGATGGCCGGATTCGGCCGCGGGTGGCGGTGGCCAAACTTTTTGCTTCATCGCTCTGTATTGCCTCGGGTGGCTCGGTCGGGCGTGAGGGGCCGGTTATTCAGATCGGCTCATCAATCGGTTCAACCGTGGGTCAGTTTCTCAAAGTCAATGCCCAGCGTACCAAGGTTTTTGTCGCCTGTGGGGCGGCGGCCGGGATTGCGGCCGCCTTTAATGCGCCGATGGCCGGCGCTCTTTTCAGTGTCGAGATTATTCTGGCGGATTTCGGTGTGGCCCAGTTCAGTCCGATTGTTATCTCTTCGGTGATGGCGACCGTGGTCTCCCGCCATTTCCTCGGTAATTTCCCCGCCTTTGAAGTGCCGGCCTATCATCTGGTCAGCCCGCTCGAACTCATTCCCTATGCGGTTCTCGGTCTGCTGGCGGGCTTGGTAGCTCTGCTTTTTACTGAGGTCTTATGTCTCTCCGAGGATTTTTTTGATGACTATCTCAAACTGCCGGGGGTGGTCAAAACCGTTATCGGCGGCTTTCTGCTCGGCTGCTTCGGAATTCTGGTGCCGGGGATTTACGGCGTGGGCTACAACAGTATGAATCTCGCCCTGCACGGCCAGATTCCCTGGCTGTTGATGCTGGGACTGGTTTTCGCCAAGATCGCGGCGACCAGTCTGAGCCTCGGTTCCGGGGGCTCGGGCGGTATTTTCGCCCCTTCCCTTTTTATCGGGACGATGACCGGTGGTTTCTTCGGGGCCCTGGTGCATATGCTGCTGCCGGAGCTGTCGGCCTCGTCCGGAGCCTATGCCATGGTCGGTATGGGGGCGGTGGTGGCCGGGGCAACCCATGCGCCGATTACCGCGATTCTGATTATTTTCGAGATGACTAACGATTACAAAATCATTCTGCCCCTGATGATCTCGACGATTATCGCGACCCTGCTGGCGACCAAATTGAAGAAAGAGTCGATCTACACGATTAAACTGGTACACCGCGGCATTGATCTCTTTCGCGGTCGCGAACTGAATGTGCTGCGCGCTTTGAAGGTTGCCGATTTCTGTGACCGAAAACCCAGGACCATCTTGCCGGGACTTGGTTTTCGTCAGCTTTTGGAACTGGTGGTCAACTCTCCCAATACCTCCTACTATCTTGTCGATGATAAAAAAAAGTTTTTCGGGGTGGTTTCCCTGCAGGAGGTGCGCCAGGCGATTCTCGATCAGGACGATCTGACCGATCTTCTGGTTGCCGCCGATCTGGCCAGCACGAATGTGCCCGCGGTGGCGCTGACGGCCGATCTTGATCAGGTAATGAAAATTTTCGGTCATACCGATTACCGGGAACTGCCGGTTCTGGATCCCGACAGTGGTGAGCTGGTTGCCGCCATCCGGCAGCGGGAGGTCACCGAAGCCTATAACCGGGAGGTAATTAAACGTGATCTCGGAGCCGAAATTTCATCCTCGGTCCAGGTTCTGGACAGGGTTGAAGAGATTGATCTCGCTGATGGTTATGTGATGGCTGAGGTGCAGGCTCCGGCAGCATTTGTCGGACAGACCCTGAGAACCCTTGATGTCCGTTCCCGTCTGGGGCTGCAGGTGATCATGTTCAAGCGCCGTGAACAGAAAGAGGGCGGACCCCTCTCTTTCCGGCAGATGGTTGCCGGTCCGGATGACATGGTGCAGGCCGGTGATCGCCTGGTGGTTCTGGGCCGCAGTCATGATGTTGAAGTTTTTCGCAATTTGTGATGGGACAGGGTTGGAAGAGGCTGTAAACTTTCTTAACGTAAGGGCGCAGGGCTTAGTTGATTGCGTCTCTGTGCCTTGGCCTCTGAGCGATTGTTTTTTTAGCTTCCGGCTCTGCCCGGATTAGAGGAGAAGATTGTTGCTGAAAAATGAGATTAAGGTCAAGATCATCCGCTGCCGGCCTCAGGCCCGCCTGCCGCAGTATATGACGGAGCAGGCCGCCGGGATGGATCTTTATGCTCGGATCGATGCGGCTCTGGTGCTGGCGCCGGGGCAGCGGCTGCTGGTGCCGACCGGCATCGCCATCGCTCTGCCGCCGGGATATGAAGCCCAGGTGCGGCCGCGCAGCGGTCTGGCCCTCAAGCACGGGGTGACGTTGCTCAACGCTCCCGGAACCATTGATGCCGATTATCGGGGGGAGATTGCGGTGATTGTCATCAATCATGGTGCGAAGGAATTTATTATCAATGATGGTGAGCGTATTGCGCAGATGATTATTGCGCCGGTTGCGCACTGCTGCTGGATGCCGGCGGCAGAGCTGGAGAGCAGCGAGCGGGGTGCCGGCGGTTTCGGTCATACGGGGGTAATCTGACTATGGGAAAAAGGGTTCTGGTGACCGGCGGGGCCGGTTTTATCGGCAGTCATCTCTGCCGTTATCTGTTGGCTCAGGGGCATGAAGTGCTCTGTCTCGATAATTTTTTTACCGGCCGTAAAAGTAATATCGACGAATTGCTTGATCTGCATGGTTTTGAGCTGATTCGCCATGATATTACGGAGTCGATTCTTCTTGAAGTTGATCAGATTTTCAATCTGGCCTGTCCGGCTTCGCCGGTGCACTATCAGTACAATCCGGTCAAAACGGTCAAGACCAATGTCATGGGGGTTATCAATATGCTGGGGCTCGCCAAAAGAGTCCGGGCCCGAATCTTACAGGCCTCGACCTCGGAGGTTTACGGTGATCCCAAGGTTCATCCTCAGACGGAAAACTATTGGGGTCATGTCAACCCGATCGGCCAGCGCAGCTGCTATGATGAGGGTAAAAGGGTGGCTGAAACCCTGATGATGGACTATCACCGGCAGAATCAGGTTGATGTTCGCATTGCCCGGATTTTCAATACCTACGGGCCCCATATGCTGGTTGATGACGGGCGCGTGGTCAGTAATTTTATTGTTCAGGCCCTGCGTGGTGAAGATCTGACAATCTATGGTGACGGCCGGCAGACCCGCTCTTTCTGTTATGTCGATGATCTGGTGCTGGGGTTGACCCGGCTGATGGAAAGTCCAGGTTTCAGCGGGCCGGTAAATCTTGGTAATCCTTGTGAATTTACGATGTTGGAACTGGCTCAGCTGGTTCTTGAACTGACCGGCAGCGCCGCCGGAATAAGTTATCTGCCCCTGCCGGCCGATGATCCGGTGCAGCGTCGCCCCGACATCAGCAAAGCTGAAATCGAGCTCGACTGGACCCCGAAAGTCCAGCTGCGCGAGGGGCTGCAGCAGGTTATCAGCTATTTTCGCCGGGTGCTTAATTCGTAACTTTGTGTAGAGCACTCTACAGTTTTGGGGTTGAAATTAAGTATGTTCAGTCAACGCCCGACGCGAGCCGAGATCGATCTTGCCGCCCTGCGGCATAATTATGCCGCTTTAAAGAGCTGCGCTGGTGCGGGCGTGGAAGTAATTCCTGTGGTTAAGGCTGATGCTTACGGGCATGGAGCCCCGGCGGTTGCTGCCGCTCTTGCCGCGGTCGGGGTGCCCGGTTTTGCCGTGGCCACGGTCAGTGAAGCGAAAGCTCTTAAAGATGCGGGCATAAAAGATAATATCCTGATTCTGGGCGCTCTTTATAAAGACGATCTGCCGCAGCTTGCCCGGGGCGGGATCGTGCCGGTCTTATGGGATCGGGAAAGTGCTCAATGCCTCTCGCAATTTGCCCGGCAGCGGCAGCTGACTTTGGCGGTGCAGATAAAAATTGATACCGGCATGGGCCGGGCCGGGGTCGCAGAGAGCGACGCCCTTGATTTTATCGCCATGGTTAAAGCTCTGCCGGGTTTGCAGCTGGTCGGCCTGCTCTCGCATCTGGCGGTGGCCGATGGCGATGCCGACTGGCAGAGAGCTTACACTGGGCAGCAGGCGCAGCGTTTTGCTGAGGTTTGCGCTGGGGTTGCTTCTTTCGGGTCGCAGGCTCTGGATAGACACCTGGCCAACAGTGCGGCTCTGGTTCGCTATAAATTTCCCTTCTGTAATCAGGCTCGGGCCGGTATTGCTCTTTATGGTTCCTATCCGGATGAGGGCTTGCGGGATAAAATTGATTTGCGCCCGGTAATGACGGTGAAAAGCGGTATCGTGCTGTTGAAAAGTCTGCAACCGGGCCAGAGTGTCAGTTACGGCTGCACCTATACGGCCCGCGAGAAGATTACCCTGGCTCTTCTGCCGATCGGCTACGCCGATGGTTTGCGGCGGGCCCTTTCCGGTCGCGGGGTCGTGCTGGTACGCGGCCGGCGGGCGCCGCTGGTCGGTCGGATCTGCATGGACTGGACGATGGCTGATGTGACAGCCATCGCTGGGGTCAGGGTCGGTGATGAGGTTGTGCTGATGGGCGCTCAGGGAGAGCAGGCGATCAGGGCCGAAGAGCTGGCGGCGACCCTGGACACCATTTCGTATGAGGTTTTTTGCGGCTGGAGTTCTCGCGTCCGGCGGCAATACATAAATGCTGCAAAGCAGGAATAAAGGTTTATAATGGCGCGGGAACGGCATAAAGGCATAGTTGGTACGGTCAAAAGACGGCTGGGGCGGGCTCTGTCCGATTATGCGATGACGGCTGATGGCGACACCCTGCTGGTGGCGCTTTCCGGCGGCAAAGACAGCCTGGCTCTGCTGCACATTCTGCAGACCCGAAAAAAATGGATTCCGATCAGCTATCAGCTTCGGCCGGTGCATGTTCTGCTGGGCGAGTCCGAGGACGGGCTTCGCCTGGAGCGGCTCAACGCTCAGGTGGCGGCCCTGGGTTTACGGCTGGAATTGATTGAAACCGATATTGCGGCGCGTTTGCGGCGGGATGATCTGCCCGAAAATCCCTGTTTTCATTGCTCACGCTGGAAACGCAGAGCCCTGTTTGACTTTGCTGAAAAAAACGGTCTGCGCAAGCTGGCGTTCGGTCATCATCGTGATGATATTCTAGAAACCGCGCTGCTCAATCTTTTTTACGGCAGCAGTTTCAGTACCATGCGCCCCAGGCAGGAGCTGCTGGCCGGGCGGATGACGATTATCCGGCCGCTGGCCTACCTCGATGAGGCTGAGGTTGTTGCTTACTGTCGCCAGCATGGTCTGCCGATTGATTCGCCACCCTGTGCCCACCGGCTGGCGAACGGTAAAAGGAACATCGTGAAAACCCTGCTTAATGATCTGCAGAAGGATAATGCCAAGGTCAAAAACAGTCTTTTTCATGCTCTGCACAATGTGCGCGAAGAGTATCTGCTGGGTTCATCACCCATAAAATATCGTCCTCAGGAGAATTGTTCCCAGGAGAGTTGATGCGTACGGAAATGGATATGATCGGGTCCGGCAACCAGTTTTTTGCCGGTATTGACGTCGGTTCAACGACCACCGAAATGGTGGTTGTCAACGCTGCCGGAGAGATGCTTTCTTCCGCGAAAACGGCTACCGCCGGGGATGTGCTGGGTGCGATCCGCTTCGTGCTTGAGGTCTGCCGGCAAGGTCTGGGCGGCGGCTCTGAACTGACATTGCCGGTGGTGGCGACGGGCTATGGTCGGGCGCATGTGGCTTGCGCCACGCGGGCTGTATCTGAGATTATCTGTTACGGGGCCGGGGCGCACCGGCTTGAGCCTGAGGTGTGCACGATAATCGATATCGGCGGCCAGGATGCCAAGGTGATTCGAGTTGATGCGCAGGGTAAAGTGGTTGATTTTGCCATGAATGACAAGTGCGCGGCCGGCACCGGGCGTTTTCTGGAGATGCTGGCCCATAGTTTTCAGATAGAACTCGACGAGCTGGCGACGCTGGCGGCGACTTCGCAGAAAAGATTGAAGGTCAGCACCACCTGTGCCGTCTTTGCCGAGAGCGAAATGATTTCGCTCTCGGCTCAGGGGGAGAGCCGGGCCGATCTTCTGGCGGCGGCGCATCGTTCGGTAGCCGAACGGATTGCGGCGCTGCTGCGTCAGGTGGGGCTCAAGTCCAAGGTGATGTTTTGCGGCGGCGTGGCGCAGAATGCTCATTTTGCTCAAGTGCTGGCGGAAGAGTTGGGCGAGGCCTTGATTATTCCGGCGCAATGTCAGATGGTCGGGGCGCTCGGGGCAGCGTTACTGGCCGCGCGTGATAAAAACTGATTGCGGGGAATTTTTTTTCTTGGAATACTTTATGCTGTTATCCCTTTATGGCGTGCATGAATGCCGTTTGCTCGAATCTGATAACAGGCTTGATTTTCACGAGATAAAGTATGGTTTTTCCCGCGCAACATTCCGGACAGAGCTTGCGTCTGCCTTCGCCGCCGACACTATTGTCGCGGCTTCTGACAATGCTGGCCGAGGACCGAAGCTCCGCCATCGAGCTGGCCGAGGTGATTCTTGAGGACCCGGGTTTGACCGCCAGGGTTCTGCGGGTAGCCAACTCTTCATTTTACAGTTTCAGTAACAAAATTGAAACTGTCAGCCACGCAATTGCCCTTTTAGGTTGTCAGGCTATTCGTATTCTCTGTGCCAGTGAGTCCTTTCTCGCAATTTTCCCCCGCCGTAAAGGCAGTTTCAGTTTACTGTTCAAAGAGTATTGTCGGCATTCGCTGGTCACGGCTCTGCTGGCGAAAATTCTGGCGGAAGAGCTGGCCGTCGGCATTGAAAGTGAAAAGGTTTTTATTGCCGGTCTTCTGCATGATATCGGTAAGCCGGTTCTCTGGTATAACTTTCTGGAAAAGGCTCCGGTCTATCACGAGCTGCGCGATCGCGGTCTTTCCGAAAGGGAGGCGGAACGTCTGGCTTATGGGGTTGATCATAATGAAGCCGGAGCCTGGGTAGCCGGGGAATGGGGACTGGACAGCGATTTTGCCAAAGTCATGGCTGCTCACCATGAGCGGCGGCATGGCCCTGCCGGCGCGGCGGCAGCCCCGCCGGCCGCTTGCACGCTGGTGGATTTGATTGCTCTTGCCGACACCCTTGCCAAATGTTTGGAGGTAAAAGCCGGCAAGCTGGTTCTGGACGACACCCTGGGAAAAATCATTTTTTCCCGGCATTCTGGTCTTGACTGGCAACGGGCAGCTTCTGCTTTTATCGAGCAGGCTCCTTTATATGGTCTTGATCACTATCTGGGCGAGTTGCGCGGGGCGCAAAATGAAGCTTTTCGGCCGGTTGCAAAAGCCGGCAAGAGGGCTGAAGCGGATGCTGCAGACAAAGATTACGAAGCTCTGGTCAAACGTTCTCTGGCATTATTTAAAGCTTACAGCTCCTTTCTCGACAATTTCAAGCTGACCGATGTCTTTGCGGGTATTGTCGAAAATCTCAGCAATATCGCTGGGGTGACGGATGTTTATATTATGCTTTACAATGCGCGGGAACAGACTTTGAGTGTCCGGAGTGCGGTTGGTTTAGGGGCGGCGGCGCGGCTGGGTCAGGGCCTTTTGCTTGACGGCGGCGAGCTTGAAACCCTGCCGGCACAGAACGAATCCTGGACTTTTTTTGCCAGTCAGCCGGAAACTCTGCCGGAAAATTCTCTCTCCCGCAAACTTGCCGCCATGTTTCTAAGTTCTTCGCCGCCGGAGCAGGGCCTTTTCCTGCCGGTCTACAGTGAGCGTCGGCTGCTTGGTGCCTTTTGTCTGTGTCTGGAAAATGGTTTTGAGGCGGATGCTGGTTTTAAAGAGTTACTCTTCGGCCATGCGGTGCAGCTGGCTCTGGCCGTTAGGTTTTATCGGCTCACTCAGAAATTGCTGGCTCTGGGCGGCAATGAGGCATCGGCAACTTCGGCCCTGGTTCTGGGTCATGCCCTCAAAGCTCCCCTGGCCCAGCTGCATGAAAATATCTATATGCTGGATCAGGATGGGCGCAATGCCGGTTTTTCCAGAACCGGGTATCGCCATATCTATTGCCAGAAAATCAAGCGGGCTCTGGAAGATGTCAATGCCATAATTGCAAGATACACCAAGTCTTCGGCGGAAACGAGGGCTTTTTCTTAAGACTTTATGGGGGATTCATCTGCCCGCAGATAAGAGCACTTATTTGGTATCTTTCTTGTTGTGAGCACGTTCTCGCATCCGCAATTTGAGGGCAATGAGCACTGGGAAAACAGAAATTGAGCTTAAGAAGTGGAGGCGATTCACTGGAGCACCCGGAAGATTAAAGGGTGCCTTTTTTTTATTTATCGAAAGTATTTTAAAAGTATGTTAAGGAAAACCTAATGGTAGCTTGAATTTGTGGCTTATGGCCGGATGTTGAGACGAGAAGGAAAGAGAAGTGATGGAGATGGTTGGTGGTTGTGGTCGTATTCTGGTAATGGATGATGAAGATGTGGTGCGTGAGGTTTGCGTTGAGCTGCTGACCGAACTTGGTTATGAGGTTGAAAGCGTGGTTGATGGTCAGGCCATGCTTGATAGTTACCGCCTGGCGATGCAGCAGGGGAAGGCCTTTGCCCTGGTGATTATGGATCTTACCATTCCCGGAGGCATGGGGGGGCGGGAAGCGATGGCCGCCCTTTTAGAAATTGATCCTGCTGCCCGCGGGATTGTCTGCAGCGGTTATGCCGGCGACCCGGTCATGGCCGATTACGAAGCCTATGGTTTTAAAGCCACTTGCCCTAAACCGTTCCAGTTTGCGGCTTTAAGTCAGGTCGTTAAGCGGGTTTTGTCATAATGGGTTATAAAAATCTCGCAGCTTGTGTGGCTGATCTGGAACGTCATAAAATGCTGAAACGGATTGAGTGTGAACTTGATCCGCATCTTGAAATTGCCGCGGTTCAGCGGCGGGTCTGCCGGGCCGGGGGACCGGCTCTGCTCTTTACTCGGGTCAAAGGATGCCATTTTCCGATGCTGGGCAACCTTTTCGGCACCCTGGAGAGGACTCGTTTTATTTTTCGTGACGCTTTACGCGACATTGAGCTGTTGACCAGTCTTAAGCTGAATCCGCTGCTCCTTTGGCGCCATCCGGGCCGTTTGCGGCATCTGCCCGCCGCCCTGCGGCACCTCTTTCCCCGAACAGTGGGCAGTGGTCCGGTCGTTGCCCGCGAAACCCTTATCGAACGGCTGCCGCAGCTTAAATCATGGCCTGACGATGCCGGCGCTTTTGTCACCCTGCCGCAGGTTTACTCCGAGGATCCGGAGCGGCCGGGCTGGCGTTTTTCCAATCTCGGCATGTATCGGGTTCAGCTTTCGGGAGGGAAATATCAGGTCAACCACGAGGTCGGTCTGCATTACCAGCTGCATCGCGGCATCGGGCTGCACCATGCTGCGGCCCGGCGGCAGGGATTACCGCTAAAGGTCAATATTATTGTCGGCGGCCCTCCGGCTCTGGCCGTAGCTGCGGTCATGCCGCTGCCCGACGGAATGCCTGAGCTCGCATTCGCCGGACTTTTAGGGGGGCGGTCGCTGACCCTGGTGCGCCCGGAAGGGTCTTTGCCGATTCCGGCCGAGGCTGATTTCTGCATCTGCGGCACAATTATTGATGACAAACTGCTCCCGGAAGGACCTTTCGGTGATCACTTGGGCTACTACAGTCTGAGCCATTATTTTCCGGTACTCAGGGTCGACCGGGTTTTTCACCGTCCGGGGGCGATCTGGCCTTTCACTGTAGTCGGCCGTCCGCCCCAGGAGGATACAGTTTTCGGCGCGTTTATTCATGAGCTTACCGGGACTTTAATCCCTTCGGTTTTACCCGGGGTGGCCGGTGTGCATGCGGTGGATGCGGCCGGGGTGCATCCCTTGCTTCTGGCTCTGGGCAGTGAACGTTATCTGCCTTATCAGAAGCGGGAAGAGCCGCGGGAGCTTCTGACCCAGGCGAATGCAATATTGGGTCAGGGACAGCTCTCTCTGGCAAAATATCTGCTGATTGCTGCTCAAGAGGATAATCCCCGGCTTGATCTCAAAGATATTGCCGCCTTTTTTCGCCATCTGCTCGAACGGGTCGATTGGCGTCGGGATCTTCATTTTCAGACGCGGACGACGATTGATACCCTGGACTATTCGGGTTCCGGTCTCAATCAGGGCTCGAAGGTGGTGATTGCGGCGGTGGGAGATAAACGTCGGGATCTGCTTAAGGAGTGGCCCTCTGCCTGGTGCCTGGCGGCGGGGTTTTCCGAGCCGCGTCTGGTGCTGCCCGGCATCGCGGTGATCGAGGGGCCCGGTTGTCGTGAGGAGAGCCGTTCTCAGGCGCGGGCGGCGATGGATCGCCTGGTACGGACTTTGGCTGAAAATCCTCAGGTCGAGGGCTTGCCGCTGCTGGTCGTCGTTGATGACAGTGAGTTTGCGGCTCGCACCCTAAGTAATTTTCTCTGGGTCACTTTTACCCGTTCGGATCCGGCGCTTGATATTTACGGGGTTGGCGGTCGGACTGTCGATAAACACTGGGGCTGCCGCGGGCCTCTGCTGCTTGACGCCCGGCATAAAATTCAGCATGCTCCTTTTCTGGTTGAGGATCTGGAAAGCCGCGAGCGGATCGAGCGTTTAGCGGTAAAGGGCGGCCCTTTGCAGGGCTTGTTTTAAAGGGTATGGCGCAACTTATTTCTCTTCCCCGGGAAAATGAGGTGTTAGGAGCCTGCCGGGTTCTTTTTGGTTCCCAGGTGGTTCTCAGTCGTGATTTTCTGGCGACGCTGCAAACATCCGGAGTGCGCGGGGCCTATCTTACGCAGGCCAAGACGACCCATCCGGATCGTTTCCCCGGGGCGGATTTTGCGGTTCTGCAGCGCCAGGCCGAACGTTTTCGGCAGGTTGCCGGCGCCTATGATATTTTGAATGATTTCCTGATTGCCCGGGAGCAGGGCGCGTGGTTTACCGGAACGGTGTCGGGGGGCGGCAATTACTGTCAGGCTTCGCGAGGGTCGTTTTCCGGGGCTCGAAGCCAGGAGCGGCCCCAGAAGCGGCCGCGGAAAAAAGAGTTCTCGCCGCCCGGTTTTACTCTGCCCCGGCGGCCCCTGCCTCTGGGGCTCTATCTCAACTACCGGGGCCTGATTTCGCATACGGAGCTGGCCCGGGCCCTGGTCTGGCAGCGGCAGCAGCGCCCGCGCCTGGGCGAACTTTCCCGGCGCTGGGGGCGGCTTAATGAATTTGAGGTGAGAGAGATTTTGCAGACGCGCCGGCAGGGCGGCAACCGCTTTGGCGAAAAGGCTGTGAATCTAGGTCTCTTGAGCCAGTTTCAGGTTGATACCATGATCTATTTTCAACGTTCCCGACAGCGGCCTCTGGGGGAATATTTTGTTGAACAGGGGCTGCTCTCCGCCGTTCTTCTGGAAAAGCTGGTTTCCGATCAGCATGATCACAACGAGCAGACCCTGCTCGAAATTCCGCTCCTGCGCCGTTTCCTCGGAATATTTTTTTAGCACCTTGCCGGTTGTGTTCTTGTTTTTTCAACTGTTTTTTTCAACAACCCACTGCTCACTGATCTAGCCCCGTCCGGCACTGCCCAGCACCGTTTCATTCTTCTCCATAATCATTTTGGTTAACTCCTCCCGGGCCGGACCCAGATATTTACGGGGGTCGAATTCCTGAGGCTGTTCGGCAAAGATCTTGCGGATCATGGCGGTCATGACCAGACGGCCGTCGGAGTCGATATTGATTTTGCAGACGGCCGATTTGGCGGCCTGGCGGAGTTGTTCGGCCGGGATGCCGACCGCGGCTTCGAGTTTGCCGCCGTAGCGGTTGATAATCTCGACATATTCAGGCAGAACTGAACTGGAGCCGTGCAGAACGATGGCAAAGCCGGGGATGCGCTGTTCAATCTCAGTGAGAATGTCGAAACGCAGCGGCGGCGGCACCAGAATTCCCTTTTCATTGCGGCTACACTGGGCGGGTTTGAATTTGTAGGCCCCGTGTGAGGTGCCGATCGAGATCGCCAGCGAATCGACCCCGGTTCGTTTAACAAAATCTTCAACCAGATCGGGGTCGGTGTAGATCGATCTGGCGGCGATGACATCATCTTCAATGCCGGAGAGAACGCCGAGTTCACCCTCTACGGTAACGTCAAAACCATGAGCATATTCGACGACTTTTCTGGTTAAAGCCACATTCTCTTCGTAAGGCAGGTGGGAACCGTCAATCATAACCGAAGAGAAGCCGCTCTCGATGCAGGAAATGCAGAGTTCCAGGGAGTTACCATGATCAAGATGCAGGGCAATCGGGTTCTGATAGCCGGCTTTACGGGCCATGGCGACAGCCCCTTCAGCGAGATAACGCAGCAGGGTCTGGTCAGCATATTTACGGGCTCCGCTGGAGATCTGCAGGATGACCGGTGAATTGGAGCGGCCGCAGCCGTTAATGATGGCCTGCAGCTGTTCCATGTTGTTGAAATTGTAGGCCGGCACCGCATAACCGCCGGCAAAAGCTTTGGTGAACATCTCTCTGGTGTTGACAAATCCCAGTTCCTGATAGCTTACAGACATGGCTTTACTCCTTTATGATACTTAGATGTTGTATGGTTGAAGCTCGGCGGTTCTGTGCGCGCGCTTGTCTGCGGGGAGCGCATTGCCTTGGGGGCTCTGTCCGCGTTAGCGCAGTAGATCCCGCGCCTGCTGTCGGGCCTGCTTCTGTTCGGCCTTCAGGTTGTCGATAATGGCTGAAAAAAAGGTCAGATCAGTTGTTTTCCGGGGATTTTCATAGAGTCGCCCGGTGATGAAGAGTGCGCTGATTACCGCCGCACTCAGAAGCACTAGAGCCGGTCCGGCTAAATTTTTGAAACTTTTGTCGCTTTTTTCTTTCTGGAGGGGATCCCGGCCGGCAGTCCGCGGGGCGATGATGCCCCGGTCAAAGAAATCCAGAATAATCCGGCAGGTGTGATACTGGCCGATGATGCTGATCTGGAGAATTTCTGCGAGGCTCCGTTTGCCGTTAAAAAGGTTGTAGACCCCCAGCTCATCCCGGTCGAACTGGCTCTCCAGCCCTTCTTCGAAAAGAACGTTATCCCTGGCGGAGGATTCATCTCTGTTTAAAGCCAGGGTGGACTCATAGATTCTCTCCAGCGGCAGCAGTCGCTTTTTCATGACCGCCATCTCGTCGATCTGGCGCAAGGCTTCGAGGATGATGAAGTTGGTATCCTGAGGCGGGAAAAATGCGCGTTTGGTAATTTCGCTGGTCGGAATAAATTTGTATTTGCCTTTAGTCCATTGCAGGGTGATGATAAACGATTCGATCAGGCGGCGCAGATTGGCGCGTTCAAGTTCTTCACGGCTTAAAACTCCGCTTTTGAGAAGCGCCTTTTCGAGCTCGTGGTCGCGCTCGGCCAGATTTTTCTCCGAAAAAGCAGGCAGGCCCTGGGGGTCAAGCTGCCCGCTGTTGACAAGCATAATTTTCAGGTCAAGGGCATGGTTGGTGAACTGGCAGCTGAAATCGACCAGGTAGCCTTCATTAAAGGACCAGGAACAGCTGCCGTCATTGCCCTCGACACTCAAGATGCCGCATTTCACCTGCTGGGTGATGAGCTGCATGACATCGGTAAGCTCGAAATTTTCAAGATCGGCATTTAAGCCTTTGCCGGCCTGGGTCTGGTTCATGCTTTACTCTCTGTACCGCGCCGGCGTCCGCGCCGGAAATGCGCCCAGGCCAGGGTGCTGAGACTGAGGCTCCAGAGGAGAATCGGGAAAACCATGGTCAGCCAGGCGGTTGAAGGGGGAAAAGATTCCATGATGCCGGTTCGGCAGATAAGAAAGTTGTAGCACCAGAGCACCAGCGGGAGGAGCAGGCCGATGGCGATGAAAAGATTGCCGGTGAAAAACTGATAGAAACCGGGGATTGTGATATTGCCGATCCGTACGAGCAGAGGAATAACCCTCTCTTCGTGAAGCGGCTTGTCCTCATTGCCTTCGCCGTGCAGGAGCAGCGTCGCTGCCGGCAGCCGGCCCAGCCGGCAAGCGGGGCACTCGCTGTTTTTTAACTTGCGCGTGGGATAAAAGAGGCGACCGCACTGTGCGCAGAGCCTGCGGTTTGCCGGCGCTCTTTTTGCCTGGAGCAGGAGCCCGCCGAGAAACAGCAGAATCAGGGCGTAGTAGATGTGGCTGGTGGCTCCGGGAAAGAGAACGCGGTGCAGAAACTCCGGCAGAAAAGTCTCTTTTCCGGGCTGTGAATCGGCGAAACGATGGTAGATATTGACCGGCAGGGGCATGAAAATCAGGTCTGCTTCATTTTGGCGTGAGGCAGATGTCTGATTCAGGTCCGGATTCGGACCCTGGTTCAGTTCCGGGCTCAGTCTGAAAGCTTGTTCCAGGGCGCGAGAACTCTTTTCAAGGTCGAAGGACTGGCGGATATAGGCCTGGCTGAGATTGTAAAAGGGGATGCCCGATTCTTTTTCGAGATCACACGCCTTGAGATAGGCGGCTTCGGCCGGGGCTGCTTTTTTCTGCAGAAGATAGAGGTTGGCGAGGTTGTTGTATACCGCTCCGAGCTCAATTTTTTCGGCAATGATTTTATCGAGAAAAATTTCGGCCTGCGTGTATTCGCCGCGCAGGCGGGCGTTTTCGGCTTGGTTGAAAAGCTGGAGCAGCAACTGGCTCTGATTGCTGGCCGGACGCCTTGAACCGGAGTCAGCTTCGGGCTCGCCGCGGTCGGTTGAGGTCGCCAGACCGGAAGCCGTTTGCCGGGCCGCTCTTAAAAAAGAGGAGTCGAGGGCGAGCAGCGAAGTCATGCCTTTTTCATAGGCCAGAGGGACAACCAGCAGGGTTGCGAGGAGCAGAGCCAGGGCAATAGTGTCACGTCGGGTGGTCAGCAGGGAGATGGCGGCAGCCAGCAGCAGCAGGCCGCCGAGAAAGGTCGGTACCAGGATAACCAGCAGGACGATGACAACGGTAGTGACGAGCAGCGCCACATTCCCCTGGCGGTTCAGTTTGAGGCGTCCCATTTCACCGAAAGCCCGGTAATATTTCAGCGTCAGCAGAAGGGTTGCCAGCGTGAACAGGGCAATCGCGGTAAAGGCGATCGCAAGCCAGGCGAAGGTCGAAGCGTAGAAGTTCTCCTGAGGATTGTTTTTGAATTTGCCGATGGCGAGGCGCAGGCTGGAAAAAGAGGCCCGGTAGTCTTGTTGAGCATAAAGCAGTTTACATAAAGCGGTTTCAGGAAAGGCGTAGTCGGGAGAGATGGTAATCGCGGCTCGGGTCAGAAAATTTCCCAGCTTCTCCGGTAAAGCGGGTCGGGCTGCCATCTCCAGCAGGGCTAACGAGTAGATTGTCGCATTGCGAATATGGTACTGGTGCTCTGTTTGTATAAAATTATCCAGAGCCGGCTGTAAATCCTGAAGTGAGGTTGCGGGTGCTTTTATAAATTCCTGCCAGGCGGCTTCCAGAGGGTCGTCGGCAGAGCTGACTGCCGGAAGCAGGAGCACAAAGCTCAGGAAAAGCAGCAGCCAGCGGGACAATGCTCTTTTCCGGCAGACCGTTGCATCGCGTGAAAAATATTTTATCTGCATGTCAGCCATGAACCTGCAACTCTTTTTGACAACTTCGGGCACTGTTTAACGGTCTGTCTGAATGAATTTAGTGATGCTGAAAGTTACCTCCACGCTCAGCAGGTTGCGCTGGTCTGCATCGGTTGCCAGACGCAGCGGCAGGGTGACCGTGTAGGGGTCGATGAGCCGGGCCTTGCCGATCTGAGCGACCTCGGGCTTGAAGGTAGAATCTGTCTGGCCGAGTGAGGTCAGGTCGGGTTTGTCGTGGTCTGGCCGGCTTTGTTCGGTTTCGGCAAAGGCAAAAGGAGGTCGACCCGCAGAGGGTTTTTCTTCATTCTGGTTCAGCGCTTTAAGCCCCGGGTCGGAGACCGGGAGCGGCGAGCCGGGAGCCGGACTTTCGGGCAAAGCAGTGCCGGCCGGGCTGCGGGGTTTGCCCAATTGTTCTGCCGCCGCCGGCGAAGCACCGGGCACCGCTTTTTGGGGGCCCGAAGCCGCCTGCGTGGTCTGCATGCTTTTGCGTTTTAAATCCTGCAGAACCTGTTTGCAGCATGCGGTCAGGGCCTGCAGGACGCCTTCGCCGGTAACCGCGGAAGCGGCAAAGCTGGGCAGATTGTGCTGGTTGAGAAGGGCGTTAAGCTCCTCAACACTCATGATATGGTCGAGATCCCGTTTATTGTACTGCATGACCATGGGGATCTGTGTGACGTCGCGATTGTAGTATTTAAGATTCTCGACCAGATTGTTGAGGCTTTCCAGGTTTTCCTGTTTCATCGAGATTTGGGAGTCGGCGACGAAAATAACCCCGTCAACCCCGGTCAGGACAGCTTTGCGGGTCGAGTTGTAGTAGACCTGACCGGGTACGGTGTAGATCTGAAAGCGGGTTTTAAACCCCCCCACGTTCTCCAGCTCAATCGGTAAAAAATCAAAAAAAAGGGTCCGGTCGGCATCAGTTGCCAAAGAGACCAGTTCGCCGCGCTGACGGGGGTTGAGTTTGTTGTGAATTTGCTGGACATTGGTGGTCTTGCCGCAGAGAGCCGGTCCGTAATAGACGATCTTGGCGCTGATTTCCCTTTTTTTATAGTTGAAAATTGCCATTGTGATCCTGGGTCTACCTCACTCTCTGGAATCTTCGATTGCGGATATGGTGCGGGCCAGTTCTTCGTTCTCCGGATCGAGGGCGTAAGCTTCGCGGAAGGCTTCAAGCGCCTGCGGGTGGTGGCCCATCTCCTGCAGAATCAGACCCAGTTGGGTTTTGAAAGTCAGGAAATCATTGCGGGTCAGTCTTTTTTCAAGCAGCCCCTGCTGCACCTGGGACAGGGCGGCTGAGAGTGCGCCCTGGCTTAAAAAGATTCGGCTGCGCAAAAGCAGAGCCGGAAGCCTGAAATTGGGGGATTTCAGGGCCTCCTCGCTTTCCAGTAAAGCCTGTTCCGGGAGTTTCAGTTCGTTGTAGGCCAGAGCCAGATTGTAATGGAACTTGTCGGTTTCAGGCGTATGCGGCTCATCCTGTAAAGTGGTTTTCAGGGTCTGGAAGATCGCCTCAACGCCGTGAGTGCGAGACGTCTCTTCGGGATGATCACCCGCGTTTTCGTGGATCGAGATCTCATCAATCGCCTCTCCGAGCTCGGCCCCGAGATCGAAAAAAGAGTCCTCGTCATCAGACTCTGCCGGGATATCTCCGGCAGCTACCGGGGAAGCTGCCGGCGCCGGGGCGGCGCGGGTGACAATTATATCGGAATAGACACTTTTTTCCCGCTCCTGATGCTCCGGGAAAAGCTCCTGAAGCATTTGTCGGTAGGGTTCCTTGTCCGGAGCAATTTCAATAATGGTTTCAAGGGTCTGCAGGGCTTTTTCGGTTAAATCGTTCTCCTTGTAATAGGCAAAGGCCTGGCGGTAATAAGCGGTTGCATCGGCATAAAACTTATTCTGCCGGTAGATGCGGCCCAGCTCCAGGTTGGCTTCGAGGTGCAGCGGCTCCTGGCTGAGGATCTTTTTATAGGTCGCAATAGCCAGAGGTGTGAAATCGTGCTCCAGGTAGAGGCGGGCGCTGTTGCAATACTCGGCCAGAGCCTTTTCCCGGTCGCCCTGAGTCAGATAGGTGTCGGCCAGTTTCAGGCGCAGCCGGAAATTATTGGGGCTGCGCCTGAGCTGATCCTCAAGCGCAGCCACAGTTTCGGCGGAAATATCGACCGCCGTATCCTTCTGCCGGGTGAAGGCACTTTTGAATCTGGAAAAAAGTCCTGTTTTTTTAGTCAATTGCAAAAGACGCTAAGGTTATTTTAAGGATGAATTCAAGGATTTTTCAGGGCCGCGGAAAAGCCTGTTTAGTTGGTATAAAAATCCAATTATTTGAGGGACTTAATATACTTTTTGACTTTTGTCAATTGTTTTGCTAAGGCTCGGGGCTGTTTCGGGGGCCGCGCGCTTGAGCGCAGATTTGCTTTTTTAAATTCAGTTTGCGGGTGACTGACGCGACTTCCTGCTCATTAAACAGTCAGGCTCCCGGTTTAAGTTACTCCTGCTGTCTTAACGTTTTATAATAAATTCAAGAAGTTGGTTTATGACGGTCCCACCGCTTAAAGCCCCGGCATTGCAGGTCGGTGACTGTCTGGGCATTTTTGCTCCGGCCAGTCCGGTGCGTTTGGAATATGTGCGTAAGGGGCAGGAGTATCTGGCCCTTTCGGGGTTTGCCCAGCGGGAGGGGCCGGCTCTTTTCCAGCGGAGCCATCATGTCGCGGGTGACTGGCGCAGCCGCCTCCTGGATTTTGAAGGGTTGCTGGTCGATTCCGCAGTCAAAGGTCTGGTTGCGGCCCGGGGCGGTTACGGCTGTCTGCCGCTGCTGCCGCATCTTGATTTTGCTCTGATTGCGCGTCATCCGAAAATCATTCTCGGTTTCAGTGACTTGACGGCGCTGCAGCTGGCCCTCTGGCGAAAACTCAAACTGATAACCTTTTCCGGACCGATGCTGGCGGTGGAGATGGCGCGTCCGGAGATGGTGAATACCCCTCTGCTCTGGGCTCTTCTAACCGGCGCGGCAGAGTCGGTTTCAGGCTCTTTGCTCTCGACCTATCTGGCGGCGGCCAAGATTGAGGGGCTGCGCTTGAGAAAGTTTTCCGGTCGGGCTTTAGGGGGGACGCTGACTCTGCTGGCCAGTCTGGCAGGCAGTGATTATATGCCTGATTTTAAAGATAAAATAATTTTTCTTGAAGATCGCGGCGAGTCACTTTACCGACTTGATCGGGCTTTGACCCAGTTGCGTCTGGCCGGGGTTTTTGCGGCCCCGGCGGCGGTTGTCTGCGGCGACTTCAGTTTGCCGAATGAAACGGAAAGGCCGCTTTTGCCGGCTTTTCTCAAAGCTTTTTTCGGCGAGGATGATTTTCCGGTTGTGATAAATTTTAATTACGGTCATTGTCCGCAGAGTTTTATTTTGCCGCAGGGCGTGATGATGGAGTTCGACTGCCGGCGGAAAGCGATAGCTCTGCTGGAAAGGGCGGTGGCCGATGGCGGTTGATTATGATTTGATCTGTCGCCGGGATGCTTTGGGGCCGTTGCTGGCCGCAGCTTTTCTGATCAGGAAGAAGTGCCGGGTGTTGTTGTTGCCGCCCCTGCCGGTGCAAGCGCCGGAGCCGCACTTTCTGCTTCCGGTTCTGCGGGGTTATCCGGCAGCCCTGCTCTCCTCCCTGATAGCTCTGGAGAAACCGCCGGCCCGCTTTTTATCCTGGCAGGTTGATAATACCATCAGCTTCTGGCCGGAGGCTGCGGCCCGGCTGCAGGCTTTGGCCGCGGCGCGGAGTTCGGCCGGCCAGGGGCCGCCGGCGTTGGCGGAGTTCTGGCAATTGCTCGATTCCTGCATGGCGCAGGGGTTGGAGATGCCGGTTTCGTCGCTTAACGGCATCGGGCGGATGCTGTGGTTGCTCTTGCGCAACGAACTTTTGCGCGAGCACCGCCGGGCTGGCCTGGCCGATTGGCTCGTCGGCGCCGGGATTGCGCCGGCCGAGCAGCAGCTCTTGCGTCTGCTGGTTCCGCTGCTCTCTTTAAGCCGGTTTGCCGATCCTCCGCTGCTCGCTTATGCTTATGGTCTGCAGACCTTGGTTGCGCCCGAGGCCTGGCTTGATCTGGCTCGTCTGAAAGCCCGGCTTTATCAATTTTTAATCGATCACGGAGCTTTTCAGGCAGACGAAGAGTGGGAACCGATTTTTGACGGTAAGTGGTTTATCGGGGTCGGCAATAAGGATAAAGTGGCCCGTCGGGCAACCCTCTTTCTGGCGGAGGCCGATCCCCGATCTTTAAGGCAGGAAATCCGCGAGTCGCGGCGGCGCAGGGATTTCAAGCGCCAGTTGCGTCTTGATGAGCCCGGTTACCGGCTGCTTTCGTCTGTGCCGGCATCGTCTGGATTATCCGCCGGTCAGGCTTTATATCATCTTGATTGCCGGGGCGCAGATGATATTTGTGAAACGGAGCTTCAGGTTGTCGCCGGGGCGGGGGTGACCGCGTATCGCTGGCAGGCCGTGGCTCCGGTAGCGGTTGAAGAGAGCTCCGGCGTACGGGAACCCGAAGGTGACTGGGGCTGGCGGCCCCATCTGCCGGCGATGATGGGCGGAGGGTTTCTGCCTTTACGCGGAAGCTTTTGTCGTTTTTATCAGCTCGGCTGGCATAATTTACCTGGTTTCGGCCTGGGTGGGCTGGTCTACAGCGCTCATCAGATGGCCGCCTGGGCCCTGAAAACCGAGTTGCAAAGGTAAAGGAGGAAACGAAGGGTGCTTACTTCACTTGATGTGGTCATTATTTTTCTGGTTTTAGCTGGCGCCTATCTGGGCTATTCTCGGGGGTTGCTGGCGGAGATAATCGCGCTGGTCGGGGTGGTTCTGGGTATTATTCTGGCGAGCCGTTTTTATCTGGCGGTGGCAGAGGGGCTGCAGCCGCTGCTCAGGGATCAGGAGCTCTCCCGGTTTATCGCCTATCTGGTTATTTATGGGGCCGGTGTGCTGGGCTTTTTCCTGATTTATCTGGTGGTCAAATCGAATATGACCGGTGGCCCCCTGGGCACTTCAAGCCGGCTGGCCGCTGCTCTTCTGGGCGCTTTCAAAAGTGCTGTGTTTGTCGTTATGGTTCTTTTCCTCGTGATTTTTTTCTGGGGGCCGGACAATGATTTTACCAGTGGGGCCCGTCTTTTACCGCGTTTTCTGCCCCATTGCCGGTTTGTTGTCAATCTGTTGCCGGAACCCATGCAGGAACCCCTGACGGAGTTTGTCGAGACGCTTTCGCCTGAGACCCAGGAGGGGGAAAACAAGTGAAATCAGTGCGTATCTTCAGTCTGGTGCTTGGTTTCTGGCTGCTGCTCTGGGGGCTTGATTGCAGGTTTGTGGCGGCGGCGGTGGTGGTTAAAACGGCGGCCGGGCAGGCCGTGCTGGTCGAAGGCTCGGAGAAAGCCCGCAGCCAGGCGGTACTCGATGCTCTGGGCGAGGCCTTGAATCGTTATCTCTATGATGATCTGGCCGTCAGTCGTGAGTTTGCGTCGGAGATCGAGGAGAAAATTCTTAAAAGGCGAAAACTTTATGTCAAGAGTTATGAGATTCAGAGTGAACGGACTCTGGGCGACCTTTATCAGGTTGAATTAAAGGTTGAGTTGCAGGGTGATCTTTTAGAGCAGGAGCTCAGACAGATTGAAAGGCGGGAGAAGCGTCAGGTGGAGCGGCTGACCCTGGTGGTGCTGGCGCCGGCAACTGATCCCGAGTTGGGCCCGGACGGGGCCCGGTCTCCGGTTCTCGAACCCACTCTCCTTTTGCAGCAGTTGGGAAAAGAGCTTGATCTTTATGGTTTTCGGCTGGAGCTGGTCAATCCGGTTGCCCCGGAGCTTGAACCGCTGCTGCTGCCGCTGCTTGAAGCCGGCTCTGGGCTCGAGCGGCCGCAACCGCAAGCGGCCTGGTTTGAGGGAGTGTTGCCGGGAGATCTGATTATTGTCGTCAGATCGAGCCGCGTCAGGGAAGAGAAGATCGTCTCTCTGCAGAAATCCTTCTGGCGCAGTCAGGCAGAAATCGTTTTTATCGATCTTAAAAACAGGACGATAACGCCTTTGCCGGAAGTTACGGCTAAAGTCATCAATGCCGACTATCTTGCCGGCGCGCAGGAGTTGACGGAGACGTTGACGGCTCGCGTGCAGCAGGAGTGTCTCGACCACCTGTTACGCGACTATGTGGTGCCGCGGGAGAGTCAGTCTCTGGTGGTGCTGCAATGTCGGGGTTTTCGTCGGCCGCAGGATTTTGCCTTTTTTAGAGAGCAGCTGCAAGAACTGCGCATGGTGCAGGAGGTCAGCCTGCAGGCCCTGGCGGCCGGCTCTGTCGAAGTGAGCGTGCGCCTGCTGACCAAAGCGCCGCTGCTGCTTAAGTGGCTCAATGATTTTTCCGCCGGTAACGGATCCTTCACCCTGCAGGCTTATGCTTTGGATAAAGGCGTGGCGGAAAAAAGTATGCTCGATAAAACCGCGGCGGATGCAGGCCCGGAGCAGTTTCTGGTGCGGGTCATCTATGATTCAGTTACGGGTCAATGATTTTCTCAGGCGGTTTTTGTCGGAGAGCGGTACGGCTGAGATCTGGGTTGCCTGTTCCGGCGGCCTCGACTCCATGGCTCTTTTATTTTTAGTCAAAGACTTTGCCGATCGAGCTGGTCTTGATGTCGGTGTGCTTCATTTCAATCATGCTCTGCGGCCCGAAGCGCGGGACGATGAGCTTCTGGTTGCGGCCCAGGCGGCAAGGCTGGGCTTGCCGCTCTATCTTGGGCAGGCCCGCAAGCTTAAGGAGCAGGCGCAATCGGCCCATCTCTCCCTGGAAACGGCGGCGCGGCGGGTGCGTTACGCCTTCTTTCATCGTTTTCTCAAAGGGCGGGCGAAGGCTTTGCTGGTGACGGCGCATAACGCCACCGATCAGGTCGAAACCATCATCATGAATCTGATGCGCGGTTCCGGTCTGCGGGGAATCAAGGGCATTCCGCAGTGCCGGGGCCGTATCGGGCGGCCGCTTCTGCAGGTGCCCCGGGCTAAGCTGGCAGCCTATGTTGCCGAGAAGGGGATAGTTTATCGGGAAGATCCCAGCAACAGCTCGCCGGCTTTTACCCGCAACCGGGTGCGTCTCGAACTTTTGCCTCTGCTGCGCAAGCTTGGCGGGGTCGGGGTTGAGGAGCGAATGGCCGAGGCTGGTCTGCGGCTGGCGGCTGATCTTGAGTTTATTGACGATCAGCTCGATCTCTTCTGGCCCCGGGTCAAGCCGCTTCCGGACGGCTTGAAAGTTGAGCGTCGCCTGCTGCAGCAGAGTCCGGCCGCTCTGGTTCCTCACATTCTGGGTCGAATGATTCGTCGGGCCGGGGCGGTCAAGCAGGTTTCGGCCCGGGTTCTGGATGATCTTGGCGCCCTTGTCGGCCGGCCGGGCGAACGGCGGGAGAGCCGATATGATCTGGGCGGCGGTCTTGTCTTCCGCGCTCTGCCCGAATTAATCAAAATCTCAGTGGAGGGCTCCCGCAGCCGTCTGGATGGAGGCGTGCCGGCTTATCAGATGAGTCTGCCCAATCCCGGGCTTTACTGCTTGCCCCACGCTCTTGGAAGCCTGCGGGTCGGAGATGCGGCAGTCTGCGAAATCGGTCCGGGCTTTAATCCGCAGATTTCGGAGCAGGGGTCGGGGCCGCGTTTTCGTGAGCTGGTCGATGCTGATAAACTGCATTTTCCGTTGCAGATTCGTAACCGTCAGCCCGGCGACCTTTTTCAGCCGTTAGGTATGGGCGGAAAGAGAACTAAACTGAAAAAATTTCTCGCCGACCGCCATCTCTCGCGGCCGGCCCGTTCACTTCTGCCGCTTCTGCTCGATCGCGAGGGCGATATTATCTGGGTTGTGGGCCTGCGCCTGGATCACCGTTTTCGCGTAACTGCGGAAAGCCGCCGGGTGGTTGAGCTTATTTTTAAGGAGTAAGAATATGTATGCAAAAGCCTTGCGGCGGGCCTTTGACCGGGCGGCCGCACTTTTACTTGAGGCCGCCGGTCAGGCGACCGTTTTGACCGGGGCCGGGATTTCGGTGGCCAGCGGGATTCCGGCTTTTCGCGGCAGCCAGGGACTCTGGGACCGTTACGATCCCTTTGAGTATGCCGAGATTACAAGCTTCAGAAGGCAGCCGGAAAAGGTCTGGAGCATGTTGGGGGAAATGTGTGCGGTTGTTGAAAGAGCCCGGCCTAACCGGGCTCATGAAGTTTTGGCCGAATTGGAAGAGAAAGGGCTTTTGCATTCTCTGATTACGCAGAATGTCGACGGCCTGCATCAGGCTGCCGGCAGTCGCAAAGTCATCGAATTCCATGGTGCTCTCAGGCATCTCGGCTG
Organism: Deltaproteobacteria bacterium; assembly: GCA_016938065.1. Lineage (GTDB taxonomy): Bacteria > Desulfobacterota > Anaeroferrophillalia > Anaeroferrophillales > Tharpellaceae > Tharpella. The sequence goes on along the minus strand of JAFGVI010000137.1, from coordinate 6,310 downwards.
TCTGGAGTGTGACTGGCGCTGGCTCCATTTCAAGCTGGACCAGAGTGAAATTATGCCGCCTCGCTGTCAGGAGTGCGGTGCCATCCTCAAGCCGGAGGTTGTTTTTTTTGGTGAATCAATTCCTGATTGGGCTCTGCTCGAAGCCAGTTCCGAAGCTGAAAAAGCCGGGGTTATGCTGGTTGTCGGTACCTCGGCCGAGGTTCATCCCGCCGCCGAAATGCCGCATTTGACTAAAAGAGCCGGGGGCAAGGTGATCGAGATCAATCTGGAACCGACCGCACTTTCCGGGTCGCTCTCCGATCTTACCATCCTCGGGCCGGCGGAACAGGTGCTGGCTGAGATTCTGCTTGCCTGTGAGAGGTTGCAGGGCCATGCTTAGGAACATACTCTTGATTGATGCCTTAGGCGGTCTCAGCGGTGATATGTTTCTCGGGGCTTTTCTCGATCTGGGCTTGCCGGTGGAGCTTCTGCGGGAGACTCTTGCCCAAATCGGGGCCGGACGTTTTTTTACGTTCGAGATCACCTCCGTTGAACGGCATGGCATCGCCGCCTGCAAAGTCGATTTTCCGGCTCTCGCCGAAGCGCGGGCCCATCCGGCGCCGAGAACCCTGCGCGCGGTGGAGAACTTTTTACACTCTGCCGGTTTACCGGAAAACATTGCCGAAACCAGCCGGGCCATCTTTCAGCGCCTGGGCGCCGCCGAGGCCCGGGTGCATGGTACGACCCTCGACAAGGTTCATTTTCATGAGGTTGGTGATTACGATACACTGGCTGATATCGTCGGGGTGGCGACCGCTCTGGCCTGGTGTGCGCCGAAGGGGTTGCACTGCAAGCCGGTACCTCTGGGAACCGGCTTTATTGATTGTGCCCACGGGCGTTTGCCGGTACCGGTGCCGGCCGTGATGGCTCTGCTCGAGGGCCTGCCGGTGGTCGAAAGCGGTATCGAAGCCGAGCTTGTAACTCCGACCGGGGCGGCAATTTTAAAAACCTTATCTGAGATACTTCCGCCGGCGGAAAAATCTGGTTATCGTCTGGGGCGCAGCGGTTACGGGGCCGGCAGTCGGGAGCATCGCCAGCGTCCTAACCTTTTACGCTTGAGTTTAGGGACCATGGATCGGGCCGATAAGGTCGAGGAGGTCCCTTATGCTTTGGAATCCCTGATGATTCTGGAGGTCAGCCTTGATGATTTAACCCCGGAAAAGCTCGCCGCCTTACAGGAGCGTTTACTGGTTGACGGGGCCCTTGATGTCGTAACCTGGCCGGTGGTCATGAAAAAGGGGCGTATCGGCATGCTGCTGCAGGTGCTTTTGCGGCCGCAGGATGAGGCGGCACTGGTTAAGCGGATTTTCAGTGAGAGTCCCACCCTGGGGATTCGCCGGCGCCGGAGTGAACGCTATTTTCTCGAACGGGAAATATGTCAATATCAGACCTCCTTCGGGCCCATCCGCTGCAAAATTGCCCGTGATCAACGCGGTCAGATTATGAACCTAAAGCCCGAGCATGATGATCTGGCAGAACTGGCCGCCCGTCACGGGTTGGCGTTGACCAGACTTGAACAAATGATTTTGAGCGAGATATCTAAATAAAACCTTAATAAAACCATAATGATTCCGGTTATGCCGGTTCAGGAAACGAGATATAAAAAATGGCAAAAATAGATTTAATCAGAAATATCGGCATCGCCGCGCATATCGATGCGGGCAAAACGACGATTACGGAACGGATTCTCTTTGCCACCGGGCAGACGCACAAGCTCGGTGAGGTGCACGAGGGTACAGCGGTCATGGACTGGATGGAACAGGAACAGGAGCGCGGCATTACGATCACCTCGGCCGCGACCACCTGCAACTGGCGGCAGCAGACCATAACCATTATCGATACCCCGGGGCATGTCGACTTTACCGCCGAAGTCGAGCGCAGTCTGCGGGTGCTCGATGGTATGGTTGCGGTTTTCTGTGCCGTCGGCGGGGTTGAACCGCAGTCGGAAACGGTCTGGCGCCAGGCGAATCGCTACCATGTGCCCCGGGTGGTGTTTATCAATAAAATGGATCGTCTGGGGAGCGATTTTGCCGGGGTGCTCGAGCAGTTGCGGCACAAGCTCGGAGCCCATCCGGTACCGATTCAGCTGCCGCTCGGCAGTGGTGCTGATTTTCAGGGGGTCATAGATCTGCTGGCGGAGAAAGCCCTGTACTGGGATGACGATCAGGAACTCGCTTTTCGCGAAGCGGAAATTCCGCAGGTTATGCAGGCAGAGGTCGAAGCGGCCCGGCAGAAAATCTGGGAGGCTGCGGCTGAAGGTGATGACGAACTGCTTGAGCTTTTTCTTGAGGGTGAGCCTTTGCCCGGCGACCGGGTCGCTGCGGTTTTACGCCGGCAGACTATTGCCGGACAGGTGGTGCCGGTGCTTTGCGGCAGTGGTCTGAAAAATAAAGGGATTCAGCCGCTGCTCAATGCGGTTGTCGATTTTCTGCCCTCGCCGGCCGAGGTGCCGCCGGTCGTCGGACTGCAGCCGGACACGACGACAGAGATTGCGCGCGCGGCCAAAAACAGCGAGCCGCTTGCGGCTCTGCTCTTCAAGGTGGCGATGATGGAGGGGCGGCGTCTGGTTTTTCTGCGCATCTATTCTGGTACTCTGACGGCCGGACAGGAGATCTTTAATCCCCGGCTCAAGAAGAAGGAGAAGGTCTCACGTCTCTTTCAGATGCAGTCTTATAAGAAAAACCGCATCGAAAAAGCGGTGGCCGGGGATATTGTTGCGGCGATGGGGATCAAATATGCCGCTACCGGGGATACGATATGTGTTGCCGGCGACCCCATTGTTCTGCCCGGCATGGAATTTACGGTACCGGTGATTTCGGCCGCAATCGAGCCCCAGCGCAACAGCGATCTCGATAAACTCTGGGAGAGTCTGGCCAAGCTGGTTGATGAAGATCCGACTTTCCAGATCAAGCTGGATGAAGAGACCGGCCAGGTGGTGATCTCCGGGATGGGAGAGCTGCATTTGGAGATTATTCATGAACGGCTGCGCCAGGAGTTCAATCTCGAAAGTAAACTCGGCAAACCCCAGGTGCTTTATCAGGAGACGATCACCAAAGAGGCCCAGTCGAGTGCCGAATTTGAGCGCATTGATGAAGAGGAGAAGACCCGTCAGTTTGCCCGTCTGACGGTCAGGGTCTCACCGCGTTTGCGCAATACCGGCAACGAGGTGGTTTGGGCCGGCGCTGCCGGCAGCGCACTGTCCGAACCTTTTAAAACCGCAGTCGGAGAAGGACTCTATGAGGTCTTAAGTTCCGGGCCGGTGCAGGGTTATCCGCTGGTCGATGTTGAGCTGTGTGTCGTTGCGGTAGAGGGTGAAAGTAACGATTTTACCAAGGTCGCTCTGAAGGTCGCGAGTGCCAATGCGGCGCGCCAGGCGCTGGCGGCGGCGGCACCGGCCATGCTCGAACCGATTATGGAGACCGAGATTATGGTGCCGGAAGAGAACCTAGGCGACGTTATCGGTGAACTCAACAGCCGCGGCGGCCGGATTCTGGAGATCGATAGCCGGGAACATTTCAGCCGGATTACGGCTGATGTGCCGCTGCAGCGTCTTTTCGGCTACACCACGGCTCTGCGCTCTGTGACCAAAGGCCGGGGCAGTTTTGCCATGAAGTCTTCCCGCTACGATACCATAGGATAAGGATACAGGTATGACCATGACTGACCAGACCGTAACCGACGCCGCCCGCCGGGAGCAGGCCCGGTTGGCCGGGCTGCGCGGCCAGATAGATGATCTCGATCATCAGTTGGTGGAACTTCTGGCCCGGCGCCAGAAGGTTGTGGCCGAGGTGGTCGCCTTTAAAAAAGAGCGCCAGCTTTCGGTTTATCATCCCGCCCGGGAAGCCGATATGATCGATCGGCGGCGCCGTCATGCGCTCAAAGTCGGGCTTGACCCCGATTATCTGGAAGAGATCTTTCGCAATATCATGCGTTATTCGCGCTCCACCCAGACCGCTGAAATTTCCCGGATCGGGGTCAAACCGGGGGCAAAAATTCTCCTGGTCGGCGGCGGCGGGGCCATGGGCCGGCTCTTTGCCCGCTGGTTCAAGGCTTCCGGTTATGAAGTCAGGATTCTCGAGGTCGGCGACTGGGAGCGGCTTGCCGCACTCTGCTCAGGGCTTGATATGGCTCTGGTCAGTGTGCCGATTGCCGAGACCGTTGCCACCATTGCGCGCTTGGCTCCGCATCTGCCGAAAGAGTGTATTCTGGCCGATCTCACCAGTGTTAAAGAGCCGACCGTCAAAGCCATGCTCGATAATTTCTCCGGTCCGGTTCTGGGTTTTCATCCGATGTTCGGTCCCGATACGCCGACCATGGAGCGGCAGATTATGGTGGTTACTCCGGGGCGGGAGCGTCCTGAAAATCGCTGGCCGGCCGAACAGTTTGCCGCCTGGGGCGGGGTTGTCGTCCGCGCCGCTGCCGCCGAACACGACGAGATAATGGCCGTGGTCCAGGCCTTACGTCACTTTGCCACTTTCAGCTTTGGGCGTTTTCTCTATCAGCGACGGATTGATCTTAACCGGACCCTCGAATTTTCGAGCCCGATCTACCGCCTGGAACTCGATATGGTCGGCCGCCTTTTTGCTCAGGACCCCGAACTCTACAGTGAAATTATCTTTGCTACGCCTGAGCGCCGCGATCTTTTACGCAACTACCTTGAGAGCTGCAAAAACAACCTGGAAATTCTGGCCGCTGAGGAGGCGGTGACCGGCGGCGGCCGGGATAGTTTCGTCGCCGAATTCAAAGAGATTGCCAAATGGTTCGGTCCCTTCAGTGATCAGGCCATTCGCGAGAGCGGCTATCTGATCAATAAACTGATTGAACGTTTTTAACCTGAAAGCAAAGGAGAATCGTGTGATGGAAAATCTGTTGAACGGTATTGAAGAAGTTCTGTTGATGGGGCCGGGTCCCTCCGCCGTCAGTGATGAGGTTTACGCCGCTTTGAGCCGCAAAACCTTAGGTCATCTTGATCCCTATTTCATCAAGATCATGGACGCGATCAAAGTCCAGCTGCAGACTGTGCTGGAGACGGAAAACGTTCTGACCATGCCGCTCTCGGGAACCGGTTCGGCCGGGATGGAGGCGGTTTTTGTCAACCTGATTGAGCCCGGCGATGCCGTACTGATATTGAAAAACGGGGTTTTCGGTCTGCGCATGGCTGAGGTCGCCAACCGTCTCGGGGCGGCCGTTGAGGTCCTCGAGTTTGAGTGGGGCACTCCGGTTCTGGTCGAGGCGGTTAAAGAGCAGCTTGCCGGCAAAACCTATAAACTGGTGGCCGTGGTTCATGCTGAGACCTCAACCGGGGTCTGTAATCCGGTGGCTGAGATCGGAGCCCTGCTCAAGGGTTCCGCGACCCTATATCTGGTTGATGCGGTAACGAGTCTCGGCGGTATGGAAGTCGCCATGGATAAATGGGGCATTGATGCTCTCTACAGCGGCAGTCAGAAATGTCTCTCCTGTCCGCCGGGACTGGCGCCGGTCTCTTTCTCTCAAAGAGCGGTAGAGACCATTCTCGGGCGGAGGCGCAAGGTGCCCAACTGGTATCTCGATATGAGTCTGATTGCCGGTTACTGGGAGGGTAAAAGTCGGGCCTATCACCATACGGCACCGATCAATATGCTCTATGGGCTTTATCAGGCGCTGTTTTTGCTCCTCCAGGAAGGCCCGGCCGCGGTCTATCGTCGTCATCGGGAGATGCATGAGCTGCTGGTATCCGGCCTGGAAAAAATGGGTCTGGAAATGTTGGTCGATGCCTCCTGTCGGCTGCCGATGCTCAATGCCGTGAAAATTCCGACCGGGGTTGACGATGCGGCCGTGCGCCGGCGGCTGCTGCACGACTATAAAATCGAGATCGGCGCCGGGCTGGGGCCTTTGGCCGGGCAGATCTGGCGTCTTGGTTTAATGGGTCATACCGCCCGTTCCGAAAATGTCGAACGTCTGCTTGCGGCCTTGCAGGAGATTCTCTGATTTTTATGGATTTTTTATAGATTGGGGCGTACAGTCCGGGCCTCTTGCCGGTTCTCTTGCCGGGCCTCTTTTGCTGATTTCTCTGTTTCTGCTTGAGGTGTATTGGTGCGAAAAATATGGCTTATGCTGGGAGCGGTGCTGCTCGGCGGCGCGGTGGTCTGGGGTGTGAGTTTCAAGGGTGCAAGTAACGGCGGACCGGCGGAATTCCGGCTGGCCCCGATCACCCGCGGCAATCTGCGGGCTTTGGTTTCCGCAAGCGGAACCTTGAATCCGCTCAACACGGTCAAGGTCGGCAGTCAGGTCT